>WTIP01000065.1:4307-16501 GCA_011525195.1 Flavobacteriales bacterium | reverse complement strand
ATATAGAAGAAGTTAAGTGGGGCTGTAGAATCTGAATTATTAACCGCATCAAGTATCAATAAGCCCGGTTGACCAGCACATAATTTAGAATCTACGTAAGGTCCTTCTGTTAAAACTAATGTACTATCATCATCTACACTTATTACATCTCTTAAATAGTTAAATGGTGTATCAATAGAATTAGGACAAATACTTCCACTTCTTATTGTGTATCTATATAATCCTGCAGGTAGATCATTTAAAGTAGTAAATCCGTCAAAGTTTTGTAGTCCAGGATAAGTGCCATCTAAGGGAATCCAAGGAGAATTTGTAGGACTTGCAGGATTTGCAGGTGTTGGTATTGGATTATTTGGATCAAAAATTTCCCATGATATATCATAAGGTTCTGATCCACCAGTGATATCAATCGAAATTCTTCCATCTTTTGCTCCTAACTCACAGCTTACTCCTTGAGAAATTTCGTTATTTGCAAGAAGTCCATCAATTGATAATACATTAACATCTCCACTAAAGACGAATTCTATTACTTCAGATTCACATACACCATCTGAAATTACTAGCTCGTAAGTTCCTCTTCCTGCATCAAAACTTGTTCGCCCTCTAAAACTTGAACCTGGTTCATTTGGGTCTAAGGGAGTATATGTCCATCTCAAATTATATATAGCATTATCATTATCATCAATAATTGGGTTACCTCCAATAATTGAATTTGTATCAAGCTCAAACTCATAAGTACTATCACAAACATCAAATTCAAATTCTGTCTCCCCTTCAAAAGTTATAGGCACATAGGTTTCAATATCAAACGCATAATCTAATGAGCACTCAGTGTTAGCAGCATCCTGCACTTCAACTATATGTCTGCCTTCACTTAAACCTCTTATCACAAAAGTATTGCCTTGTTTTACTATGTCATTAGTAAATGAACTTGAAGTAGCAGAAGATGTTGCTGAGGTTCCTCCATAAACTAAATTACCATCAAGATAAATATTATATGCTAGGCTTGTACCGGTTAATCTAAATGAAAAATCAGATTCAACTAAACCTGAATCACAATCAAGAACTTCTCTATTATAAATTCTTTGATTTACCATATTGAATGAAGAGGTTTTTATAACGCCAGATCTTGAAAATATTTGACAACCTGTAGCATCTGTAACAATAGCTCTATATTTTCCAGGAGCCAGATTATCAATTAAATAGAAACCATCTTTATTCATACTAACATATCCTCCATCTGAAAATTCAATTGTTGTAGAAGAAGATGTAGTTGAAGTTGATGTTCCTGTTCCAGAAGACGTAGAAGATGTTGCATCTTCCTGAGCAACAGATAATTTATACCATTTAATATCATATGGCTGAACCCCACCATTCATTTCAAGTTCAATAGATCCAAGTTCTTCCGAATTACATCCCGGCTGAGTAATTACGGGAGTTTCCCCTACATTAAAAGGTTCTTCATTAGAACCATCATCCAAAGTGATAATTTCTGAAGTTGAACAACCATTAGCATCGGTGACCGTAACAGTATAATCTCCAGCATAATCAAGATCAGTAATAGTTAAATCATCTGGATCTGATGGTGAACCAGAGGTGGTTCTTTTGTAAAGCACTTCTCCATTTGGACCATAAAGCTCCCATAGAATGCTGTATGGAGTAGTTCCGCTAACTGTTCCACCTGTTATGTTAACTCCAAGAGAGCCTTGAATTCCTGATGTACAGTCAATAGCTTCAGTAGTAGATGCATTTAATTCAATAGTCAAAGGATCTGGCTCATTGATGGTAACTGATCCTAAATTTAATTCGATAACATTTCCTGAATCATCCGTACATAAACCACTATCTTTAATTTTAACAGAGTAAGTGCCCCCCTCTAAACCATCTAATGTTAAAATTTGGGTTGTATAAGAAACAACTGTTGAACTAGCGCCACCAGTTGAAACTGAAGAAGTACTTGTTGTAAATCCATCCGCAACAAATGCTGCTCCATTTAAAGAGTATGAATATGGTGGATTGCCTCCAGTAAATTCTACAGTAAATGTTCCATTAGCTGCACCATTACATAAAATATCTGTAGTTGAAAAATTAGCTTGATTTACTGCTACAGGATTTAACATGCTCAGTGGTCCAGAGGAACCAGTAATTGTGTATGTGTAAGTTCTCTGACAATTAGTTGTTGTATCACGAACGACAAGTGTATAAATGCCCGCGTCTAAATCTTCTATTCTATTTGTGTTACCTCTAGTTACTCCAAATTGATCTGTCCATTCAAAGCTAAAATTGCCAGAGCCAGGGTTTGCAGGATCAATACTTACTTGTAAATGACCATCTGAACAATTTGAAATTAAAGAGTTGTCTGGTGCATTTATAATCTCAAATGTACCATTATCTATAATTGTAAATATATCTGATGTAGCTGTAAGAGTAGGACATAAGTTATCAGTGATTGTCAAAACATAGTCTCCTGGAGCTAAATCATAAATATTTTGACTGTTATTACTGTAACCTCCACCTATTCGATTCCATTGGAAAGTAATATTTAGATAATCTCCAGTATTACCAGCAGAACCTCCGGTAATAGCAGCGCCATTCATAACAATACTTCCATCATCGTTACTACATCCAGCTGGGGTTAAGTCAAACCTAGTTTCATCGATTTCTAAGGCCAAAGGCGTATTAACCTGAACGGTCGAATCATTTCCATTTAATGAACAATTATTTTCGTCGACAATTCCAATTTGGTACTGAAATCCAGGTGTGATATTTATAAACCCACCACCTGGTAAATTATTTGCATCTCCATCACTAAAAGTATAAGCGCCAAATGTTGCAGGAGATCTTCCAATTTCAGTTCCATTTGAATTATATATAATATAAGTCAACTGTCCTGTTCCTCCACTTCCATCAGCAACAATTTCTGTGTCACAGATTGAATCTATACTAAGAGCTAAAGGATCTGGAGCAGTAATTGTAACAAATGGAGAATCTGCTTGACAATTATTAGATACTGTTGTGAGTAAATAATACTCGGAACCGGTTACACTATTTAAATTTAATGTTAATCCTGTTCCAATATAAGTGGTTGGATCTGAGATATCTAAAGTTGAAACGGGTGTTCCAATAGAATTTGTCTGTCTCCAATAATAGCCATAAGTTAATGACTGATTAGGTATTGGAGTGGCCAAAGTAATCACACCAGGTGAAGCTAAAGGTTGTTTACTAGATGTTAGGGTAAATCCTATGCCTGAGGTTTTAGCAATCAGGGTTGCAATTCCTACTGCAGGTGAGTTTCCAACAGCCGTAACAAGGGTAGAGCCAGAGTTACTGTCATTAATCAACCCAACAATTTCTGTTATTATTTCTGATTTACTTTGAGCTCTATCAAATACCGCTGGATCATTAGAGAGATTACCCGTTGCATTATCTACCCCTTGTACAGTATAATTAAATGTTTGTGGGCCAATATTTATTGTTATGATATTACCCACTTCAAAAAGATTGTTTAATTCAATTGAAGATTGCTGCTTTACAGCAACAAATCCTCCCGAAACAGCTGCAGGATTTACTTCAATTGAGCCACCATCATCACTACATAGCGGATCATTAACAGTTAGATTCCCTAACCAATTATTGTACTGAACCGGTGGATAAACCGTAATTGTTCCTCCTAAAGTAACACTTGGTGTACACGAATTAGGGCTTACAGTACTTAAACTGTAAGTAAATGTTGTTTCTGCTACAACTACTGGTGATGTGCCAAATATTTGAACTGAATTACCATCAACTGATACATTATTTGCTCTTGTGAAACCTAATCCAGCTGGAGAAGAACTAAATATTACATCATTTGCGCCCCCACCAAGGGTGAATTCAATAGGTGTAATTGGTGTCTCTTGACAAACAGATTGATTCATATCTGCGGGATCAGCTCCGGAAAACACCATTGTTGGTAATGAATTTACAGTGATTGTAATTGATTGAGTATCATCAATACATTGACTTGTATTTAATCCTCCTGTTGTAATTTCAAATGTATAATCACCTGGGGGGTTAGAACTATCTGGACTTCCTAAAATAGTCGCAACTCCACCATTCCCATTTACTTGATTAGGTGCAAAGTCAAGAACTATTCCTGAAGGCACAGAATTTGGGTCTACAAACTCTGCATATGCATCCTGACCTGTAACATCAAATATTATAGGGACTATATTAGCATTTACGCAGGCTTCTTGTACAAGATCTCCTGAAGCACCACGATGTTCAATAGTTTCTTCTGGTATTACAGTGATTGTTCCAACAAGTGAAACTTCATCATTGCCTGGATTACATTGATTTACAGTTGTAATTTCAAAATTAAACACCTCAGTATTCACGACATCTGGTGCATTACCATAAATTATTGAATTTTGAACATCAGTAGGATCATTTAATCTTATATTGGCTGCTCTGGTAAATCCAAGTCCAGGGTCAAAAGTGGCAACAATATTACTTGCACCTCCAGCTATTCTAAATTCAATATCAGAAATTAAAGTTCCCTCACAAACAGTCTGATTTAAAATAGCGGGGTCAGCACCTGCAAAAACTAAATCAGAAGGCGGAACTACAGTGATCTCAATTAATTGCGTATCTCCAATACAAGGACTTGTCACAGCACCATCTGTAGTTACAGTAAAAGAATAAGTAAATGGATCATTACCTACTATTGCATTACTTGGACTACCAGAAATAGTAAGTACACCACCCATGTTATCAGCGTCTTCAACAAAATCAAAATTCATGCCATCGGGGAAGGCCAAAGGATTTACCAGGCTAGCATGTGTATTATCTCCAACAACATTTATAACTATTGGAGTTATGTCCTCACCATAACAAACTTGCTGTGTAACACTGCCGTCTGGTAATGGATTAACTGATAAAGATTCCTCAGGTCTTACTGTAATATTACCTGTAATTGAAGTTTCAGAACATGGGCCTACTAAAGCTCCACCTGGATTATTTGTTGTTGAAACTGTATATGTATAGATAGTTGTTGTTGTAAGACCCGCAACATTTAAATCCCCTGATATAACAAATTTATTAGGAGCCTGGAAATTTCCTACCAATCCATTAGGTAAACCTGTAACTGTAGCATCTAATGCGCCCTCAATCGTGTAAGAAATATTTGCGGGTAAAGCTGCATTATTACAAACTATTTGGTTGTCATCTGAACCTGGATCCAAATCAATTGATGAATTTTGGAAAACTTCAATTCTAACTCTAATATCTGCAGCTGGCACACAAGCATCTGTAATTGCCTCTAAAACCAAATCTTGAGTTATAGCAGTGTTGTCTGGTGTCCCATAAATTCTAAATTCACCTATTCCACCAGCACGAGCATTTGGAGTAAAATCAGTGAATAATCCCGAAGGAAGATTTCCTGATGCTAAAGCAACATTGGTAACGTCAACAGATGATATAAATATTACATCATCAATTTCAGAGCCTTGACAAGATTCAATTAAAACATAATCTGGAGCTACACTAGGATCAAATCCACCTCCATCTGCATCTACCCTATCAACTATTGAAGAACTAGCATCATCCAAATCTAATGTTGCAGTACCATTTGTAATATTTACAATCCCCTCTATACTCGCTTCAGTGGAACAGCCATTATCATTTACAGTAGAATATATGCGATAAGTATAGCTCACTCCTCCAGCTGGAATTGCTCCAGGAATACTGATAACTGGATCTGAAACTAAGGAGAGAGTTGAACTTGTAGTTCTTATTAATGATATACCTGGAGGTTGTCCATTTGCGCCAGTCCAAGAAACGGTGTAAGTCGAGAATGTTGAAATATCAAAACTTATCGGATTCATAGGAGAACCATTACATAAACCAGAAGGGTTAGCATCACTGCCTGCAGAAACGGAAATGGTTGGGGTTTCTACAACTCTAATTACTCCATTTGCTGTTGCAGGATCACAATTTGTACCAAAAGTAGATATTGTATAGTTATAAATTCCCGCAGGATCAGTAGGAGCACCAAATATTCTTAAAAACTTCCTATTTGTTTGTGTAATATTCGGAGCATTAAGTGCTGGTTGATCTGCATCTCCACTAACATCATTAATCCCTACAGCCACAACCGTTGCATCTCCACTATTTGATTGAATTGTAAGAACGCCTGCTGCAAAAGTTGCATTAACTAGTGCAACATTACTATCAATTAATGTTTCAAATCTTTGTAAAATAGCATCAAAGCTATTTAATCCGTCTGCGGCACTAACAGTAACTGTATTAATTATGCCGTTTACGGTAATACTATACTCATCGGTATCATCAAAGGTCGCAGGATCGCCTCCAAAATTAATCTCTGTTATTTGAGGAATTTCAGTGTAAGATGACAATACCCCGTTGGGCAATTGTCCTGCTCCAATTGAAGCACCTAGGGCGTAACCCGTAATATCCCATTCTATATCTATCCCCCCTTGTGTTGAAGATACTGTTTCTCCTTGACAAATTATTAGGTTATCACTGCCTAATGTAAGAGCAATTGAAGGTTCAGGAGTAATTGTAACAGATCCAGTAGAGGAAACTTGTACTGCTGGATCGTTACATCCAAATGCATTATTAACTGTACTTATAGTAAATCCATATGTAGTATCAACTGCTAGTCCAGCAACCGTTGGATCACCAAAAATTGATAAAGTATTTGTCGCAGTTTGACTTGTATTTGATGCTCCAAATTGAAGAGGCGCATTACCGCCAGCACCTGAAAGAGTAAAGTCTTTAGCATTAACAGAAGTTATATTTAATGAGCTTCCAACAACATTAACGCTAACTGGAAGGCTAGCAGATAAGATTTCTGTTCTTAAGCCGTTAAGAATGTCTGCTTTTGAATTGTCATTTTGTGGAGCTCCAGTATCTACAGTGTAAGTAACCGTAGTTGAATTAATGGTAATAGTATAACTTTCTCCATTATTAGCTGCTACATTTGCGTCATCTCCTCCTAGTTCAATAGTAGATATCTGATTTCTAAATAAATGAGTGTGACTAATCCCTGTAGGCCTATTGGGTGTCCAGTTAACATTTACTGTTAATGCATTGTCAAGGTTATAAATAATTGGCTCAAACGCTCCAACTGAATTATTACAAATAGTTTGTCCCAAATCCATTCCAGGTTGGATTGTCATGTTAGAATTCGGACTTATAGAAATGAATCCTTGTGCTGTTGTTGGAGTACAAGTACCTCCAACTGTAGTAATGGTATATTGATATGTTGTTTGTGAGGTAACTGGTATTGTTGTGGATATTGTCCCGGAAATTTCAATAAACGTTCCTCCGTTTTGCAATATATTTCGTGTAAATGAAACATCATCGTCATCATCAATATCATTTAGTGTTGGATTTACATTAAAGTCAAATGCATTGGATGTTAATGTAAAGTCTCCAGGTGCATTATTGACTGCAGTGATTCCTAAGGATGCAGCATTTATTTTGAAAACAAATAATCGACTTATATCATTTAAAGTAGTAGCTGTAACAGTTCCAACATCTGAGGAATCCTCGCCTATAGTTACAGTATATGGAACTTGATTAATTGTGAGGATATATTGATCACCTACATCAGGAAAAGCGACATCAATAATAAAATTATCAACTTGATTTTCTGAACTTGGTGTTATAAATAAATTGAGGTCATCAATACCTGTAACATTAGCTCCTGTTGCTGAACCTAAAATTTCATATCTAATTGGGACAATATTTGACCCCACACATAAACTTTGATTTGTTGTGGTAGGATCTGAAATTCTTGATAAACTTGGTGAATCTGGAACAATTACGGTTCTAGAAAGGCTCTCTCCTCCACATCCAAATGAAGTTGCTGTAATAATAACAGTACCTGACCACCCTTCAGCCCATGTTACTAAACCAGTTACAGAATCTAAAGTACCTGCATCATTATTATTCCAAGACCAAGTTACTTCTGAACTTGAAGTAAATTGTGTTGTCTCACCTTCAATAGCTGGGCAATCAGGTAAAGTTAATGGATCGTAACTTATATCTGAAGGAGGATCAAGATTAGGATAAATTCTTACGGTATGAACTCCTGGTATTGGATTTTCGACCCCATCACATCCTGTTGCATATGATTCAATATTAAAGGTTCCGTGAAAACCAGGGTCCCAATCAAATACACCAGTGGAAGAAACAATTCCTCCAGGAGAAGCCACACTACCTACCCCAGGGGCAATACTTCCCAAATCAACGGCATAACGAATACTTGAATAAAAACTTGCAGTTGAAAAATATTGAGTATTTGGAGTGTTAACAGTTGTTTCACAAATAGGCTCAGAACCGGTAAGCTCACCACAAATATCAGTTGATGTTTCATTGATTTGACGGCTAGTCATAAATCCAAAAGCTCTAGCTTCATCTGGTGATGGAGTTACACTTGTTTGTATACTAAAATCTCCACCATAACCTCTTGGTGTTCCTGGAGGAATGGCTGGAGATGAATCTCCATCATATTGAGCTGTGATAGTAACTAATCCTCCTGCTTCATCGTTTAGCCCATTATCATTTAGATCGCCCTGAACAAAAGCAGCAGAAGCCGAACCAAATAATCCACCAACAGGTGAAGTTAAATCGTTGTCTATTATAGATGATAATTCAGTGGCCACTTGAGCGGCAGTAGTTCCGCCTACTGTGATTTCATAAGAATATTTTACACCATTTAAGGTAATATTATAAACCTCCCCTATTACTGGCAATCCAGAAATTGTAACTCTTTCTCTTTGAGCTTCTAGAAGTGGAATTGGTTCAGTTGGATTAGAAGCTGAAGAATCAAATTCATTAACTGTAACCTCAGTGGTCAATGTAGCCGTTGCAGTTCCATCACATCCGACAGCGACTACTGATATCGTTGCATCTCCAATAAATCCATCATCCCAAGTTACATAACCAGTAGTTGCACTTATCACCCCAGCATTGGGCGGGGAAATGTACCAGATATAAGACTCTGTCAAGGGTGCTATTCTTCCATCATTATAACAAGCACTGAATAATGTTGGACTTGGTGAGGTTGACAAAGCTTGCTCACAAAGATAAATCTGACCATTATAGATATTTCCATCTTGATCTTCAATAATTGGTATAGGGTCTAATCCGCCTGCAGCATCATCTATTAATATATAATCGGGTATTTGCGGGGCAGTTGTAACTCTAATTAAGTGTTGAATTCTAATTGTTTCACAAGTAGTGCCCTCAGTTTCAACCCTTATAAATCCAGTACTATTTGGAGTACCACTTATTGTTACTGTCTTTGCCGCTCCATCAGTGACAACGTCTGCAATTGGATCAATTCCATTAGGTAAATTAACAAGTCTGATTCCGGTAGCTGATCCGCCCCATCTAAATGTAATTGGATCAATGGGATCTCCTACACAGACAGTCTGTTCATCAGCTGGAGCAGTAGTTTGTACTAATGTTGGCTGTGCATTGATTGTTACTGTTGTGACTGCGGAGAATGCCTCATCACATTCTAATTCGCCTGCATCTAATATGTCATTGTTGTTTTGGTCATTATATCTAGTGGTATGTAATCTATAATAAATAGAAGTTGAAACATCTGGATCTACAATGCTTCTCAATCTTCTTTCTATATCTGAATCTAATTGAGCTGTTGTAATTACAGTTGTTTGACTTATTGTTTGGGTAAATCCTCCATCAAGTAAATCAGCTCTATCTCCAACAATAATATCATCCCAATTCAAATTATCAGCTGAAAATTGCCATTGATAATTTATTCCATCTCCATCTCCATCGTCAGTTTCTACAGCATTTACAATGATATCAAATAAGTCATTTACATCGACAGTTAATGGTGCTCCTTGTTCTCGACAAATATTTTGATTAGCTAAAATAAACCCACCTTCTACCTCATCCAATACAGTAATTTGAATTGGATCTGATTCAGAGAAACAAGTTTCTCCATTATATTCACTAATAGTTCTTCTTTTAAATGAGGTCGATTGAGTCAGTGCAATTCCATAATTTAAATTTAAATTAGTTGCTCCTGCGATTGGATCCCAAACACTCATAGCCTGATCAGTCGTATTATACCACTGATAAGTTATATTTGATCCAATATTGGTAGAATATCCATCTCTTTCAGAAATAAATTCAGAGGGTTGCGTATTATGACATATCACAAGATCAGTAGTACTTACCTTTCCAGCAATTACCGAATTTATTTCTACTGTATGAACATCACTGTAGGTTTCACAATTTGGTAAAACAGCTCCACCAAAATTTTGGGTCATTTTTCTTCTGAAATAACGCGTATTACCTTCTCCATCATAAGTCAATGCATTTACTGAATTAGCTGCAGTAGTGGCTAAATCATTAATTAAATATACTGGTGAAAGAACTGATCCTGGTGCTAACGTAATTAGAATATTATCAGTTGCTGCATCATCAACTGCAGTAATCCCAGATCCTGAATCATTGATTTTGTATTCCAAAAGTGCTAAAACTTCATCAACATTATCAACTGGTGATGCGCCAAAACCAACTTCAGCAGCATCATAGACCTCTCCAATTGTAACATTAAAAATATCTGCTCCAATTGTTACACGATAGAAATCACCAGGAGCTAATGCTGCAACTGTTATAGTGAATGATGAAACAGACGAAATTTCAGAATTTTCAATAGCTAATGGTTGATATTCTGGACCCGTAGCATTTAAAGCAATGTCTTCCCAATTGGTATTATCTTTTGAAATTTGCCATTGGTAGTCTACCCCCGGATCAATAGTGCTACTTACCACTCTTAATCTTTGGGGAGCAGTATCTATACACAAAGTTTGTGTAGAATCTTCCCATGTATCTAAAACAGGATCGATATTTCTTTCTACTATACCCCCCTCCATTTCTGCTGCAACATTTATTGTAATAATATTGTCTGAAACTTCCTCACAAGCAACATTATTTAAAGTACTAGTAGATAGTCTTCTAAAATAGGTGGTTTGAAATAAAGTAGGTGTAGGAGTATATGTTCTTGCAGTTGCTCCGTCAATATCAATCCAATTTAGGTTATCCTCACTTTTTTGCCATTGATAAGTAATAGCCGCACCATTGGGGTAATCTGCTCCGTCATTGAAATCATTTGTTCCATCAGGTACATCCTCTGCGCCAACAGAAATAAAGTCTAAAGTTGGACTCGTTCCAGAACAAATATTTTGAACTACTGTACCTCCATCAATCTCTATGAAATCTGCAGTAACATAATTCAATGAAATGGTAGTTGTTGCAATATCACTACAACCAGCAGAATTTATTACTTGAATACCAACGACATATTGTAAATCTCTATCTAAAACTGAAAAATTATCTGTCGTAAAAGAATTTACTCCTGCAAGAGCAGCAGTTACAAAAGAACCTGCATTTATATCTCCATCAACTATATATCTATAGCTTGCCCCAGGAATTAGAGTAGTTGATATAGTCAAACTATCTGCAAAAGGTACACCTCCATTGATTCCAGCACAAATTGTATTTCCTACTGCACTTGTAGTAATAGTAGCAATTGGATCTGGGGCTATAGACACTACAACTGGAGCGGAAGAGTATTCACAATCCCCTAATGGTGTAGTAATTCTTACTGTAACTGCATCCCCATCATTTAATACTCCTGCTGCTGGTGACCAGTTCTGAGTAGCTACCCCTACTGGATTATTGCCAACATACCATGCTATGGTATCTCCCACTTCATTACCATTGACATTAAATTCTATCGCATCAGAATCACATATGATATTATCCGCATCATTAGTGGTAATAGTAGGATCATCCCTATCCTCCACTACAATCTCAATACTCTGTGCTGCTCCATCAACTAATGATGGAACTCCTGCTGGACAATCAGCATTGTTTTGACTCGCATAAGCTACTCTTCGAATAGTCGTGTTTGATACAATGCCTAATAAACTATTTGCAGCAAGTGTTGAGGTTGTAGCCCCAGCTATGTCTTGCCAATCGTCTAGGCCAGGTCCAACATAATACTGCCACCTGTAAGACAATGTAGCTCCCGCTGTTACTGTCGCTTCTACATTGGTTGTAATCTCTGGGTTACCCCCGTTTGGACATATTGTTCGATCAGCCAATGCCGGAAGATTTACATCCCCTCCTGTTAAAACTTGAGGAAC
>WTIP01000065.1:0-4207 GCA_011525195.1 Flavobacteriales bacterium | reverse complement strand
TTCGATCAGCCAATGCCGGAAGATTTACATCCCCTCCTGTTAAAACTTGAGGAACAGTTATGGTGCGTGTCGCTACATCTGTACAGCCATTAGCATTTGCTACAGTAACTGTAACTACTGTAGTAGTTACTATATCTGTTGTGATTAATTGTGGGTTGTTTGCCTGAATAATTGGAGGTATACCGTTCCCTATATCAAAAGTATAAGTAGCCTGGCCTATAGGAGTTGCATTAAGTGTAATAGAGTCTCCAGCACAAATAGTATCATCAGGAGAAAGTGTGCTAAGTGTAGCTATTGGAGTAGCAATAACCGATACTAGTACCGCATTTGAAGTGTACTCACATCCAGCTGCTGTAGTAATTCTTACTGTAACTGCATCCCCATCATTTAATACTCCTGCTGCTGGTGACCAGTTCTGAGTAGCTACCCCTACTGGATTATTGCCAACATACCATGCTATGGTATCTCCCACTTCATTACCATTGACATTAAATTCTATCGCATCAGAATCACATATGATATTATCCGCATCATTAGTGGTAATAGTAGGATCATCCCTATCCTCCACTACAATCTCAATACTCTGTGCTGCTCCATCAACTAATGATGGAACTCCTGCTGGACAATCAGCATTGTTTTGACTCGCATAAGCTACTCTTCGAATAGTCGTGTTTGATACAATGCCTAATAAACTATTTGCAGCAAGTGTTGAGGTTGTAGCCCCAGCTATGTCTTGCCAATCGTCTAGGCCAGGTCCAACATAATACTGCCACCTGTAAGACAATGTAGCTCCCGCTGTTACTGTCGCTTCTACATTGGTTGTAATCTCTGGGTTACCCCCGTTTGGACATATTGTTCGATCAGCCAATGCCGGAAGATTTACATCCCCTCCTGTTAAAACTTGAGGAACTATTACTGTTAGTGAAGCAGTATCTGTACAACCATTGGCATTTGCTACGGTAACTGTAACTACTGTTGTAGTTACTATATCTGTTGTGATAAGTTCTTCGACTGCCTGGACAATTGGAGGTATTCCATTGCCTATATTAAAGGTATAAGTGTAACCAGGATTTGGAGGTCCAGCTGTAATTCTTATAGAATCATTAGGACATATTGTATCAGATGGAGCGTTAGTACTAATTGAGGCGGATCCTACTTCTCCAAAGAAATCAACTAATATTGTGATTTCATCAGATTCAAAAGTACATCCATCCAAAGTAACTATTACTTTTACCCTGTCTCCATTATCAAGTTCATTAAGACCATTTCCTGCAGTAGCAGTTACCGTTCTTGAGGCACCTCCAACCCCCCAAGGATTATCATTTAATAGAAATTGATAGTTATCAGCTCCTGCCGGAGCTTGAATGGTAATTAAATCGCCAGCACAATATGAATTATTTAGAACACCTGTTTGAAGTGTTGGGTTAAAATTCGCTTTTGGGGTTATAGAAACTATGTTAGAATCTATGCTTTGACAAGAGATTGGTTCATTAAATACCCCATCTGAATTTGAATCATAATAAACAAATGCAATTCTTTTAAATCGAGTAGCAACAGTAAAATTTCCTGGTGGACTATAACTTTGAGAGGTTGCACCTTCAATATCTCCCCATGGGCCATTATTTATAGAAGATTGCCACTGATAACCGATAGTAGCTGAAGCTACCGTTGAGTTAGCTGCTCCTCCACCAAAACCTAAATTACCTCCATCAATCGAACCAGCCATTGCAGTATTGTAGCATAAGCTTGAGTCTGCAGCTACCTCAAGTGTAATGGAACCTGTTGAGGATAATGAAAGAACTGTAAAAGTTGTGTTAACATCCGCATAGCATCCAGTTGCATTAAACACTCTTGAAATAACAACATCGCCATCATTAAGTCGATCAGTAGTGAAAGTATTTCCTACTACCTCTGCCGGAATTGCAGGGTTTCCTAAATTATTAATATAGAAAGTGTAGCTAACCCCTCCACTAGCTTGTATCTCAATTTCCTCTCCAAAGCAGATTATATTTCCTGGTTTATTAGTTGATACTCCAGGGTTCAAACCAACTTCATCAATTATAATTGGAATTGTTTCCTGGTTTGTACAGCCAAAGTTATCTTCAATTTGAACAGTAATATTATCACCGCTTTGAATAATAGGAGGGCTTGCAGCTAAATTTCTAGCTGAACCAGAAACTAAATTTAATGTTGTAGTACTTCCAGATGAAATCGTAGTTGCATTAATGATAAATGTATATGTTACAGCTCCCGCATTTGCCGATACTATTATGTTTTCATCCTGACAAAATATATTATCAGGGTTATTTGTTGTAAGATTAATATCAAATAAAGGCCTAGTATTTATAGCCACAATATCATCCCCAATAAATGTACAAGATGATGTTAAGGAAGATAATATTACATTTCTTCTAAAAAGTGTATTAGTGGATATCCCTGCTGGTTGATAATTTTCAGCAGTAGCTCCGTTTATATTTGTGTAGTCAATTCCATTATTTATTGACTTTTGCCATTGGTAACTTATTGTTCCATATGTCGAGGACGCTACTAAACTACCTCCAGTTCCATCCCCTAAGATTAAACCGGTTGGATTTTGACCATTACATAAATCAGAATCAGAAGGATTTTGAAGAACAATTAATCCATTGTCATCAAGATTCATTTGATTAAATGTAAGTGACTCCTCATCATAACATCCGGCGGCGTTAAAAACTCTTACTCGTACAGTATCTCCATCAATTAATACTTTAGAAAAAGTAGGAAAGGAGGCACCAACTTGAATATCCCCATTAATATACCATTCATAACTAACTCCACCTGATGCATTAAAATTGATTAAATCACCTGCACAAAAGATCCCATCTGTAACAGATGATGATAAATTAGCATTTGGCTTAGTAGAAACTGAGACTGTTCTTGATTGTGTTGAAGAATCAGTTACACAACCATTACCATCTATCATATCAATTGTAACGACATCACCATCTGCAATACTTCCTATCCCTACAGTAGAAAAAGTAATAGTATTTACTCCTGACAAAGACTGAATAATGGCACCATTTACTTTAAATGTGTAGGTGGCCGTCGCAGAGTACGGACTAATTGTGAAAGTTATATTTTCATCAGCACAAATTAGATTACCAGGATCTTTGCTACTTGAGAGTATAGGAGTAACTATGTCGTAAACATCAATATCTAATACAGTGCTCACATTGTTTGATAGATCTGTATCAACATCTATTGAAATACTTGCTGTAAGTGTGTACGGGCCACCGTCATCTGAAAAATCAAGTGTCGAAGTAGTAGCCCCACCTAATGGTATAAAATCATCTGGATAAGTTAAAACTATAGTACCACCAGGACCTATATTTTTACCTCCTACAATCTGATAATTAGCTCCTGCTCTGTTAATAGGACCGTTAACTTCAAAATAAAATCTATCATTGGATATATCATTTCCACCGCCTGCAATGTCAGTTATTTCAACAGTAAAAGAAACATCATCGGAAGGACAGAAAGAACCACCCCCCCCCACTACGATATTACCAATAGCAACATCTTGTGAAAACAAACTGTTAAATGAAAAAATAAGGGTTACTAATAAAAGTAATCTTTTCAAGGTAAATTGCATTAAATAAATAACGGCATTAGCACGCAAATATTATATGACACACTAACAAATTTAACTATATTTTTCCTTGCTTTTACAACAAATCAACAGGTTATTAACAAGTTTACAAACAAGCTCTAATTTGTTATTTAAAATCGTTTACAAAAATTTCATTTTTTTCATCCAAAGATCATTATAAATTTTACCAATGTAGCGACTCCCTGAATCATGCAATAACACAACCACAACATCATCTTTTTTAAAGTTATTTTTTAACTGTAAGACGCCTTTAACTGCTGCTCCACAGGAGTTTCCAGCAAAAATTCCCTCCTCTCTAGCAAGTTTTCTTGTGTATGTAGCAGCATCTTTATCAGTTACTTTTTCAAAATGATCAATAATTTGAAAATCTACATTTTTAGGTAAAATATCTTCACCTATTCCCTCAGTTGTATATGGATATACTTCATTTTTGTCAAATACTCCAGTTTCATGATATTTTTTAAAAACTGATCCATATGTATCAATCCCCCAAATCTTAATATTTGGATTTTTTTCCTTTAAAAACCTTCCTACACCAGAAATTGTTCCCCCAGTACC
>WTIP01000079.1:6318-16695 GCA_011525195.1 Flavobacteriales bacterium | reverse complement strand
CTCGAACCCAGGACCCTCTCCTTAAAAGGGAGATGCTCTACCAACTGAGCTACCGAATCTTTTGAGGGTGCAAATATAAATATCATATATGTAACTTTACCCTTGATTTACTATAAATTTGTTTTTCTTTTGAAATAATGGAAGTAAATAAAATCATCTTGTTAGGGTATATGGGCTCTGGAAAAAGCACAGTGGGAAATGCACTTGCTAAAGCTTTAGGTTATACTTTTTTAGATTTAGACGATGTTATTGAGAAGGTCGAAGGAAAAAGTATTGCAGAAATCTTCTCTTCTCATGATGAACTGTATTTTAGAGCGCTGGAGCGTAAATGCCTTGAAGATACAATGGCTCAATCACTTCCAATTGTTTTATCGCTAGGGGGTGGGACCCCTTGTTACTATAACACCATGGACTACCTATTAGCTTTTAAGCAAAGCTCCAGTTTTTATTTAAAGGCTTCTTTTGATACCTTGAGCAACCGTTTGTTTAAAGAAAAAGAACACCGTCCTTTAATTGCTCATCTCAATCATATTGAGGAAGCCAAGGAGTTTATTGGTAAGCATTTGTTTGAAAGAAGTCTTTTTTACCAAAAAGCGCTTCATCAGATTTTGACTGATGGTAAATCAGTAGATCAGATTATTCTTGAGATTAAAGCCAAATTAACTTAAATAAATTCCACTTTCTTTTCCTTTTAAAATGACACTGATGTGCTCATTTACAGAAGTGGAGAGTGAAAGCCCTTTAAAGTCAGCTTTAATTGGATATTTTTTATGATTTCTATTAACCATAACCGCGGTTTTAATCTGCTTAACGGGTACTTGTAAAAAATGATGAACTGCATAAATCAAGGTACTGCCTGTATTTAGTACATCGTCTACAATAACGATGGATTTATTGGCAACCTGTTCAAGTGAAAGACTGCATTGTGCGCCATCTAATGGTTTTTTCTTATTTAAAGTAATGTCTCCTTTTAGGAGCTTTAAATCACTGAACAAATGAAGTGCTTGCTCAATTTTTTCAGCCAGTTCTTGACCTCTGGGTGCCACCCCGATGAGGACTATTTCACTTTCCTCTATTGCGTTTTCATAAATTTGAAGGGCAATTCTTTTTATGCTAGACTCTAATTCAGCACCTGTTTTAATTTTGTTTTTTTGTGTGGTCATAAGCAAAACTACTTAATTAATTTTTTCTGATGCACTCTCGTCATCGTCCTCAAACCGATCTAGCTCTCTTCTTTCTTTTTTTGTGGGTCTTCCCGTCCCTCGATCTCTTTTTGCAGAGGAAGTCAATTGTTGCAATTCTTTTCGTTCTTCACTTTCGGAAGAAATAGTTACTGTGCAATACAAGCCAACAAGTTTTGCCCCCACACGACTTTTTGGAATGGCGATCACTTGGATTTGGTGTCCTAGTTGGTTTTTCCTCAGATCAATCCTATCCAAAGGGAGCACCTCTCTCGAGGGCTTTACCTTTTGATTATTGATACTCACCAATCCTTTTTTACATGCAGTTGTTGCACTATTACGGGACTTAAAAAGCCGAATACACCATAAATATTGGTCAATTCGCATATGAAAACGACACTAGATATTCTACAAAAATAAAGTAAAATTGTATCTTGCACAGCCTAAAATAAGGAATGTGAGAAATAGATTACTTTTTGCTTTTGTATTTGCAATTATGCTGAGTACTTGCTCAAAAAATGAAGAAGAGGTAGTAGAGCCCATTAGAGATATTCAAGAGCAAGCTATAGCAGATGATGTCGCACTTCAAAATTATCTTAAATCCCATTATTACAATTATAAAGATTTTGAAAATAAAGCCTATCAAGGTGAAATTGTAATTGATTCGATTAATGAGACTAATTCTGCACAGCTTCCACTCAGCAGTCAAGTTGAAAAGGAAGTGATCCGTGTAAGAACGAGTGAAGGAAATTTTATAGATCACACTTTATACTATCTGGTTGTAAGGGAAGGAAGTGGTTCAAGTCCAGCAGTAGTTGATTCTACCTATCTTTCCTATCAAGGGTCTTTACTTAATGGAGTTGTTTTTGATGAATCTACTACCCCCATTTGGTTTGATTTAACTTCTTTGGTAAGGGGATTTAAAGAAGGGGCCACCAAATTAAAAGAAGGGACTTTTTCTGTCAATGAAGACAATACAGTTGATTTTTTTAATTACGGAAGAGGCGTACTCTTTTTTCCATCTGGCATGGGCTATTTCAGCAGGGCGTCAGGAATCATACCTTCTTATTCACCCTTAATCTTTAAAATTAATCTCTACGGGGTCAAACAAACAGACCATGATGGTGATGGCATTCTTTCAATAGACGAATACGATACCGATGCTGACGGTATCCCTGACGACACAGATGAAGATGGCATACCCGATTACCTAGACACAGAGTAATTAAAGACAAAAGCCATGCTCAGTACGGGGCAGGTCCCTTTAAAATGCCTTATTTATTTTCTCTTGAGCACCTGTAATGCTTTCTTTACTATGGCTTCCTTATTTAAACCATACTTTTGCATGAGTTGGGCTGGAGTGCCCGATTCACCAAAACAATCGTCTGTAGCGACAAATTCAATTGGTGTAGGGGCTTTTCTCGCCAATAAACCAGCAATACTTTCACCGAGACCACCAAGGTAATTGTGTTCTTCAGCCGTTACCAAACAGCCTGTTTTCTGCACAGAACGGAGGATCAGTTCTTCATCCAAGGGTTTTATAGTATGTATATTGATAACTTCAGCATCAATGCTCTGATTTTTTAATTCTTTTGCCGCCTCTAGCGCTTCCCAAACCAAGTGTCCCGTAGCAATAAGGCTAATATCATTGCCCTCTTGTAAAACAATGCCTTTCCCTATTTCAAAACCGAGTTCAGGTGTAGTAAAATTTGGTACTTTGGGTCTACCAAAGCGTAAATAGACAGGACCTTGGTAGTCAGCTATGGCTAAAGTAGCCGCCTTAGTTTGATTAAAATCACAAGTATTTATGACTGTCATACCAGGCAACATTTTCATCAAGCCTATGTCTTCTAATATTTGATGTGTCGCACCGTCTTCTCCTAAGGTTACGCCAGCGTGCGAAGCACAAATTTTCACATTTTTAACTGAGTAAGCTATAGATTGGCGAATTTGATCATAAACCCTTCCTGTTGAAAAATTGGCAAATGTTCCTGTAAAAGGAATTTTACCTCCTATAGTAAGGCCAGCTGCAAGGCCCATCATATTGGCCTCAGCAATTCCTACTTGAAAAAAGCGTGTAGGGTTTTCATCAATAAATGTTTGCATTTTTAATGAACCTATAAGGTCAGCGCATAGTGCAACAACATGAGGGTTTGTTCTTCCCAGCTCAGTTAATCCCTCCCCAAAACCAGAACGGGTATCATTACTACCTTGATTGATGTATTCTTTCATAAGTTACTTCTTAATAGTCTCCTAAAGTTTCTTTATTTTCTGAGAGGGCAACTGCTAACTGCTCATCATTTGGTGCTTTACCATGCCAAGCGTGCGTATGCATCATAAAACTTACGCCATTTCCCATTTCAGTATGCATCAAAATTGCTTGGGGTTTTTGCTTCCCTAATTGCGCTTTAGCTTGGCTTAGTGCCGCAATGATTTGAGGGATTGAATTTCCTTCAGTAAGCTCAATAACTTCCCAGCCGAAAGCTTCAAATTTCTGACGCACATCTCCTAGAGGGAGCACTTCATCAGTACTTCCGTCAATTTGTTTTCCATTTAAGTCAACTGTTGCAATGAGATTGTCTACTCCTTTGGCACCTGCATACATTAATGCCTCCCAATTTTGACCTTCTTGAAGCTCTCCGTCTCCCATAAGGAGGTAAATAGTTTTAGGGTCTTTATTTAGTTTTTTGGAAAGAGCTGCTCCAATCGCTACAGATAGACCTTGACCTAATGAGCCCGATGCAACTCGAACCCCCGGAAGTCCTTCATGAGTGGTAGGATGACCTTGTAGACGCGAGTCAATCAATCGGAAGCTGTTGAGTTCTTCAACAGGAAAATATCCACTTCTCGCCAGCGTACTGTAAAAAACAGGGGAAATATGACCGTTTGATAAGAAGAATAAATCTTCATTGCGCCCGTCCATAGAAAAAGATTTACTGTGTTCCATTACTTCAAAATAAAGAGCGACAAAGTATTCCGCACAGCCTAATGAGCCTCCAGGATGTCCCGAATTTACTTTGTGAACCATTCGTACAATATCTCTTCTTATTTGGGGGACTATCTTTTCTAAGGAGGGGGTGTGAGCCATGGATTAAAATTTTAGTAAAAATAACTTTTCTGCTCTCCTTAGCAAAAGGGAAATAAAGAACTTAATAAACATTATTAACAATTCAATTTAAAAGCAATTGTTCCTATAGAATACTATCTTTGGGGCGATGCAATTTGAACTCTTTTCTACAGATCAAAATTCTGCTGCCCGAGCGGGGCGAATTACAACCGACCATGGGACTATTGAAACCCCCATATTTATGCCTGTGGGCACTTCAGCAACAGTAAAAGGACTTCATCAGCGTGAGCTTAAAAATGAGATAAATCCTGATATTATTTTGGGGAATACTTATCATCTGTTTTTGCGGCCAGGTATTGAGATTATGAAGCAGGCAGGTGGTTTACATAAATTTATGGGATGGGATAGACCCCTACTTACAGATTCAGGAGGCTATCAAGTTTATTCGTTATCTGCCAACAGAAAAATTAAAGAAGAGGGCGTCAAGTTTAAATCTCATATAGATGGGTCATATCATTTTTTCACTCCTGAACGTGCCATCGAAATCCAACGTTTTCTCGGCGCAGATCTTATCATGGCTTTTGATGAATGTACCCCTTATCCCTGTGAATACAACTATGCAAAAAGTTCGATGGAAAGAACCCATCGCTGGCTAAAACGTTGTATGGAAGCCGATAAGCAACTCCCTTTTTTATATAACTATAAACAAACCCTTCTTCCCATAGTGCAGGGAAGTACCTATACCGACTTAAGAAAAGCATCTGCTCATTATATTGCGGAAATGGATGCACCTGCCAATGCTATTGGCGGCCTTTCTGTTGGTGAACCTGCAGAAGAGATGTATGCGATGACTCATGAAGTTTGTAGTATACTGCCTCATGAAAAACCGCGTTATTTGATGGGGGTAGGAACCCCAATCAATTTATTAGAAAATATAGCACTCGGTGTCGATATGTTTGACTGCGTATTGCCTACTCGAAATGCCAGAAACGGCATGTTATTTACAGCAGAAGGAACCCTCAATATTAAAAATAAAAAATGGGAAAATGACTTTTCTCCTATTGACCCACAGGGTTATTGTTTTGCAGACACAGACTATACGAAAGCCTACCTTAGACACTTATTTACTGTAAATGAAATGTTGGGAAAACAAATTGCAACACTACATAATTTGAGTTTTTATCTCTGGTTGGTACGTGAAGCCAGAAAACATATCTTAGCAGGGACTTTTACGCCCTGGAAAACCAAAATGGTGAAACAAATGGAACCGAGACGCTAAGATGAAACTGATCGATTTTTATATCATAAAACGCTATATAGGGACTTTTTTAGTCATGATCTTGCTTTTTATTCCAATCGGAATTATGGTCGATGTAGCAGAAAAAATTGACAAGTTTAAAGAAAAAGAAGTCCCCCTAATAACGATAATGGAGTACTATATAGATTTTACATGGTACTTTGCCAATTTGCTATTCCCCATCTTTTTATTTCTGTCAGTAATTTGGTTTACCTCAAAATTAGCATCCAATACTGAAGTCATAGCGATACTCAGCTCGGGTATCTCTTTTTTTCGTTACCTCAGGCCTTTTTTACTTGCCGCTAGTTTTATTGCCGTTTTTGCATTTTTTGCAGGAATGTTTATTGTTCCTAAATCAAATTTGGGATTTAACGATTTCCGCTACAAATACATTACCAAAAAAGAGGCAAGAAATACAGAACAAGTCTATATGCAAATTAATGACAACGAATTTATCTATGTAAATGACTATGATCCGATACGAAAAAGGGCAACAAATTTCACACTCGAACATTTTGATGGCAATCAACTTGAATTTAAAATCAAAGCGGACCGAATCCGTTGGGTAGATCGAGATTCTGTTTTTCGTTTGTCAAATTACGTTAAGAGAAAATTTATTGATGATCAGGAAAGAATAGAGATGTCTTCCCGAAAAGACACCCTTTTCGATTTTGAAATTAATGATCTAGCTCCTGTAAATTATATTGCGGAAACACTCACTTTTGGTGAATTGAATGACTTTATTGAAGAGGAAAGAGAACGAGGTTCAATTTTAATTAATAATCATTTACTCGTTCGCCATAAACGTTGGAGTATTCCTATATCGGCATTTATTTTAACTCTTATTGCAGTTGCAGTAGCCTCTTTTAAAAGAAGAGGAGGAATGGGTGTCAATCTCGCTTTTGGCATTGCCCTGGGCTTTTTATTTATATTTTTTGATAAAATCTTCGGTGTACTGGTAAGCAAATCTACTTTTCCTCCTTTTTTAGCCGCTTGGTTACCCTTAGCTATATTTGGTTTCCTCGCTTTCTTTTTACTTCGCCATGCAAGACGTTAGGACAAAAAACATAATTCACTTTCATTTTATCGTCTTTATTTTTGGATTTTCTTCGGTACTTGGTGCTTTGTGTTCATTAGAGGCCCTTCCACTGGTTATTTACCGCATGGCTTTAGCTTTTTTGGGACTTGGAGTATACTTTACCCTTTTTAAGCCCTCATTTTTTAAACTTAAGCGCGCACTCTGGCCCTATGTTTTAGTCGGCGGACTTGTAATAGGCGTTCATTGGGTCACTTTTTTTCATGCCATTAAAGTCGCAGGCGTTTCTCTCACTTTGAGTATGATGGCTACAGGGGCTTTTATTACTGCTATGCTTGAACCGCTGATTAATAAAAGAAAAATTCTGGCTTATGAACTTTTATTTGGAGGATTAATTGCCTTTGGTGTAGGGCTTATTTTTAAAGCTGAATATGAATACCTCTATGGAATTAGTATTGCTCTAATTTCTGCTTTTCTTTCTTCTGTATTTACCATATTAAATGCGCGAATGGTCCAGCAGGGTCGTGCCATATCACTCTCATTTTATGAACTCGTTGTAGGGGCTGTTGTAGGCATTCTCTATGTTTTAGTCTCTGGAAACTACACAGTTCAAGATTTTTATTTAGAGCAATGGGACCTTTTATGGATTTTACTCATTGCCTGGGTATGTACTTCTTATGCCTTTAATATTTCGATTAAGGTTATGGAGCATTTATCTCCCTTTACTGTGATGATGATCATAAATTTAGAACCGGTTTATGGTATTTTACTTTCACTAATTGTTTGGGGTGAGCAAGAACTATTAAGTGTTCGTTTTTATATTGGTTTTTGTATTATACTAAGTGTAATTTTTTTAAATGGTATTTATAAAAAGCAAAAACAAATCAAAGAGTAGATTTTCAATCCCAAAGAATTTTTACATTTGTTCCAATAGATGAAGTATGGAATATTTAGAATTTGAATTACCGATTAAAGAACTTAATGAGCAACTGGAAAAGTGCAAGCTAATCGGTGATGAAAGTGATATCGATGTTACTGAAACTTGCGAACAACTTGAAAAAAAATTAAGTGACATAAAAAAAGAAATCTACGGTAATCTCACAGCATGGCAAAGGGTGCAGTTATCAAGACATCCTTCAAGGCCCTATGCACTCGATTATATTAATGCCCTTTGTGGGTCTTCTTTTTTAGAATTACATGGTGATCGTAATGTCCTTGATGACAAAGCGATGATTGGAGGTTTGGGTAAAATTGGTGATCAATCTTTTATGCTCATCGGCACCCAAAAAGGCTATAATACCAAAACCCGCCAATACCGAAATTTTGGTATGGCAAATCCTGAAGGCTATAGAAAAGCCTTGAGGTTAATGAAATCAGCAGACAAATTTGGCATCCCCATTATTACATTTATTGATACACCAGGCGCCTTTCCAGGGTTAGAAGCTGAAGAGCGTGGCCAAGGGGAAGCCATTGCGAGAAATATTTATGAGATGATGTCTTTATCTGTACCTATTATAGTGGTAATAATAGGAGAAGGAGCCTCAGGAGGAGCCTTGGGCATTGGTGTAGGAGATCAAATTTTTATGCTTGAAAATACTTGGTATTCTGTGATTTCTCCTGAATCTTGTTCTTCCATACTTTGGAGAAGTTGGGAACACAAAGAAACTGCAGCTGAAGCTTTAAAATTAACTTCAAAAGACATGCTTAAACTTAAGCTCATTGATAAAATTATTAAAGAACCCCTGGGGGGAGCACATTATGACCATGTCGCAACTTACGATGCAGTAAGAAAAGAGGTTTTGTCTGCCTTTAAGGAATTAGAAAAGTTGACACCCAAAAAAAGAATTGAACAACGTCGTGAAAAATTTATTGCGATGGGGAATTATCAAGGTTAATCTTTTTTTCAGGTTGTTAACAATCCTGTCTCACTTATAAACATTTTTTTCTTCATATTTAGAAGATATTCTATGCCTCATTTTACTTGCGAATTTTAGTAAAGCATGTAATTTAGGCCCATGGAAAAAAAGCAAGCCAAAGAAGGATTTAAGTCAAATACGCCCGCTGTAATCAGTCTTCAACAGGGGAAAATTCCACCCCAAGCTCTCGAACTTGAGGAAGCTGTTTTAGGCGCTATGCTGATCGATAAAAAAGGAGTAGATGAAGTCATTGATTTAATCCAGCCTGAAGCGTTTTATAAGACGGCACACCAAACCATCTTTGAAGCAATTTTCCAGCTTTTTCAAGATTCCCAACCGATTGATTTATTAACTGTTTCCTCTGAATTGAGAAAAAAGGGAAAGTTAGAAAGCATAGGGGGTGAATTTTATCTCGTTCAGCTATCCCAGCGCGTGGCCTCCTCTGCGCATATTGAATTTCATGCCCGTATCATTCTTCAAAAATTTATTCAGCGTTCACTGATCAAAATTTCTAACGAAATCATTGAAAGCGCTTATAGAGAGTCAACAGATGTTTTTGATTTATTAGATGAGGCAGAATCTAAATTATACGACGTCACTCAAGGAAATATCAAAAAATCATCTGAATCAGCACAAAATCTGGTTTTGGAGGCAAAAAAGAAGATTGAGGAGATTTCAAAAAGAGAAGGCTTGAGTGGGATCAGTACAGGTTTTGAAAAGCTTGACAAGCTCACCTCTGGCTGGCAGCCAAGTGATCTGATAATTATTGCTGCCCGTCCGGGTATGGGTAAAACAGCCCTCACTCTTTCAATGGCTCGAAATATTGCGGTCATGAAGCAAATACCTGTAGCATTCTTTTCATTAGAAATGTCTTCTATACAGCTCATTACCCGTTTAATTTCAGCCGAAACTGGACTTTCTTCAGAAAAACTCCGTACAGGAAAACTCGCTGACCACGAATGGCAACAGCTTAATGTTAAAGTTACAGACCTGGAAAAGGCACCCCTATTTATAGATGACACTCCCTCACTTTCCATCTTTGACCTAAGAGCAAAAGCGCGTCGTTTATCATCTCAACATCAAATTAAATTAATTATCGTCGACTATTTGCAATTAATGACGGCAGGAACATCTTCAAAAACAGGAAATAGAGAGCAAGAAATTTCCACTATCTCTAGAAACTTAAAAGCCCTAGCCAAAGAACTCGATATTCCGGTTATAGCCTTGTCTCAGCTCTCAAGAGCCGTTGAAACAAGGGGAGGAACAAAAAGACCCATGCTTTCAGATTTGAGAGAATCGGGGGCAATTGAGCAGGATGCGGATATTGTTTCCTTTATTTACCGACCCGAATACTACAATATTGACGAATGGGATGATGAAGAACGTAGTCCATCTCAAGGCCAGGCAGAGTTTATTGTTGCCAAACACCGAAATGGGGGCTTAGACAATATTCGACTTAAATTTATCGGCCACCTCGGAAAATTTGAGGATTTAGATAGCTTTGATTCCCCTTTTGAATTTCAATCTAAAATGAACCCTGAAGATACTGCTATACCAAATAGCAGTTTACCGGATCCGGATGATGTTTTTGGGTCTGCGGATGATCATGATGAAGATCCATTCTAAGAATTAAAATCATAGCGCATCAAAAAATCAGTCTGCGGGTCACTTCCCAGCTGAAAACAATGAGACCCAAAGGTGATCAGCCCTTTTTTTTGATAAAATTGTAAGGCGCTTCTGTTTTTTTCCCAAACCCCTAACCACAACGTGCTATAACCTTTTTCTTTCCCTATTTGAATGGCTGCTTCAAAAAGTTCAGTTCCCAGTCCTTTATTTTGATATTCTTTAAGTAAATAGATGCGTTCTATTTCAAAGGCTTG
>WTIP01000079.1:3688-6218 GCA_011525195.1 Flavobacteriales bacterium | reverse complement strand
AAAAAGGCTTTTAAAAAAGGATCAATTTGTCCATTCATCACAGCCTCTACATCAGTCATTTCATACTGAGAACGTACATCTTTTACTAATTTGTAGGGATGCATGACATAGTTGCGTATTTGAGAACCCCATTCTATTTTCTTTTTTGAAGCTTCAATTTCATCCCGGGCGGCCATTTTTTTCTGTAGCTCTATTTCATATAGTTGAGATCGAAGTAATTGCATGGCTTTATTTTTATTTTCCAATTGAGATCGAGTTTCAGAATTTTCGATTATAATTCCAGTAGGGTGGTGGCGAAGGCGTACAGCTGTCTCTACTTTATTTACATTTTGGCCACCTGCACCACTGGCACGCATGGTTTCCCATGTATAATCTGCAGGGTTGATCTCGATTTCTATACTTTCATCTACTAAGGGATAGACATAAACAGAGGCAAATGAAGTATGTCGTTTGGCATTACTGTCAAAAGGCGAAATTCGGACTAAGCGATGTACCCCATTTTCGCCCTTAAGCCAACCAAAGGCATAAGCCCCCTCGATTTCTAAGGTAACCGTTTTGATACCTGCCACATCCCCAGGTTGATGATTGAGTTCTTTTAGTTTACAGCCTTTTCTTTCCCCCCACATTAAATACATTCGCATCAGCATGGAAGCCCAGTCACAGCTTTCAGTACCTCCAGCACCTGCGGTTATTTGAAGTACAGCGCTCAGGTCGTCGCCTTCTTCAGAGAGCATATTGCGAAATTCTACTTCTTCTAATTTTGAAAGTAGTTGTTGGTAGTGGGAGCTCACTTCTTGAGTCGAAGCATCACCGCTTTTTTCAAATTCCATCAAGACTTCCAAATCTTCAATGCCCTGCTTTATAGACTGATAATCTGTCACCCATTGTTTTAAAGTCCTTAATTGCTTCATATGAAGCTCTGCTTTTTTGGGATCATTCCAAAAATCAGGGGCAAGGGTTTTTTCTTCTTGATTTTGAATTTCTATTTCTTTGGCATCAATGTCAAAGATACCGCCTTAAGGCGACCAGGCGTACCATTACATCTTTATATTGCTCGTTGCTTATCATATACTCGCTTTCTACAAAAATAGGAGAAATAAAGCCTCGTGGATCGCTCTAATGGAAAAATAATTTTTCTCTGATCTTCGTTAATAAATTTCATGCCTTACAAAAATAGGTCTCAATTGTTTTTACTAGTTTTAGCTTAACTAAAATTGAATACTATGAATCGGTTTTACAGTTTAGCGATTGGATTTTTACTCTTTTTTTGCGCACAAGCTCAGTCTAAAAAAAGCAAAAATACCCAAACTCAAAAGCCCTCACTAATAGCACAAACAACTGCTTATCAGGGTTTTTTTGATTTTTATTATGATGAATCTACAGACAAAATTTATCTCAAAGTACCCCAAACTGAAAAGGAGTTTCTATATGTGAACAGTTTAAGCCAAGGGATAGGCAATAATGATATTGGATTAGACCGCGGACAGTTAGGCAATGAACGGGTTGTTTATTTTTCAAAAGCAGGCAATAAGCTCTTGTTGGTTCAGCCAAATTTGCGATATCGTTCTACATCCTCGAACCCACTAGAGCAACGATCTATCAAAGAAGCATTTGCAAAATCGGTTCTTTTCGGTTTTCCTATTATTGAAACAATAGGGGAAGAATATCTGATTGATTTAACGCCTTTTTTACTCCAAGACGCCCATGGCGTAAGCAAACGATTAAAACAGCTTAAAGAGGGCAATTACCAAATAGACAAGAGTCGTTCAGCGGTCAATTTAGATCGAACCAGAGCCTTTCCGCTCAATATAGAACTGGATCTATTACTGACCTTTAGCGGCGAGAGTATTGGGCGTTTACTGCCTTCGGTAACACCCACTCCAGATGCCGTTACAGTACATCAACATCATTCATTTATCGCATTACCTGATAATCAGTATAAGCCGCGGGCTTTTGATCCCCGTTCTGGTGCCAATGCCATGACTTATTACGATTATACAACACCTGTAACGAGCCCGACAAAAAAGCAAGTGATTTACCGCCATCGGCTAGAAAAAAAAGAGCCTTCTGCAGCCCTAAGTGAAGCGGTAACCCCCATTATCTACTACCTTGACAATGGAACGCCAGAACCCGTTCGTTCGGCTTTATTAGAAGGAGGAGTCTGGTGGAATCAAGCTTTTGAAAGTATAGGATTTAAAGACGCCTTTCAAGTAAAAATACTCCCAGATGACGCAGACCCGTTAGACGTCCGCTATAATGTCATACAATGGATTCATCGTTCTACCCGAGGGTGGAGCTATGGCGCCAGTATAGCCGATCCTAGGACAGGTGAAATTATTAAAGGCCATGTCAGCTTGGGGAGCTTGCGTATCCGTCAGGATTACATGATTGCGTTAGGACTAACTGAAGCTCCATTTGCGGGAGGGGCTGAAGTAAGTGATGAAGCGTTAGCCCTTGCATTGGCACGTATTCGTCAACTCTCAGCCCACGAAATTGGTCACACCTTGGGTTTTGCCCATAATTTCGCGGC
>WTIP01000079.1:0-3588 GCA_011525195.1 Flavobacteriales bacterium | reverse complement strand
GGCGTAGATTATGATTACGCAGTAAAAGGGGATATAAATTATAAAACAACCCCTGTTGAGTCGACAAGCCAGCGCAATGCACTCTTGGCGTATCTTCAAGCACTTTATCCAGAAAATTTACAACTCCCTATGCAACTCAGATCAGTTCTTCCACCACGTTCTTTTTCTAATCCAAGAACGAGAGAAAATTTTCTTTCGCAAACAGGTGTTACTTTTGATTATTTGGGGGTCGCACATAGTTTAAGTAATTCATTATTGGCGCTTTTACTGCATCCTGAGCGTGCCAATCGACTGGTAGCGCAATACGGGTTTGATTCGAATCAATTAGGGTTTGAAGAAGTGCTCACCCAATTGAGCAATACACATTTTAAAATAAGATTCCGCGAGGACCATCAGCAACAGCTTAGCGAATTGGTAAAAGCTAATCTTTTAAAACAACTCATGCACCTGGGACAGCATCCCAACGCCAATGCACTTGTCAAAGCCCATATTCATGAGGAACTTGTACGTTTGGATCAATGGCTTGCTGGGCAAGAGGATTTGAGTTTTGGTGAATACTATCGTGGACTAATTGATCACTATTTTGATGATCCAGAAGACTTTGTTCCTCCTGTTTCAAATCGTCTCCCAGACGGCTCACCCATCGGACAATTTTCATGTGACAACTAATAAATGGAAGTAAATCTAATTAGTGATACTGTAACCAAACCTACCCTTCAGATGCTGGAAGCAATGTTTGCAGCACCAGTAGGGGATGATGTATTTAAGGAAGATCCCTCTGTCAATGCACTCGAGGAGGCGGTGGCTCAACTTTTTGGCAAACAAGCAGCTTTATTTTTTCCTTCAGGGACCATGACGAACCAGACAGCCATTAAAATACATACTCAACCTGGAGATCAAGTAATCTGCGACCATTTCTCTCATATTTACCATTATGAAGGGGGCGGTGCTAGCTTTAACTCTGGAGTTTCCTGTCGGCTGATTCAGGGTGATAGGGGAAGAATTACAGCCACACAAATTGAAGAAGCCATAAACCCACCTGATTTTTACCACAGTCCAAAATCTTCTTTAGTCAGTTTAGAAAATACAACTAATAAAGGGGGAGGTGCGGTCTATGACATTGAGGAAATAAAAAAAATAAAAATGCTCTGTGAAGCACACAATTTGGCTTTACACCTAGATGGTGCACGTCTTTGGAATGCCTTAGAAGTTACGCGAGAATCCCCTAAAGCCTATGGTGCATTATTTGATACACTCTCGTTGTGCTTTAGTAAAGGCTTAGGCTGTCCAGTTGGATCTGTCTTGGTGGGTTCTAATGAAGCAATAGAAAATGCCCTAAAAATCAGGAAAATCTTAGGGGGTGGAATGCGTCAAGCGGGCTATTTAGCGGCTGCCGCCTCCTATGCGCTCACCCATCATAGAAAAGACCTTAAAAATGACCATCAAAAAGCGAAAGAAATTGCAGCCGTATTGCAAACACTGCCTTTGGTTGACCATATAGAACCCGTTCAAACAAATATTGTAATTTTTGCTTTGAAACCCCAACAGGATGAAACAAAATTTATGCTGAAGATGAAAGAAAAAGGTATTTATTTTATAGGCCTTGGGAAAGGTAAATTAAGAATGGTAACACACCGAGACTATACCGAGGCACAACATGATTACTTGTTAACAACTTTAACCAAATTGAATGAAGATGAACGCTTATAAATTGATCTTTATGCTGATTTTTACACTCGTATTTTCAGCCTGTAAAAAAAGTATTCCAATGGACTTTGATACCACTTTAGAGCCCCCAATTGCCGAAAAAATACCCTATCAGCTTAAAAAACACGAAAACATCAGAATAGATTCCTATTATTGGATGCGGGAAAGAACCAATCCTGAGGTCATTGACTATTTAGAACGAGAAAATGATTACTATAAAAAAATGACTCGTGATACTGAGGATTTTAAAGCAGATCTTTTTGAAGAATTAAAAAACAGAATTAAAGAAGAGGATAATTCAGTTCCTTATTTTTTTAATGAGTACTGGTATATTACCCGTTATGAAAAAGGCAAACAATACCCGATTTATACCCGAAAAAAAGATTCATTAACAGCTCCCGAGGAGATTTTATTTGATTGTAATGAACTGGCAAAAGGCTATGATTATTTTCGCTTGGTAGGCCTAAATGTAAGCCCAGACAATACAAAAGTTAGTTATGGCATTGATACTAAATCCCGCAGACAGTATACGCTCTATGTAAAGGACCTTATTACTGATGAGGTTTTGGATACAAAAATTGAGAATACATCAGGCGGAACAGCCTGGGCTGCTGACAGTAGACACTTCTTTTATACCTACAAAAATGAAGAAACACTCCGCTCAGAAACCATTTACAGGCATGATATTGAAGCGCCCCTTAAGAAAGACGCACTTATTTTTCACGAATCTGACGAAACCTTTTCTGTGGGTGTAAGCGAGACTAAATCCAGTGCTTATATCATTATTAGTTCTTATAGTACACTTACTTCAGAACAACGTTTTCTTGCTTCCTCCGATCCTTTGGGTAATTTTAAAGTGATTCAGCCGAGAACCCGAGGCTTGGAATACAGTGTTGCAGACTATGAAGACAGCTTTTATATACTGACCAATCACCAAGGAGCCAAAAATTATAAAATAGTAAAAGCACCGATAGCAACACCTGATAGTAAATTCTGGGAGGATCTGATTCCCCATGATGATAACATTCTAATTGAAGATTTTGAGCTTTTTAAAAACTATTTTGTTTATAGTAAGCGAGAAAATGGACTCACTTCTATTCGAATTCAACGCTGGGATGGTTCTGAAGACTATTTATTACCTGTTCAAGGAGAGACCTATAGCCTTTATGGAGCCTATAATCCAAGCTTTGATACAGATAAATTTAGATATGGCTTTACTTCTTTGCGCACACCAAGGTCTGTTTTTGAATTTGATATGGAAACCCGCGAACAGCAGCTTTTAAAACAACAGGAGGTAGTCGATAAAGAATTCAAGCCTGAAAATTATGTAGAGCAACGCATTTGGGCTACTGCACGAGATGGGGTAAAAGTGCCTGTATCAATGGTTTATCATAAAGATACTGAGCTCAATGAAAACACTCCTTTTTACTTATATGCCTATGGTTCTTATGGTGCCACAATAGACCCCAGCTTTTCAAGTAGCAGATTAAGTCTTTTGGATCGTGGATTTGCTTTTGGAATTGCCCACATAAGAGGAGGGGAGTACCTTGGGAGACAATGGTATGACAACGGTAAATTATTTAAAAAGAAAAATACTTTTACTGATTTTATTGACGTATCTCAGTATTTAATCGATTCAAAAATGACAAGTCCTCAGCATTTACATGCTGTAGGGGGCTCAGCAGGCGGATTATTGATGGGCGTGGTAGTAAATGAAGCAGCAGCACTCTATCGCAGTGTGATCGCTGCAGTACCCTTTGTGGATGTAATTACAACCATGCTAGATGAAAGTATTCCACTTACTACTGGAGAATATGATGAATGGGGGAATCCTAATAAAAAAGACTATTATGACTATATGCTTTCCTATTCTCCCTATGA
>WTIP01000169.1 GCA_011525195.1 Flavobacteriales bacterium | reverse complement strand
ATGTTGGTTCTTCTCAATCCTACTCATTTAATTTAATTCAAAGAAATCAATGGGTCGGTTTTGAAGGTGCTCCTGTGCTTCAGGCTCTCTCATTTAGCTCACCCGTACAAAGTAAAAGATTAGCCTATGGTATAACGGCAATTAGCGATAGAATTGGACCCATAGTTAATAGTTCTTTTGCTGCAGATCTTGCTTATCATCTACTGTTAAATGATAATAACAGAGTACTATCTCTTGGACTTAAAATGAGTTTAAATTCATTTAATTTAGACGGAGAAGGTCTCAATTTAAATCAGCCTGGAGATCCACTTTTTTATTCTGAGTCTGTAGGCTTTAAGCCTAATATTGGAACTGGAATTTACTACTATACAGAAAAGTTCTATGCCGGTCTTTCAACGCCATTTTTCTTTGAAAATAAAGAGCTTAGGCAAAATAGACACTTCTACCTAACCTCAGGTTTTTTGATAGATATCAGTAGAGATTTCAAATTACGTCCTAGTGGAATTATCAAAATGACTTCTGGAGCACCTGTTAATCTTGATTTTTCTAATCTGTTTATATACAAGGATCAGTTTTGGCTAGGGGCAAATATAAGATCAACCTATAGAGACCTTTTCCCTAATCAGAATACAGGTGGTGGTTTTGGGGCAATTTTTGGAGTCAATGTTTCAAATAGTCTAATGGTAAGTTATGCCTATAGCTATTCACTAGGTAATCAAACGGGCGTTTATAACAACGGTACCCATGAAATAATTTTGAGATACAATTTAAGACAAGTGGCAAAAGCACTTATAGACTCACCAAGATATTTTTAAAATGAAAAAGCTATATAATTTTATTTTTCTCTTGTGCTTGGTTTTTTCAAAGCAAGAGCTTGTAGCTCAAAATATACTACCTGATTTTGATCTCTATGAATTAAATATTAGTGAGAGTGAAACTGTTTTTAGTCCTGCAGTATTCAGATTAAATGATGATACTATAGAGCTCATTGTTGTCTCATCTCAAAAAAATAATAACGAAGGTAAAATCTCAAGGAAATTCAAAGAGGTAGATCTTAATAAGATTTTCAATCTTCAGAAGATAACAATTGAAAATAAGCCTCCATTTAAAATACTTTCCAAAGAGCTGCTTTCAAGTAAAATAAACTCTTCTTATCAGGAGGGTCCAGTATCGTTAGACAAAACAGGTAGTAAATTATTTTTTACGCGAAGCTCTCAAAAGATTTCAAAAAGCAAAAAGTTACTTTTAGATATCTATGAATCAAATTATGCTAATGAAGATTTTCAGAGTCCAAAAAAAGTAGCGCTTTTTGACGATGAAATTTCAGTTATGCATCCTGCTTTAGATTCTCAAAATAATATAATTTATTTTGCTAGTAATATAGACTTGGAAAACCAGTACGATTTATACTATAGTAAGATAAGTTCAGAGGGAAAATTTGAGACTCCTCAAAAAGTTCCAAATATAAATTCACCTCTAAATGAAGCCTTCCCATTTATTTATAAAGACATCTTATTTTTTGCTTCTAATAGACAGGGTGGTGTAGGTGGTTTTGATATTTATTACTCTAAAATAGACCAAGAAAATTATCAATCACCCGCTTTGCTTCCAGATCCAATAAATACAAACTATGATGACTTTTCTTTTTCCTTAACAGACTCTTTAAAGTATGGGTTTTTCTCCTCAAATCGTCAAAAGGATACTTTGGATATCTCTTATTTAATAAGCTTTAAACCTTTAAAAGGATCTAGCGATACATATAAGTATGCAACTTTTACACCAAGCGTTACAGAACAAAAAAGTGTCTTGCTTAATGATTCAATAAATAGCAATAGCTTTTTATATTCTGATTCTTTTAAAACAATTATTGTTGACAAACCTGAATTCGGTGATCTAGATTTAAATTCAGATGGAACTTTCGTTTATTCAAATAAGGACGAAAAAGTAAAGCAAGACCGCTTTACTTACAAGATATTTGATGGCTATCGAGAATCAAATCCTATAGAGGTGAGTCTATCAAGAATAGAGACAGAAATTTATCTAAGATCAATTTATTACGATTTTGGAAAATTTAATCTAATAAAGAAATACAAACCTCGTTTAGACTCTATAGCTGATTTATTAGATAATGATTTAAAAATTAATCTTTTGATTAGTTCTTATACAGATGCAAGAGGTAGTTTTAAAAGCAATAAAAAACTTTCTGAAAGTAGATCAAAAACAATCTACAACTACCTTATAAAAAATAGAGGAATCGATAAAAGTAGGTTGGATATAAAAGACTATGGGGAGGATCATATAAAAGGTAACAAATACAATGATTATTTAGTTGCAGTCATTAAAAGTAAAAGTAATGGCGAGGTATCTAAAAAATTGAAAGAATTCTCAAAGTATAATCCATTTGTGTATAAAAAACAGGATTACTATTTATTGATTGTAGGTCATTTTAATACAAAAAGAGAAGGTTTAAGATTTACTAGAAAACTTAATAATCAGGGGATCAAATCAGATTTAATTAAAAATAACCTTATAGAAGTATCAGAGAGTGAACATCAAAAAAATAGAAGAACTGATTTTAGAATCATAAACAAATAATGGACTCTAATAAACATTTTATTTTTTGGAATTGGAGCCGATTAATTGGGTTAGTATTTTTCTTTGCCCTAAGCTCTGGATTTTTATATTCTCAAACCTCTCCTACGGTAACTCTTACTGATACCGATGCGGATAACCTTTTATCTGCATCAGATACGGTTACTATTACAGCAACATTTAGTGAGGCGATGGTTGCAACCCCTACTATTACTATTTCTAATTCTCAGAGTACACCGGTAAATCAACGTGATATGAATTCCGCTGGCTTTGGCTTCGGGGGTAGTACTGTCTATGACGAAACTGATCATACAGATACTAGTGGATTTTGGGTGACTAACGCATATAATCAAAGATTAACAGAAGATTTAAAAATTGTTAGTTCGAGTGGAAATAAATTAATTTATCATGATCCAACACCTGCAGCTCAATTTGGTTTAGGTGGGGCTGGAAACACAATTGGTTCTGTATGGATTTTAGATAAGGTAAATGGAGCATACTCTTTGACCACCTCTCTTACTTCAGGGATTTTATCTGAAGATCATAATTTTGGATCTAGTATTTTTTTAAGTAAAGATGAAGAAACACTTGTAATACGTACCAATCATGGGGGAATATATATTTATGATATTGATTCTTCGACTAATTCTGTAACCTTAAAACAAACTATAAATAGTTCTGATTACGACTCAGATATTTCAAATCTTCATTACGCCCTTTATATCATGGGCATGAGTGATGACAAAAGAATAATGGTTTTTCTTCATAACCTTTCAGATAGATTTAATAGAATTCGTATGTATTACTCATTAAGACAAAGTGATGGAACTTATTCCAATCCTACTCAGATTACTACAGGTTTTGACGATGATCAATTTTTTTATCATACAAGTTATGGAGCTAAAGCATTAGCAATTAGTGGAGATGGGAAGGTGATTGCTATAAATTCTTCAAATTCATCTACTTCATACGGTGGTCTTGGTATTTTTGTTGATACATCATCTACCTCTACGCCAACATTTACATTAAGAAAAAAAATATATAAAAACGTTGTGGCATCAAATGGAGTCAAAATAGACGCAGACCGTTTTGGTAGGTTGGCAGGAGCTGGAGCTGGGGAATTTGCAGCTGTAAATTATGATGGAAGTGTAATTGGTACTACAAATGGATTTAGCAATGATGAAGATCCAACTGATTATGGAGATAATAATTATATCTTATTTTCTAATGATTCATGGAATAGTTTTAATGCTGAAGAGATTGTCGGTGCTAAGACTACCCATGTAGCAATCACATCAGGAGGGACAATTGTGTTTAAAGATCTTACCGATCAGAAATTTAAACTGTATTCCAAAGATCCAAATAGTTATAGTTGGGAAAGTTCTGAATTTACTGATAACGACTTCGATGTTGCTATAGATTTGATTTATGGTTTTACTGACGACAATAAGTTAATTTATTCTACCCAAGAAAATGATTTAAATTTTTTAACACTCGGAGAAAAATATAATTATGCCTGGGATGTAGATAACGGAACTACACCCCCTGATGGAGATTATTTTGCTTCTGTTGCTGGAACAGCTTCCGTTACTTCTATAGCCTATTCAGGTACGGACAGTATTACCTTTACTTTAGATACGACTGCTCCTACCATCCAATCTATTTATTCTTCTGCTAATGGAAGTTATAACCAAACAGATACGGTAACTCTTTATTTAGTAGCTGATGAGGCCCTTACAGTAGATACCAGCTCTGGTACACCGACAATCAGTTTTGACTCTTCGGGTACGGCTA
>WTIP01000025.1 GCA_011525195.1 Flavobacteriales bacterium | reverse complement strand
ATTACAACTTATCACCAAGAAGTATCTGAATAATTCATTTTTTGAATATTTATATCACACTAAAAACTATCCCTTTACTGGGATAGTTTTTTTAATTGGATTATTTTGAACAAGGTTTTTAAAAAAATCAGTGCGTTATTCTTTTTTTTAAGCTTACTTTCTTGTAATAAAGAGGCGCTTGCTGATTTAAATATAGAATATACTGAAGGCGAACAGGGATTCATTTCTATCACAGCCTCATCAAATAAAGCAGTTCTTTATAGATTTTCATTTGGTAATAGTGAAGTAATTGAAAATGTAGAAGGGAGTATTGAATACCAGTACTCAAATAACGGAACCTACACTATTGGTATTTGGAGTTTTTATGATGAAAATCTAAACTCTTTTAATTATGAAACCCTTGAGGTGACAATTACAAATGCACTTGGTGATGAAATTAAACAAATAGATGAGTCGCTCATAGATACGAGTGAAGAAACTACGCTCTACACCGGTTATCAATTGGTTTGGAATGATGAATTCAATTATGAAGGCCCCCCTGCTACTGAGAAATGGCACCATCAATATATCCCGATCTTTGGGGGTGGTTGGGCCAATAATGAAAAACAACATTATACCGCCCGTATAGACAATTCTTATGTAAGTGAGGGTACGCTTAAAATCACCGCCAAAAAAGAAAATTATACCTATGAAGGGAGTTTGAAAAATTTTACCTCAGCGAGATTAAATTCTAAATTTAGCCTTCTCTATGGCCGCATTGATGTACGTGCTAAACTTCCAGCCTCTAAAGGGACCTGGCCCGCAATTTGGACCTTAGGAACCAATAGCGGCGAGCGAGGAAATTATTTCGGTACGGTAGATGGAAATGTGGGCTGGCCTGAGTGTGGTGAAATAGATATAATGGAACAAAATGGTGAAAATAAACAAATCCTATATGGTACTTTCCACTGGGCTGACGGGGGAGGACAGCCCGCATCTTATGGTTTAACTAAAGATGTCTCTTCGCTCGATATCTCAGATGTTACTTCGGAATTTCATTTGTATTCTTTGGTTTGGAATACGGCTTCTATCAAATTATTGGTTGATAATTTACTAATTGCTGAGATTGCAAATACTGCCTCAGTGCCTTTTGACAACCCACATTACCTTCTTCTCAATATTGCGATGGGAGGAACTTTAGGGGGAACTATCCCTGGTAATTTTGAGCAAGACAGTATGGAAATTGACTTTGTTCGCTTCTATCAATAAAATCAAAAGTATTCAAATTAAAAAGGACAGTAAAAACTGTCCTTTTTAATTTGTTGGCCTACTAGGGCTCGAACCTAGACTCTTCTGAACCAAAATCAGACGTGTTGCCAGTTACACCATAGGCCAAAAGTGGTGCAAATTTAAATTAAAGTTTTTTGTGGCACAACTTTTACTCAAATTTCTTAAACCTCATTTTCCTTTGGGGTCATTTAACGCGATTGAAACATTTTCTCTTCCTTGATTTATATGTACATTCGTGGAACAAAAAAGGAACTAATGAGGAGTGACAAATCGTACCGTATATGGAATCGAGCCGTAGGGTGGTCCGTTTTTAGCATTGCGCTATTTACTTTTGGAAGTACTGTAGAACCTACCGCCAGCTTTTGGGATGCGGGAGAATACATTTCAACCTCAGCCAAACTCCAGATTGGACATCCCCCTGGGGCTCCCTTGTTTCAGATGATTGGCGCTTTTTTTGCCCTTTTTGCTACCTCTGCTCAAAAGGTAGCACTTATGGTCAATTTTATGTCTGTTTTTTCTTCTGCTTTTACGGTGCTCTTTCTCTTTTGGACCCTTACCCTTTTACTTCAAAAATTACCCCATTTTCAAGATCTTAAGAGTTTAGGCGCCAAAATAGGGTTTTTTGGAAGTGCAGGTGTAGGTGCATTGGCTTTTTGTTTTTCTGATAGTTTTTGGTTTAATGCAGTAGAAACAGAGGTATATGCGATGGCAACCCTTATTTTAGCCGCCTTATTTTGGATGGGGTTGCGTTGGGAGCAAGAGATGAATACACCAAGAGGAGACCGTTGGTTATTAATGATTGCTTTTGTAATCGGACTCTCTTTTGGGGTTCACTTTATGGGCTTACTGACTATCCCCGCACTCGGTATGATCTACTATTTTAAAAATTATCAAAAAGTTACAGTCAAAGGATTTATTTACGCAAATCTGATATCAGTTGCTATACTCTTATTTATTTTTAAATTATTACTCCCCCTTACACTCGCTTTTTTCGGTAATGCAGAAGTCTTTTTTGTCAATACCATTGGACTCCCTTTTAATAGCGGAACGGTAATTGCTGCCATCCTTTTTCTTGCCTTTTTCTATTATAGTCTAAGCTATACCCGAAAGAAAAAATGGGTAAATCTCAATACGGGAGTCTTGGCAGTTCTTTTTGTCCTGGTCGGCTTTTCCTCTTGGATTATGATTCCCATTCGAGCCAATGCAAATACAGTCATCAATGAAAACGCACCTTCAGATGCGCGCTTACTCTTGGCTTATTATAATATGGAGCAATATCCAGAAACTAAACTCTTTTACGGACCCATGTTCTCTGATGCCTATGCAGGTCAAGACCCGCTAGAACCCTATATCGATGACAAACCAAAATACGAGCGGGACTACCAAACAGGACGCTATAAGATTGTAAATTATTGGAAAGATGCACGCTTTAATTCCAATAGTGCTCATGAAGGTATTTTACCCCGACTTTGGAGTACTGAACACGCGGCCAATTATATGAATTTTACAGAGCCTTTAAATTTTACAGTAAAATCCAGCTACCGATCTAATTCCCAACTCCAACAACGAATTCAGGAATTTAGAGAGCAAGTCGCAGACGGTATGGTTTCTGGCGATGAGTATCATGAGTTTTTAAAAACCTTTAGTCCTTATCTAAATATTGAAAAACCCAGTTTTTTATCTAACCTAAAGTTCTTTTTTGAATACCAAGTAGGCTATATGTATTGGCGCTATTTAATGTGGAATTTTACAGGCAGACAAAATGATCTTCAAGGAGAATATTCTATTTTAAGTGGCAATTGGATCAGTGGTATCCCAATTATTGATGAATTGCGTCTAGGAAATCAATCAGAGTTGTCGGAAGATGCAGTGAATAATAAGGCGAGAAATACCTATTTCTTCCTCCCTTTTATCCTGGGGCTCATCGGGCTTTATTTTATCTATCAGAAAGACCCCAAACGGTTTTGGGTATTACTTCTGTTTTTTCTCTTTACCGGACTGGCCTTAAAAGTTTATTTAAATGAACGCCCTTTTGAACCACGGGAAAGAGATTATGCCCTTGTAGGCTCTTTTTATGTTTTTGCGCTCTGGATCGGTATGGGGTGCTGGGCGCTAATTCAAAAGCTCCAAACAAAACTCCCACAATCTGTTGCAAATCCCCTTGCCATAGGGGCTTGCTTAGTTGCCGTTCCCTTATTAATGGCTTCTCAAAACTGGGATGATCACGACCGCTCCAATCGCTATACCGCCCAATCTATGGCTAAATCTTACCTCCAATCGATACAAAAAGACAAAGGGGCTATTATTTTTACTATTGGGGATAATGATACTTTTGCCCTTTGGTATGCCCAAGAGATCGAGGGTTTTCGAACAGATGTCAAAACAATAAACTCCAGTTTATTGGGTACAGACTGGTATATTGATCAGATGAAACGAAAAACCTATGAAAGCGATCCTATACCCTCGCAAATGACACATGATCTTTATGCCTATGGAGTACGCGATGTAATTCGTTATCAACCGGTTCTGGACTCTGTTCGCTGGGATATTAAAGATTTTATGAATTGGATTGCCAGTGACCATCCCCAAACTAAAATCAAAGATTTACTGATAAAAACAGGTCAAGATCCTAACCAGCTTCCAGAGAGCCAGCAAGAGGGTGTATTTTACCCTACCCGAAAAATAAGAGTACCCGTCAATAGAGAGAATGTTTTAAAAAGCGGGATAGTCAAACCTGAAGATGCAGATAAAATTGTACCCTATATCGATATTGATCTTCCTGAAAGTGCCCTACTAAAAAACCAAATGATGATGTTGGATATACTCGCCAATAATGATTGGGAAAGGCCTATTTATTTTACGGGAGGGAGCTATTCAGATTCAGAATATATCTGGATGAAAAAATATTTACAACTAGAGGGCTTGGTCTATAAATTGGTCCCTATAGAAACAGACTTAGGAGAAGACAACCCTTACCTAATGGGTCGTATAGACAGTGATCTAATGTATGACATTGTCATGCAGTGGGAATGGGGAAATTCAGAATTGACCACCATTTACCACGACCCTGAGACCAGAAAAAATAGTATTTCCTTTAGAAGTAATATGGCCCGTTTAGC
>WTIP01000053.1 GCA_011525195.1 Flavobacteriales bacterium | reverse complement strand
TCCAGTGCAATACTGTCTTTTTGCTGTTCTAAATTAAGCTTTGCCAGTGCACTTAGAATGCGGTGTTGATAGGGCTCATTTTCATAATTATTAAGCAGTCTTTTTAGAATATTAATTTGTTCTTCTGGGGCCCATGAAGTATCCAAAAAGACCGTATTAATTTGAGCCTGTATCAATAAATTTCTTGGGGCTTTGCGTTTTAATAATCCTATACGCGCATAGGCTTTTTGTGCGCTGTCTTGCTGCCCTAGCAACTCTAAAAGCTGCCCTGAAATAAAAAGGTAGCGTGCTTTGTTTTTTCTTTTGGGTTCCTGTGCGGCTGCTCGCTGTAAATAAATAGCGGCAGAATCCAATGCTTTTAGTTGTATAAAAGCCTCTGCCAAGCTTGCATTCGAAAGGGGAAACAGTTTATTGGTAGGGGCTAGATTTTGTGCTAGAGGCCTTAAGTTTTCTATCGCAAGGTCAAAATTATTAAGCCGAATATTGGTTTTTTCTCTCCATATTTTTCCTTCTGTAAAGATTGGGGCTGAAGCACCATTTTCCAAAAGGAAATTAAACGCCTCCAATGCGGGAAAAAAGCGCCGGTCAAAATACCGTGCTTTACCCAATACAAGATAGGCGTCCCCAATTTGTCTATTATATTGTATCTCATTTAGTTTGATAGAGTGCTTTTGTATCGCTTTTACTGCTTTTTCTTCCGCACGCTCAAAACCTGGAACTATTGTGGTATCGTCAAAATTTTCTCCTCTTAAATTAATAGGCTCTATGGGGAGTAGGGAACTGTAATCTTCTTCAAAGGCCTCTTTTAAAATGGTTTCCCCCACAGTGAATGCCTCCTTCGCATTAAATAAAATATTGTATTTCGTCGTCAAGCTATGATATTCCCTGTTTAGAAACCCTTTCTTTGTCGTGCTGCACGAAAAAAAGAAAACACCTAAAAGAAAAGAGAGAAAAAAAGAAATTCGATTTGCTGACATAGGCTTTCGACTAGATTAATAACTTAAATCATTGCATTTTAGTATGTTTTAGCTGCGCAGATTTTTAAATCTTGCAGAAGGGGCCAATTTGAGGTGTATTTTTATCTTTGTACAAAAAAGCTATGCCTTCATTTCATTCGCTAAAAGTTGCTCAGATTAAGCCCTCTGCTAAAGGGGCTGTTGTTCTTTCTTTTAAAGTTCCTGAGCCGCTTAAAGACACTTTTTCCTTTACACCTGGTCAATACATCACTCTTGAAGCAGAGATCAACGGATCTTCCGTTCGTCGCTCCTATTCGCTGTGCTCTACTCCCGATGAGGAGACGCTTCGTGTCGGTGTCAAAAAAGTGGATCAAGGTGTTTTTTCAACCTATATTTATGAGTCCTTGAAGGTGGGTAAAACCCTCGCTGTAAGCGCTCCAGAAGGGCGTTTTATATATAATCCCGAAAAATACGGGAAACCCATACTTGCAGTAGCTGCAGGGAGCGGTATTACACCTATTTTTTCTATACTGAAGACTTTCTTAAAAGAAAATATTACTTCTTCTTTTACTCTAATTTATGGGAATAAGTCCCCCGAACAGACCATGTTTTATGAAGAATTAAAGGCTTTAGAATCAAAATATCCTGAGCAATTAAAAATCCATTGGGTTTTTAGTCAGACAAGTCTAGAAGGTGCGCTCTTCGGAAGAATAACGCCCTCTTTGATAAATTTTGTTTTAAATGAAGTAAAAGCCCTGCCCGCATACGCTTTTCTTTGTGGTCCAGAACCCCTTATTATCAGTACATCTGAACAACTTCAGCGCAAAGGAATGGCTGATAAAGCGATTCATTTTGAACTTTTTACTTCTTCAAATGAGCAGAAAGAAATTGAAAATGAAGTAAGCGCTGGTCAACTCAGTATCACCTGTGATGAAGTCACACATGCCCTTCCCCTTGCACCGAATAAAACTCTTTTAGATCTCGCTTTAGATGCGCGTTTAGAAGTGCCCTATTCTTGTCAAGGAGGGGTCTGTAGTAGTTGCATCGCTCGAATAAAAGAAGGAAAGGCAAGTATGCTTTCCAATCAAATCTTGACTGATGACGAAATTGATGAAGGTTTAATTTTAAGTTGTCAAGCAGTTGCAGAATCAGAGACTATTCATTTGGACTATGATGATGTGTAAGCCCCAATGGTGAAAAATAGTCCCATTATTTTTAAAAGAATAAATAGAAGTAGCACGAGATTCACTTTCAGATTAGAAAGATTATTTAAGCTTAAAGCGCTCAAATAGATTATTGAAAAGAGTATAATTTCGTAAAAACTTAAGTCTTGCTCTTGTAGGGTAAGTGAAATAAAGAGTCCTAAACCGATCACCACAAGGTGAAATAAATTTTTAAGGCTAGAGAAAAGTGTGCTTTGACTCGCCTTTGAAAAAAAGTATACCGCCGCTACAAATAGGCCAAAGACAGAAAAAATAAGGCCTTCGACACTTGTAAAAGAGCGACTCTGTATTTGGGCTGATCTCCAGAATTGAAGCTTCTCAAAATCCCAAAAAAAATGCAGTGTAGTAAATAAAAAATAAAGAGTCAAAATGGGTGTAATTACTGCGAAAAAGGCTTTTAAGTTTACCTGTTTTTTTAAAATCAGGGTGCCCATTAGTATTAAAAAGAGCGGTGATAGCTGTGGCTCTATAAAAACGATCAGCGTAAAATAAAGAGCGCTGTTCAATAGCGGCTTTAGGATTTGGCTTCGCTGTTCCATCAAGACAAATTCTTGAAAAGCAAGGGCTAAAAAAATACTGAGTACAAGCCCTTTTATTTGAATTGCATTTTGGGGAACTAAAAAAAGAACCAGTGGTGTCGTCAAGAAAATAAAAGGGGGCAAATTAAAATAGCGGTCTATTCTCTTGATAAGCAATAAAATCCCCATGAGTGTCATCAGCAGTAGCGTTTGCCCTAGAACAGTTAAGATTTTGTGGATTAGTGATGAGAAATCTACTAGATCCGCATGGTAGAAAAAGAGAACAATGAATATTAATATTGCGCTTAAAAACCCAGAGGTTAAATTTGTTTTGCGAAAAAGGTTGGCTACCATATTCGTTTCTCTTAAATTTGCAAGGTAAGTAAACTCATATTGATGAAAAATTTTTTTGAAGGAATCGCTTGGCTATTTGAGGAAGTCTTATTTCTTCCCTATACCCTTTTAAGACAGCTTGAAGAGACTAGTTGGACACTTGCAAATAGTGTAAACTGGATTTTTTTACTGATCGGTTTTGCGGCTATGGTTTATTGGGTACTTCAACTCAATCTCTTTGATCAATCAGGAGAAGAGAATAAAGACCCTTCTGCACATTCTTTTTTATAAATCAAACCCAATGTCTTTTCTATAAGCCATTCCTTTAAAAGTTATGGCCTTTAATTTTTCATAGGATTTTTGAAGGGCTTCCTCCCTGGTTTGTCCCAAAGAAGTTGCTGCGAGCACTCTGCCTCCATCGGTTACGATTGTTCCCTCTTTTATTGTCGTTCCAGCATGGAAAATCATTTCCTGTCCCTCTAAGCCACTAATGGGCATTCCTTTTTGATAAGCTTCAGGATAACCGCCCGATACGGCCATTACAGTTGTAGCAGTCTCGGGTTTGATTTGCAAAGTCACAGACTCTAGCTCTTCCTTGTGCACAGCGCTAAAAAGTGTGACGAGGTCTGTTTCTAATCTGGGGAGTACGACCTCTGTTTCGGGGTCTCCCAAACGCACATTGTACTCTATAACTTTAGGCTCTTCTCCTACCTTTATTAATCCTATAAAAATAAAGCCTTTATAAGGTAACCCATCTTTTTTTAGCCCTGCTACCGTCGGATTAATAATTTGATCCTCAATCTTATTATAAAACTCTTTAGATACAAAAGGAACGGGCGAGACTGCTCCCATACCTCCCGTATTCAGGCCAATATCTCCTTCGCCTATGCGCTTATAATCTTTCGCCATGGGAAGTATAGAATAGGTGTTCCCATCCGTCAAGACAAAACAGGAGAGCTCAATTCCGCTTAAAAATTCTTCGATGACTACTTTCTTAGAGGCCGCACCAAATTTTTCTTCTAAAAGCATGCGCCTCAATTCAGATTTGGCTGCTTCAAGGTCTTCTAGTATTACGACTCCTTTTCCCGCGGCAAGACCATCTGCCTTCAGCACATATGGGGGCGCTGTTCTTTCAAGGTAAGCCTTCCCTTGAGCAATAGTTGCTTTCGTAAATTCAGCATATTGAGCTGTAGGAATCTGGTGGCGTATCATAAATTCTTTGGCAAATGCTTTGCTGCCCTCTAATTCAGCAGCTGCTTTTTGAGGCCCAATAACTCCAATAGGGCGCAATTCTTCATGCGCTAAAAAATAATCATGAATCCCTTTTACAAGTGGTTCTTCTGGTCCTACAACAACTAATTCGATGTTGTTTTTTAATACCGCCTCTTTGATTCCATCAAAGTCTGTGACTCCTATGGGGAGGTTGGTAGCAATGGTTTGGGTTCCGGCATTTCCTGGCGCAGCAAAGAGTTTGTCACAATGTGCGCTTTGACTTATCTTCCAACACAAAGTATGCTCTCTCCCTCCGCCTCCTATTACGAGAATATTCATTCTAACTTATTTTTTTGCAAAGATAAATAGTTAATTCTGGCTTGAAGCGCTTTTTCTACGTATTTAAAAAATCTGTAATCTCTTTCTCAAATCGTGCCAAAATTTCTGATGAGACGGGTTTTTGTTTTGGAATTTCAAAAGGCTTGTTTTTTAAATCTTTCGACTGAAGACTATAAAAAAAAGAGTCGATTCCATCCAATCTACTTTTTTGATTAATATGGTCTAAACCATCTGCCAAAAAAAGTACAGGCGTATTAAATGCAACTGCAGGTAGTGCAGTGTGAATTCTAGAAGTGACAACCATTTTTGCTGAAGCTATTGATTTTAATAAGTCAAGGGCCGCTTTGCTGCGCTCTTGTTCGCTGTAGCCTTTCGGATCCATCAGTTGGGAGGTATAATGTATCTCGTCTTCTGCTTGGGCTAAATAGGTTTGTAAAAGGTGCATTGCCTGTTTGTATTGCTTTGCCTTAAAGGGTTGTTTAACGCTTTGAATCTTACTTAAAAGAGCCTCCTTAATTCCCTCTTTTTTTGTATTTGTGTGTGTAGGCAATAGCCGTTCCAAGGGGCTCACAACCAAAATTCCTTTTCGCTTTTGGTTTGGATTTACAAAAAGGGCTCTTTTTAGGCTAAGTGTGAGGCAGCCCGAGAAATATGCCCTGATTCCGTGACGCTCCAAAATTGTTTGTGTATACAGGTCACGACAGCCAATGGGTTGGTGTTTTTTTAAATACGAGATCCCTTCTGGTTTTAATAGTCCCTTTTCAGCCGTAGGATTCAAATGAAAAGAAATAAATAATGGGCGAATTGCTTCTGAAGGCGGCCAGTTTTTGGGCGCTTCCATAAACCAGCCATTCATAAATAGCTTCACTTTTTGTCCTTGATATAAGTGTAATGCTTCACGGTCTAGAAACAGGGGCGGACCCTCAAACCATTGCGCTGCTGCAATGCTTTGGATAAAATCTCCCAAGTTATTTGAATTAGGATAGGCCAATACTCCTGCTTTTGATTCTCTCATTTATTCGTGTTTAAAAAATTTTCAAAAGCACGTTTTCTTAGAGGCATTGAATACTTGTGCAATATCCGCTTTCGGGCTTGTTTTCCTAAGTCAGAGTCTAAAGGAGTGCTTTGAATAAATTGACCCACTGCTTTAATGTCTTTTTCACCCTCAAAAATAAATCCTGTAGGACCAATGGCGTCTGGAATACCAAAAACACGGTTGCCTAGTGGGATACACTCACACAACATGGCTTCACATAATACATTGGGCAATCCCTCTATCAGAGACCCTTGAAAATAAAACTGATGCTTGCTGTATTCTTTTTTTAATGCTTCGGCACTGCATTTGCCTAAGAGCTTTATATTCTGAGGAATTGCTGTTTTTGAAAGAACCCCTTTTTGGATTCCTGCTATTGTAAATTCGTAATCAGGTAACTTTTGGGCGAGCTTGATAAATAAGGGAATTCCTTTTCGAAGCAAGGTCCTTTTGTCTGGAATATTAGCCACAGTGAGTACGGTCTTTTCTTTTTTTGTGTATTCTTTCTTCCAGTAATCAAAATTATAAACTGTAGGGACCTCAAGTATTCTTGTCATTAATTGAGGTAAAAAATATCGAATTCCTGAAAGGGTACCCTCCTGTTTGAAGGCAGATTTACACCCTTGCTCTAAACTTTTATGAACTACCCAAATCTCAGTAGCCTTCTTAAAATTCCAGCGCGCTAAAAAACTTCTCAAGTTGTTTTTTAAAAAAATCCCATACATCAGCTTAGGGCTAGAAATGGCGTCATAGCCCCCCACAATAAGCAAACTTGGTTTCCCCATGATTTGGGCCCAAAAGACAACTGCTGTACTGTGGTAATCATTGAACCAACTGATAACGACATCTGTTTTTAGCACATAAAAAAACCCTAAAAAAATTTCTTTCATGCGGTTCCAACAAAAGCGAAATGGATCACTATAGGGGGGCGATTCAAGTGAAAAAACAGTATGGCCTTCTGAAGTTAAAAGCTTTTGGTCTTTGGAGACAAATGTTTGCTTTAAACTGTATATGAGTAGTACCTTTTTAGGATTCATTTGTCTCTTTGTTTTCCCTCAAATACGGTTCTAGGGCAACCGCAATTTTTCTATGGTCAGCAACACGTGGAATCTTATTTTGACCGCCTAATTTACCGATGCTTTTCATATAGCTTTGAAATCCCCCTTTCGTAATTTTTCGAATTACCAGCGGCCGTAAAATATTCCCTTTTATGAGATCATCATAATAGATGTTTTTTTGTTGCATCTCGCGGTCGATATTTAATGCAAAGCGCTCCAGGTTCTCAGGGGCTTTATCAAACTCTATAAACCACTCGTGATAAGGTAAGCCTTCTTCTGGCTTTACTTGCGGCGCTACTGTAAATTCTCTTATCCTTACTTCCGATGGCGTCGCCTTTATTGCCTTATCTAAAGCTTGTTCAACCTCGCTTACAATAACATGTTCTCCAAAAGCAGAGATAAAATGTTTTATTCTGCCGCTGACTATGATTTTATACGGTTTTAAAGAGGTAAACTGAATGGTGTCTCCTAAATTATACCTCCACAGCCCTGCCGTCGTAGAGATAATCATCACATAGTTAAGCCCGAGTTTGACTTGATCAAGCTCATGAATTTCGGGTTGGTCATCATAAAATGTGGTTGCAACAATAAATTCATAATAAATCCCATGGTCTAAGAGTAAGAGCAAGCCCTTGTCTTTCTGAATGTTTTGATACGCAAAAAACCCTTCTGAGGCTGGATAAAATTCAATACTGTCTGGAGTGCGCCCAATCAATTTTTGAAAAATCCCCCTGTAAGGCTCGAAGTTTACCCCTCCATAAACAAAAAGCGAAAAATTAGGGAATAGTGTCCCTACAGGTGTTCCTGTTGCTTTAATCAATCGTTCAAAATACATCTGTACCCATGAGGGGATCCCGCCAATTAAAGTCATATTTTCCTTAGAGGTCTCTTCTACAATCGCTTCTACTTTAGTTTCCCAGTCCTCTATGCAGTTTGTTGACCAACTGGGCATTCTACTTTTTTGAAGATAGGCAGGAACATAATGCGCTACAATTCCGGAGAGGCGCCCTAAGGCTACCCCATTTTTGTCCTCTAAAAGGGGGCTGCCTTGTAAAAAAATTTGCTTCCCCCTTAAAAATTTTGTGTTTTTTGTTTCGTGAATATAGTTTAAAAGCGCCTCTCTTGCTGCACGGATGTGTTGTGGCATTGAGGCCTTAGTGATGGGAATATATTTTGCTCCTGAGGTAGTACCACTTGTTTTGGCATAATATAAGGGCCGCCCTGGCCATAGAACATCAAACGCGCCCTCGACAACTTGCTCTATATAGGGTTTCAAATTTTCATAATCCCGAACAGGTACTTGTTTGCGAAATTCCGCTAAGGTGCTGATTTGCTCAAAGTGATGGTCTTTACCAAATCTTGTTTTTTTTCCTTCTTTGATTAAATGATGAAAGATTTTTTGCTGTATTTGCAGGGGGGTATTGATCCACTTTTTGTTTTTTTTATGTATGAAAGCTGCATAAATTTTTGCAGCAAATTCTTTACTCATTAGTCTGAAAAATTAAAAAAATTGGTAGGGTCCATAGGGTAACCGTCTACCCAAAGTTCAAAATGCAAATGAAACCCCGTTGTAAATTCACCTGTATTCCCTGCCAGGGCTATTACTTCTCCTCCTTGTACATTATCTCCTTGCTCTTTGCTTAAAGCGGCGTTGTGCTTGTATACCGAAAGAATTCCTTGGGTGTGTTCTAAAATCATCACATAGCCTGTTTGGGCGGTCCATTCTGCAAAAATCACTCGTCCGTCAGCGATCGCTTTTATGGGCGTATTTTCTTCTAGAACAATATCCACTGCAAAATGTTTTTCCTCAGGCGTAAATTTTTGTGATATCGGCCCTAAGGCGGGCGGTAATAACAGGGCTTCCATGGTTGTTCTGGAATTATTCAAATCCAAACTGTATTTGTCCTGCTGGGTAACAAAAGCGCGCAATAAAGAATCTTCAGGAACAGAAGAAATAAATGAGGGAAGCTCTTGAGAATTGGTTTCTAAATTTTCATCAGAGCCCTCGGGATCTTCAAAAATAATGTCTTCATTTAATACGGCTCTTATCGCATTCAGGTATTGCAAATTTTGATTATACAGTGTAATTAATGAATCTGTTTCAAATAGATTTTGCACCGCTTGTTTTCTTAATTCCGTAGAGTCATAGCCAGGGATCAATTCTTTTAAAGGGGAGTAAGCAATGGCTGAATAAGTGAGTAAAATAACCGCTGTCAATAAGAAAAAAATACTCAGCACTAGAGAAAGCTTGGTGATTTTCAATTGATTGCGCTCTTCAAAAGTCTCCTCATTGATGATCACCATTCTGTAGGGAGTGGTTATTCTTTTAAAAAACGCTTGTTGTTTTTTCTTCTTTTGAACCATAATTAAAACAAAGATACGCAATCCTTTAGCGGGTGGTAATTCCTCAGTAAATTTTCATGTTTATGGAACTAAATATTTCTGTACATTTGTTTAAAATAATAACAATGATGTTGTCTTTAATATTTTTAGGTATGATAGGAGGCCCTCAGATAATTTTAATAATCGCCGTTGTTCTCTTACTTTTTGGTGGAAGAAAAATTCCAGAACTCATGAAAGGTCTAGGGAGTGGTATTAAAGAATTTAAAAACGCGACCAAAGAAGAAGAAGCTAAACCTCAAGTAGAAGAAGAGAAGAAAAGCTAATCAAGGCGTTTAAAAGAAGTGAGTATACTGTTTAATTCAAACATATAATCACGTTTACTCGCTGAGGGAGCAAATGCAAATCCTTCAATAACAATCCATTTCTTTGATAGGCTGTCTTTTATCGCGTAGTTTATAAAAGGTCCGGCCATAAAATCATTCGCAACTTCCCAAGTCCCTTTGGTTAGAAAAGTGGTACTGCCCTCCAATTTTGTTTTATAATAATAGGGTCTAAAGGCTCTTTCGGTAATAAAATAACTCCCCTTTAAGCGCCCCGGAATATAGCGCTTCCCTATTGAATCCCGCAAATCTAAAATTTGCCCATTAAACTGTTCCGATAGCGCCTCTGGCTCTAGTGTATAGGCAATAAGATTTAGATGCCCTTTACGCATCGGCTTTTGGATCCATACAAAATTAGCGGTGTCTTTTACTGTTTCATAAGCAGAAGGGTATTCTAGAGTAAATCCAAATCGGTTGGGTAGTGTTTCTTCAGTAGTTAAAGACTTTCTGATACGACGCATTTTCTCTTTACGTTCATTTTCTGCAAACGTCTGTCTGAGCAAAGTCGCATTTTCTTGAAATAAAAAACCTTGAATTTCACTGTCCTCTCCTCTGACATTGGCCAAAATTTGTGGGCGGGCAAACTGATTTTGAGCCAATTGAAAGGCTGGGTTGTCTCCCTTTTGAAACCAGACTACATTTCTACTCTGACGAGCAAAGCCTGTAAATGTTTTCGGATTGAGGTAGTTGATTGAATATTGAGGCTCATCAATGGGCAGCCCCTCATAAATTTGCTGTAGTTCTTCTCGAACGACAGCTCCTAGTTCTCCCTTCCAATCCGTTTCTGGCATGACAACCGTTATGTGGTTCAGATTTCCACTCGATTCTGGGACAAAAGCAAGGTCTTTATTTGTTTGGTTTTGGCAGCCTAAATTCAGTACTAGAACAAAGAAAAGTAGGTTCGTTTTTTTCATAGTTGCTCAATTTAATTTTAATCTCCTCTTTGGGGCATTTTACTTTTATCAATCAAGAGCGGCAATTCCAGGGAGTGTTTTTCCTTCTAAACTTTCTAACATTGCACCCCCTCCTGTGCTGATATAACTCATTTTAGGAGCCAATCCGTATTGCTTAACCGCCGCTACAGAATCCCCTCCTCCTACGAGTGAAAAAGCACCCTTCGCTGTAGCCGCTCCAATCGCTTCGCCGATGGCAATCGTTCCTTTTGCAAAATTGGGAAATTCAAAAACGCCCAATGGTCCATTCCAAAGAATGGTTTTGCAGGATAATAGCAATTGTTGGAAGGCTTCTACACTTTGAGGTCCTGAATCCATTCCTTCCCAGCCCTCAGGGATTGCATGGGTGTCAAAAACTTGTTGATTTGCATTATTGCTGAAGTCGTCTCCCGCTAATACATCCTGAGGCAGGTGAACCTGAACACCTTTACTTTTCGCTTTTTCTAAAAGAGTAAGTGCCAGATCGCAATAGTCTGGCTCACAGATGGAATTTCCAATTGCGCCCCCTAATGCTTTTGTAAAAGTATAGACCATCCCTCCTCCAATAATAAGGTGATCTACTTTGTCTAATAAGCTTTCTATAATTGTAATTTTTGATGAAACTTTAGCCCCCCCAATTATAGCGGCTACAGGAGAAGCGCCCTCTTTCATGACTTTGTCTATCGCATTAACTTCACTGGCCAATAAAGAACCCGAACATTTTTTTTCTGAAAAAAACTGAGCGATGATAGATGTAGAAGCATGTGCTCGGTGAGCAGAACCAAAGGCATCATTTACATAGATTGTGCCGAGACGTGCCAACTGCTCTGCAAAGGCTTCGTCTCCTTTAGTTTCTTCTTTGTGGTACCTTAAATTTTCCATTAGCAGGACTTGGCCCGCTTGGAGTTGAGACGCTTTTGCCTCTGCTTCAGGTCCTATAACCTGATCACAGAATTGAACCTGAACACCTAAAATTTCTGAGGCTGTTGTGAAAATGTGTTTCAGAGATAATTTAGGGTCTCTCCCTTCTGGACGTCCTAAGTGAGACAACAGAACGCAACTCCCTCCTTGGGCTAGGATATGGGTAATGGTCGGTTTGGCCGCTTCGATTCTCGTTTTATCTGTAACCTGTTGTTCCTCATTTAAAGGCACATTGAAATCAACTCGGATAAGAGCGCGTTGATTTTTAAAATTCATTTGGTCTAATTGACGCATAACTTTTTTTTCAAAAGTACAATATTGAGCAGGTACTGCATACTGTTTTTTTAAAGAAGTTAGAGAGAAGTCTAAAAAGTGAGTGAGGAACAGTATATTTACTCATGCTTTGGAAATACACTATAGGCCAAGATAAGACAAAAAAACATTTGGAGTATCTTCTTGAAACAAATCAAGTTCCCCATGCTCAATTAATAACTGCTGCTTACGGTAGAGGAAGCCTTGTCTTGTCTATTGAATTTTCTTTACAGCTTATTGGCCATACTCAAAAAAGTGAGACAAAACAGCCGTTAAGTCATTCCAGTCAGCATCCCAATCTTCATTTTATTTATCCTATGGTAAAAAAAGCAACAGAAAAAATAGCCTATGCCAGTGATTATGCTGCTGAATGGTACGACTTCCTCGATCAAATGCCTTATGGCACTCTTACAGATTGGTTTGAAGCGATCAATGTTGGAAATAAGCAAGGGCTTATCGGGGTTTCGGAAATAGAAAAACTCCATCGTTCTCTTTATTTGAAATCACTAGACGGCGCCAATAAGGTTTGTATACTCTGGGGGCTCGAAAAAATGAATCCTTCTGCAGCCAATGCCTTTCTCAAGCTACTTGAAGAACCTCCTGAAAAGACCTATTTTCTCTTACTTTGTGAAGATTCTGAATTAATACTCCCTACAGTCCGCTCTCGTTGCCAAGAAATAACACTTCCCCCCATAGAGGAGGAAGTCTTGGTGCGCTTACTTCCAGAACAAAGTAACCTACCGCTCATAAAGCAAGCAGGGGGTAATTACGGTAAACTGCTTTCATTAATTTCCTCCTCGGAAGAAAAAGAATTTGAAATGCTTCTTTTAGGAGGTTTGAGAAGTGCATTTAAAGCAAAGGGAAATAAAAGTGTTGTTCTTGACTTGATGGATTGGTCTAATGAACTCGCTTTATTAGGCAGAGAAAAACAAAAAGCATTTATGCGCTATAGTATCCAACTCTTTCGCGACGCATTTTTTACTAATTATGCCTTAGATGATTTGGTCTATTTCAAGTCTAATGCTGACTTTGATCTCACTAAGCTCGCTCCTTATATCCACAGTAAAAATGTGGGTGCGCTTATCACGCTCTTTGAAGAGCAACACTACTATATCCAAAGAAATGCAAATGCAAAAATGCTTTTTGCTGAATTGGCGCTCCAACTCACACGCTTGATTAATATAGCAGAGGATTAATCTTCTTTTCTAAAAATATAGATCAGGGAAGAGTACTGTCCAGTAAATAGCGCACTCAAATTTGAAAATAAACCAATAAAAAAACCCCTAAATAAGGGAAACTTACTTTTTCTATACTGTTCAGATAAATAGGCAATATAAAACGCATCAAACCATAAGGGGTAACTTTTTTGGAAGCGAAATCCTTGTTCAGAAACCAAGGAGGTGATCCCTTTGGGTGTATAATGCCATAAATGACGGGGCACATCTAGTGCCGTCCAATATTCTTGGTAATATGCTGCATCAAAACTGGCATAGTTGGGAAGGGCCAGCAATAGTAACCCCTTGTTTTTCAATAGTTTATGATAGTTCTGTAAGGCTTTTTTTGGAGCGGGTAGGTGCTCAAAAACATGCCAAAGAGTTAAAATAGAATAGGCTGATTCGGGCGGTAAATCTGTAGGTGTAGGAAAAGTCAAAAGCCCTTTATGAGAGGCCTGTATTCTAGCCCTGTTATTGGGTTCTGTAAGTGTTACATCAAAGCCTTTTTTTTTGAAAAAAGAGGCAAAGGTCCCTGTCCCTCCTCCGATATCTAATATTGAATTCCCCTGGCTATATTGTTTTATAATTGAAAATTTATACCTGAACATAAGATGCTGAATCTTATTATAAACCGCTCCGATAAAGCCTGTTTTTTGATCCTGATGTGACGCATAATTTTCTTTAGGATAAAACGCGTTGGAATCAAAATTAGTGGGGACTTGAGTTTGTCCAATCCCCTGATTGTGATCGAAGAGAACTGTAAATTCTTTTTTGCTTAAAAGATGGTCTTTAGCTTTTATCTCGTTTGTCTTCATATTGTTTCACGTGAAACACAGTTTATCGACCCATACTAACAAGCAAAACACTTATGTCACTTGGATTAATTCCGCTTATCCTTGAGGCCTGTGCTAAAGAAGTGGGTTGGAGCTTGTTGAGTTTTTCTTTTGCCTCATGTGAGAGGGAAGCGAGGGCGTTATAATTAAAAGATTTAGGAATCTTTATATTCTCTAGCCGCTTTAATTTATCCGCTGTTCGCTTTTCTTTTTCAATATAGCCTGCATATTTAATTTCTATCTCAGCTTGTTCAAAAATAGTGTCGTCCATCTCATGTGTATTTAGATAAGTATGAATCGCTGAAAACGGCATCAGGTCTTTTCTATAAATTTTAGGCCTTGAAAGTAATTTGGCGTATTTATCTGTCTGCTTTACTTGTAGCTCATTTTTTTCACTTAGCAATTGATTGGTTTCTTCCAGTTGAAAACTGGTCTTTTTAAGGAACGCTACCAGTTCGGAGGACTTTTTTATTTTGTCTTCTACTGCGCGCATACGCGAATCTGAGGCAAGGCCCAAAGCATGTGCCTTGGGGGTAAGCCGCAAATCTGCATTGTCTTGGCGTAAAAGTGTGCGGTATTCCGCTCTCGAGGTAAACATTCTATAGGGCTCTTCTGTGCCTTTAAGAATTAAGTCGTCTATTAAGACGCCTATATAGGCTTCTTCACGTCCCAACAAAAAAGGGCCTTGATCAAGGGCTTTCAGGTGTGCATTAATCCCCGCCATTATACCCTGTGCGCCCGCTTCCTCATAGCCCGTTGTTCCATTAATCTGTCCCGCAAAAAAAAGATTTTGAATTCTTTTGGTTTCTAAGCTGTGGAAAAGTTGCGTAGGAGGGAAGTAGTCATATTCTATGGCATATCCAGGTCTAAAAAATTTAACCTTTTCAAATCCAGGCACCTGTTTGAGGGCTTTGTATTGAACCTCGTCTGGTAATGAGGTTGAAAAACCATTCACATAGACCTCAACTGTATTCCATCCTTCAGGTTCTACAAATATTTGGTGTTGAGATTTTTCGCTAAAACGATTGATTTTATCTTCGATGGAAGGACAGTAGCGAGGCCCTGTACTTTTAATCGCGCCATTAAACATAGGCGATCTGTCAAAACCTGTTCTTAAAAGATCGTGAACGGTTTCATTGGTATGGGTAATGTGGCAACTTCTCTGCACTTTTAGGGGTTGTGTATCAGAAGAGAAAGAAAACTTAGAAGGATTCTCGTCCCCAGGTTGTTCTTCCATTTTACTATAATCTAGAGAACGTCCGTCTACTCTAGGCGGTGTGCCCGTTTTCATTCTACCAGAAATGAACCCCAACCGCTCTAATGCAGCTGTCAATCCAGTCGCCGCTTTTTCACCTGCGCGGCCTCCTCCAAAATTCTTTTCTCCGATATGGATTAAGCCATTAAGAAATGTTCCGTTTGTAAGGATTACTGTTTTACTGTAGATTTTTAATCCCAAGGAAGTAATAACTCCTACGACTTGTTCCTTTTCAACCAATAAGTCGGTAACCATCTCTTGATAAAAATCTAGATTGGGTGTTTGTTCTAAAAGGGATCGCCATTCTAGGGTAAATAGGCTGCGGTCAGACTGAACCCGAGGGCTCCACATTGCAGGGCCTTTAGACTGGTTAAGCATTTTATACTGAATGGCACTCTTGTCTGAAACGACTCCTGAATAACCGCCAAGTGCATCTATTTCTCTAATTATTTGCCCCTTTGCAATCCCCCCCATAGCTGGATTACAAGACATTTGTGCCATATTTTGAAGATTCATAGTAATCAACAAAGTCTTTGAACCTAAATTCGCGGCGGCGGCGGCGGCTTCACAGCCAGCGTGACCGGCCCCAACTACAATCACATCAAAAGAGGAATCAAACATACTTGTTGTGTTTCACGTGGAACAAATCGATAAATTCATTTTCTTTGGCTCGCATCCTGCTTTTTTCATCGGCCGTTTTGTCTTTTAACCCCATACAGTGTAAGGCGGCATGAGAAAGAACTCTAAGTGTTTCATTTTCAATGGTTTGACTCTCTTCTTCAGCAGATATGGCTACCGCCCATAAAGAAATAAAAACCTCTGCCTTAATTTTTTTGTCCTCTGTATAGTCAAAAGTAATGACATCGGTATGGGTGTCGTGATTAAGGTAGGTTTGATTGAGTTCCAATAATTGTGATTTGGAAACAAAGTTATATACGAGCTGGTCAATACCAAAACCCTCCGTTTCGATAAAAGCCTTAAGTGTGTCTTGGACTAACTTGCCATTTAAAAATTCGGGTATGTGATGGAATACGATAATCTTTTTTTTTGCAAATATAGTTGATTTAAAGGTGTAGCCTTAAGGTTTTCAAAAGAAGGCGCTTATCTTTGTAAAAAAAAGGAATGCGCGTACGCTTTGCACCAAGTCCAACAGGCCCATTACACCTTGGAGGAGTAAGAACGGCCTTATTTAATTATCTCTATGCACGGAAAAATAAGGGGGTTTTTATTCTTCGGGTAGAAGATACTGATCAGAACCGATATGTAAAGGGCAGCGAGGAATATATTCAAAAAGCCTTAGAGTGGGCCGGCATGGTGCCTGATGAAGGTCCCAATAATGGTGGAGAGTTGGGTCCCTATCGGCAAAGTGAAAGGAAGGCGATTTATCAAAAGTATATACAACAGCTTATTGACAAAGGGGCGGCCTATTATGCCTTTGATTCTCCAGAAATATTGAGTAAGGCTCGGAATGAGAAAGAAGAAAAAGGAGAAACTTTTATGTATGGTGCCCACAACAGAATGTCTTTTCATAACAGTTTGACTTGTTCAAAAGACACACTTCCTACACTGCTAAAAGGCCCTTATGTAGTGCGTCTCAAAGTAGACCCAAAACAAAGTATTACGGTAAAAGACGAAATCAGAGGTGCTATTTACCAGGAGGCCGCACTATTGGATGATAAAATCTTGATGAAAGCAGATGGTATGCCAACTTATCATTTTGCTAATGTCGTTGATGATTATTTGATGAAAATTGATACGGTTATTCGCGGAGAAGAGTGGCTGCCCTCTCTACCGATACATCAGCTGCTTTATGATGCTTTTGGCTGGAAAGCACCTAAATTTATGCACCTCCCTCTAATTTTAAAGCCTTCAGGTAAAGGGAAATTATCAAAAAGAGACGGGGACAAAGAGGGCTTTCCCGTTTTTCCCTTAAATTGGAATGAAACAACTAGGGGTTTTAAAGAAGAAGGGTTTTTAGCTGAGGCCTTTATCAACTATTTGGCGCTTTTGGGCTGGAACAGCGGCACTGAACAAGAACTGTTTAGTCTGAGTGAATTAGAACAGCTTTTCTCTGTTGAGGGAATTCAAAA
>WTIP01000125.1 GCA_011525195.1 Flavobacteriales bacterium | reverse complement strand
GTAATCGCTTCATGCAGTTCTGAATCAAAAGCATCTCCTATCCTTATTTCTGTGGTAATTAAACCACTAGACTTAAGGACCTCTTCAAATTTGTTGAAGATCAATTTAAAGCCCTCTAAATCAATACTTGCTGCTCCTTTTTCAATTTGCTGATTCGCCCTGTGAAAATCGTCTAATACGGGAATTAAGGAAACGACTACCTCTTGATTTGCAGTTTTCAGTAGTTCGAGACGTTCTTTGGCAGTTCTTTTTTTATAATTCTCGAATTCAGCAAAAAGACGAAGGTATTTTTCTTTTTCTTGTTCTAATTGCTGTTCAAGCTCTTTGATTTTTTCCAATTTTTTGGATTGATCAGTCGTCTTTTTTGCTTCGCTTTTCGCGTTTACTAATTTCTTTTTCGTTGGCTTTGCTCCCTTTTTCGACATTAATAAATATTTTGATTTACAATATGCAAAAGTATTGCCAGATTAAATAAATGCCAAAATGTCATTTTTAATCCAATAGGCTTACGATTGCTTTTTCAATATCAGTAAATTGGAATTGAACTCCATGGCTACTGATTTTTTGACAACTTACCCAATGACTATCTAGTACCAGATCACTCATTTCTCCTGCCCCCATCTTGAGTAAAAAAGCGGGGATAGGGGGAAGAAAATAAGGTCTATTCATCGCCCGTGCCAGAGCCTTCATAAATACCGTTTGCGTTACTGGGTTAGGTGCTACTGCATTATAAACACCCTCCCAATTGTCTTTTGCTGCTTTTAAAATAACAGTCGTCAAGTCATCGATATGAATCCAGGATTGGCCTTGCTTACCCGAATCAAAAGCGGCACCTAGGCCGAAATAAGTAGGGATTTTTAGAGTTCCTAATACACCTCCTTTTTTTGTTAATACTAAACCGATCCTTAGTTTGCAAATTGAAAGTCCTTCGGATTGAAATTCATCTACTTCTTTTTCCCACTGATCTACTACTTTTTGCATAAATGTTTGGGGAGAAACTTGAATTGTTTCGGTCATTATTTTACTTAAATCTGAAGGGTAAATCCCGATTGCTGAAGCACTCACAATAGAACGAATAAGATGCGTTCCTTTTTGTTTTCTTAATCCTGCTAGTAAAGTTTGTGTAGATTGGACTCTACTGTCTAATATTTCCTTTTTATAGCTAGCTGTCCAGCGTTTTGAAACAGTGGCTCCAGCGAGATGTATAATGCACGTTACTTCTTTAAAACAATTGGGGTCTATCGTGCCTTTTTTTGGATTCCATAAAAATCCGAAAGCATTTGGAATTGCGTGAATCTGTGAAACCCGAGTTGTGAGGTAATGAATTTGGTGTCCCTCTTGAAAGAGCTTGTCGACTAATTGTTGTCCAATTAATCCTGTAGCTCCCGTAATCAATAGCTTCATTTTTTTTTTCAAAAGTAGCTATTTATGTTTTTACTGCGCGCAACATTTCCCTTTTTCCAGGAGGGCCAGGCAAACGTTCAACTTCAAACCCAACCGCTTGTAAGGCTCTTCTAACAGACCCTTTGGCACAATAGCTCACCCATACTCCTTTGGGATTTAGAAGATCAAAGCATTTTTTCATCCATTGTTCCTCCCACAGCTCGGGTTGGGCATGCGCTCCAAAAGCATCGTAAAAAATCAGATCAAAAAGCTGTTTTGTTTTGAATTGCTCAAATAAAACCTCCCGTTTTGTAAAATTAAAATTCGCATTCAGCTTATGCTGCTGTTCCCATGACAGCTTAGAAAATTCATCGAATGTATGCGGTTTCTCTGATGTGATACATTGAGAATAGTTAAGAAGTTTGATTTCATTTTGCGATAGCGGATACGCTTCTATAGCCGTATAATTTATTGAGCTTGGAGCGTGGTAAAGGTAGGATAAGTATGAGATTAGGCCTGTCCCATAGCCCATTTCTAATACAGAGCAGCTTAGGTGAGGATTTGCTTCTTGCCAGAAACGAAGCCCTCGCTCTATATATACAAACTCGGATTCAGTTCGGGCACCATGATGTGAATGATAGGTTTCTTTAAAGGCTTCAATCTTAAGAGTTGAAGAACCATCTTTAGTGAGCACTTGAGTTCGATCTAGTTTCATTTTCAAATTTAATTACCTTTTTTATTAAGCTTTGTCAAAAAATAAAAAACTCGCAATAAAAAGTTTAAGATGAAGTAAAAGTTTCGAAAAAGATTTAATTTTACTAGTAGAATAACCGCTTAAATGAAGATAGAAAAAATTCATCAGTCAAAAATCAACCAAATTGATTTTGATACGCTTGCTTTTGGAAAAAATTTTACTGACCACATGTTTATTTGTCAGTATAAAGGAGGTAAATGGCAAAACCCTGAGATTAAACCTTATGCACCAATTACGCTAGATCCTTCAGCAAGTGTACTCCATTATGGACAGGCTATTTTTGAAGGAATGAAAGCCTATAAAGACGATGAAAATATAATTTGGTTATTTCGTCCTGAAGAAAACTTTAATCGCTTAAATAAATCTGCCAAACGGCTTCAAATTCCAGAATTTCCAGCTTCTTATTTTTTTGAAGGTCTGACACAATTATTAACGCTAGATCATGAGTGGATAAAGCCAGGAGAAGGAAATTCGCTTTATGTGCGCCCTTTTGTATTTGCCAACCAAGCCACTGTGCAAGCTTCTGCCTCTCAAGAGTATTTATTTATGATTATCTGTGCTCCAGTAAAATCCTACTATAGCGGTGGAGAAATTAATGTATTGATAGCAGAGGAATTCAGTAGAGCTGCTGATGGGGGTGTTGGTTATGCCAAAGCAGCCGGAAATTACGCTGCTCAATTTTATCCTACCTCACTCGCTTTAAAAGAAGGATTTCAGCAAATTATTTGGACTGATGCAAGTTCCCATGAATATATGGAAGAAGCCGGTACTATGAATATCTTTTTTAGAATCAATGATACCCTGATTACTGCACCTGTTAGTGATCGAATATTAGATGGTGTAACACGAAAAAGCATTATAAAACTCGCAGAGCACCAAGGGATAAAAGTAGAAGAAAGGCCGATAAAAGTAGATGAAATCAAAAAAGCCCACGCCCAGGGAAGCCTTCAAGAAATTTTTGGCTCAGGAACAGCCGTAGTCGTTCTGCCTATTAATAGTTTTTCGCATCATGGAACAACCTATAAGCTCCCTGAAGCTGCGCCTATTGCCTTAGAATTAAAAACAAAACTAGTAGCCATTCAATACAATAAGGCAGAAGATCCCTTTGGCTGGAGAAAAGAAGTTACTGTTTAGTCTTCTTCAATAATTGCCTTTAAGTTGGGCTTAAAATAATTGGGACCTTTCAAAACTTTCCCGTCGTCCCTGTAGATCGGTTTTCCATCTTCTCCTAGTTTACTCATATTACTTCTTTGAATTTCATCAAAGATGGCTTCCATCTTTTCTTGAAAACCATGAGATATAATGGTGCCACACAATATGTAGAGCATGTCTCCAAGGGCATCACCTACCTCTACAAGGTTTCCTTCTTTTGCGGCTTCAAGATATTCCTCATTTTCCTCTTTCATAAGATTAAATCGAAGTGTAGTTGTCGCTTCATTTAAAGTGGCGGTTGGTTTGTTTTCAATCCCCAGGCCATAAGCTTGATGAAATAAAGTCACCGCTTCAATTGGTTTATTTAACATAGTACCTTAAATATATATGGATTATTTATTTCTAAATTAGACAAAAAAATAGAAGATGTTTTCATTTGGTCAGTTAATCTTTGCCTTGTGTTTTCTGATAGGATTTACGCTCATTATTATTTATTCCTACCGATCTGATAAGAAAGCACAACCAAATTATTTCAAGGGGAGCTATAAAATACTTATTGGATTTTTTATCGCATTTGGTGTTTTAGTTTTAATTAAATACCTGACGCAGCAATGAAAACGTGGCTTTTTATTTTTCTAGGCGGGGGCTTAGGAAGTCTTTTTAGGTATCTGATAAGTAAATTAATCCCCTTCACTAAAACGGGTTTCCCTTGGCCTACTTTAATCGCAAATTTTATAGGATGCCTTATAATAGGACTCTTGTTGGGTTGGGCTTTAAAAACTCAAAGTGTGCGTTCTGACTTCTATTTGTTTACTGCTGTCGGCTTTTGTGGTGGGCTCACCACTTTTTCGACCTTCAGTTTAGAAAATATGGCCTTTCTTCGCTCAGGAGACTATTTAAGCTTCATGCTTTATACACTTTTAAGCCTTGTGGGCGGGCTTTTTTTTGTGGTATCGGGAAATTTGATTTTTAAATATTTCAACTGATCCTCTTTTTTTTGCCTATTTCATAATTTTTATATTTTATTTTTAGGATACCCCTAATTTTTTGGGGGTCTATTTTTTTTATTTATAAAAATTAAAATAATACCCCTTATAAATAGAGGGTCTTAATTAATTAAAGTTAGTTTTGGCCATCAAATTTATTAAAATG
>WTIP01000162.1:5746-17058 GCA_011525195.1 Flavobacteriales bacterium | reverse complement strand
GCTATAAAAATAATAAGGCTCTTTTTTATCATTTTGATTTTTACCGTCTTGAACATCCCGACGAAGCCTTAGATTTCGGTATAGAGGAGTATCTAGACTCAGGTCATTTATGTTTTTTAGAATGGGCAGATAAAATCACCCCTCATCTCCCTTTAAATTATGATTTTTTTCAGCTTAAAGTAGAAAAAGAAGGCACTCGAGTATTAAGTAAAATTAAAATATAGCATTTGTGAAAATACTCTATCGATTGGGTTATTATTTGGGAGGTTTTTCTGTGGGACTGATCTTTTTAGCCTTTATTTTAAATGGAAAAAAAACAAGTTGTAATTATACTCCTAATGCCCGGGTAATAGATAATTTACTTCAAAAAGAGCTCGTCATTCCAGCTGCTCTTTCCGATCGCTATCCGGCATTAAATAAAGACTTACTTAAAGAACTTATACGTACAGCCACAGTCGATTTTTCAAAGAGTGATACACAAAGAGATTCGTGTAAACGTTATCAGCTTGAGGGAAAACAGCCAGCAAAAACTATTTTTGAAGTTGCCAATTGCGCAAAAAAAGTGACCCTTATTACTTACCGACAGCCTTAACTTCGCTTCTGCGTTTCAATTCACGTTTTATGAGTGTCAATTCTCGAGGACTTTGGCCTTGAACAGCGCTATTTTCCTCTGCCCTGCGAATTAAATAAGGAATAACTTCTTTTAAAGGACCATAGGGCACATATTTTACTACTTGATAACCGAGGTCGGCAAGATTAAATGACAAAAAGTCTGCCATCCCATAAAGCTGCGAAAACCAAATTCGAGGAGAGTTGGCAGGGATTTGATGTGTTTTCATCCAATCAACTACCCTTTGCGTACTGTCTTCGCTATGCGACCCTAAAAATAATTCACAATGGTCTAAGTGATTTAAAATTAAATACAAGCCCTGATTAAAATTTTCATCAGTAGCTTCCTTTGTTGGACATAATGGTGAGGGGTAGCCCCGCTCTATAGCCCTTTGATTTTCTTTTTCTAAATAAGCGCCCCGCACTAATTTGATTCCGATCTGAAAGTTAGCTGATTTCGCTTCATCAATAAGCATTTTGAGATAAGGCAGTCGGTCATTACGATACATTTGCATAGTCGTATAAATCAATGGTTGAGCATCCTGGTTATACTTTTTCATCAATGTCAAGGCTATTTGATCGATGGCACCCTGAAGCCATGACTCCTCTGCATCAATTAAGAGCCTTACATTCAATTCTTGAGCGTAATCACAACAGCGGTTAATTCTTGCTAATGCCTGCTCCCACTCTCGTTGCTCTTCAGCACTTAAAGCAACTCCCTCAGTTTGTTTCTCAAACAAACGGGCGGGTCCTAACGCAGTACTTTTAAAAACAGTAAAGGGAAGTGCTTCGCTATTTTGAGAAAGTTTAATTGTCTCTAGAATTTTCTTTAAACTTTCCTCCATGCCTTCGCTTGTTTTCTGTCCCTCAGAGGCATAATGCATATAAGATTTGACCTTAAAGTTGTATAATGACTCCACCACTTTTATAGAATCTTTTTCCTGCTGGCCAGCACAAAATTGTTCAAAAACAGTTCGCTTTAAAAGCCCTTTAATAGGAAACCCAATTTTGAGAAGGAAGACAATTAATTGACCCGAAATGCGGACAAAAAACGGGTATGAGAAAATAGTAAAAAGGAGATAGGTTTTATACAATTCACTTTTAGATTTGTGTATAAAGGCCCGTTCTGTATTTTCAAATAGTGTCATAGCAATCCAATATAAAATTTACTTAATTTTATTTTCCAGCATTGGGACAAATCGAAAATGTCCAAATTGCTCCCTATCAAAGGCTGTCTCGCTAGTTTTGGTAAATCGGGTCATTATTTGTTCTTTATCCCCTAAAGGAATAATTAGTTTTCCTCCTATTTTAAGTTGCTTTAAAAGGGCTTTGGGAACTTCAGGAGCTGCAGCAGTAACAATTATTTTATCATAGGGGGCCGCTGCCTCAAAACCTAAATAGCCGTCTCCAAATAGATGCTTTTTAGGACGTATTCCTAGCTTTTGAAACAAGAGCTGCGTCTTTTTGAAGAGCGTCTGCTGACGCTCTATCGTATAAACAAAGGGGGTAATTCCTAATAATACTGCCGTTTGGTAACCAGATCCAGTTCCTATTTCTAAAACTTTATCAGTAGAAGACAACTGGAGTAATTCAGTTTGAAATGCAACTGTATAGGGCTGAGAAATTGTTTGATCTGCAGCAATGGGATAAGCCTTGTCCTCATAAGCAAAATTTGCTAATGCAGTATCCATAAAAAGATGGCGGGGCACCTGATTCAAAATAGTAAGTACAATTTCATCTTTAATCCCTTTTTTACGGAGCAACTCTACGAGTTGATTCCTTTGCCCTTGATGTTTTGGCGTATCCCGCATAGCGAGCAAATTTAATTTAGTTTTTTCTAATTATAATGAATTTGATTGTACTTTTGAGATAAAGGACAATGCTATGCTAAAAGTCGGAGTTTTTGGTGCAGGTCATTTGGGCAAAATACACATCAAAGTTATTGCTGCATCGCCAAAATTAGAGCTGATCGGTTATTATGACCCCAATTTGGATCTCGCTCAATCTTCGGACCTTTTAAAAAAGCACAAAGCCTTTCAAAGTCCAGAGGAGCTGATCCATGCTGTTGATATAGTTGATATTGTCAGTACCCCCCAAACCCACTTTTCAATCGCTCAAAAAGCCATTGAAGCGGGAAAACACCTTTTTATCGAAAAGCCGATGGCAGCAACTGTGGCTGAAGCAACTGAAATTATCCAATTGGCCGAACAAAAGGGGGTGTTGGGACAAGTGGGACATATAGAACGGTTTAATCCAGCTTATATCGCCTTAGAGCCTTTTATTGAGAATCCTCGATTTATTGAAACGCACCGTTTAGCAGAATTCAACCCTAGAGGAACCGCAGTTTCTGTAGTACTGGATCTTATGATTCATGATATTGACATTGTATTAAGTACTGTAAATGCCCCAATCAAAAATATCCAGGCTTCAGGAGTAACTGTTATAAGCAAGAGCCCCGATATTTGCAATGCACGGATTGAATTTGAAAATGGCTGTGTAGCAAACCTGACAGCCAGTAGGGTTTCATTGAAGAAAGTTCGCAAATCTAGATTTTTTCAAAAAAACGCCTCTTTGGTAGTTGACTATCTTACTCAACAGGTAGAAATTTTAACAATTAAAGACCTTGATCCAGAGTCAGCAGAAGACTTAGCCGTTGTATTGAGTAATGCGGAAGGTGAAAAAAAACAAGTCCTCTTCGAAAACCCCACTATTCCTAAAACAAATCCAATACAAGATGAATTGGAACACCTTGCTTCTTGTATCGAAAACAAAAGTATTCCTCGCGTAAGTCTTAAAGAGGGTGCTCAAGCACTAGAAGTAGCACATCAAATTATTGCGTGTATGGAAGGCTAATCCCTTAAAAAAAATTAAAAAGGAACTTCCCCCGCTCCTTCTCTAATGACTTCAAAAGGAGTTGTTGTTAAATCCAAAACTGTAGAAGGAATATTGCTGCCATATCCTGCTGAAAGCATTAAGTCAATTTTTGTTTCCCATTGCTCAAAAAGAGTTTCAGGGTCGGTCGTATAATCCAGAATTTCATCTGGATCATGCAGTGAGCTTGTAATTAATGGAGCGCTGAGCATAGGAAGTAATACCTTTAATACTGGGTGTTCAGAAATACGAATCCCAATTTTTTTTCTTTTTTGAAAGGGTTTTGGCAATTTAGGGGCGGCCTCCAAAATCAAAGCGTAGGGACCTGGTAATAAGCATTTTACCAATTTAAAAACTTGAGAATTCATCGGAGCTACATAAGGCGTGAGTGATCGTATATCAGGAAAAATAAAACTCAATGGGGCGTACTCTAATTTTATCCCTTTCAGTTTTGCAAATCGATCCAGTGCTTGGGGATGGTTACTCAAGCAACCCAAACCGTAAACTGTATTGGTAGGGAAAATAATAATCCCCCCTTTTTCTAGAACTTCTACTGCCTGTTGGAGGTCTTTTGGATTGGGATTGTCTGAATAAATCGATATAAAATCCGCCATCAGAGCTTATTTGACTTTTAATTTCGCAAAACGTAAAAGGAGTTTTTTTATACCAAATCCCTTAAAATTAATGGCCGCTTTCTGATCGCTACCTGCTCCTTCTAAAGCCTCTACAATCCCTGTTCCAAACCGACTGTGCTCTACTTCCATACCTACTTCTAGATGCAGTGGAGCTTTGGCGACAACCTGCTCCTGATTCTGTTCGAGTTTCCTCAGCTTTTGTAATTGTGAAGGCGTAGGACTTGTGAGTGTTTTTTCTTTATATTTCCTTTTTTGAAAGGAAGTCGTATCGGTACCCCCCTCAAAAATTGAGGTATTCATAAAGGGTTTAAATTGGTAACGATCTTCTGGAACAATGCGATTAAGGTATTGGGGATCGATTTCTTCAATAAAACGACTGGGCTCAGCATCTATTAATTTTCCCCAACGGTATCTAGAAAGTGTGTAGGAAAGAAAAGCACGCTCTTCAGCACGCGTAAGCGCTACATAAAACAAACGCCTTTCTTCTTCTAATTCAGCACGTGTATTTAAGCTCATCGCAGAGGGAAACAAGTCTTCTTCTAGTCCTACAATATAAACATAGGGAAATTCCAGTCCTTTAGCGAGGTGAATCGTCATTAAAGCCACCCTATCTATAGAAGGATCGTCATCTTGATCTAAATCAGTAGCCAAAGCCACATCCTCTAAAAACTCACTTAAACTGCCCGTAGCATCTGCCAATTCTCGCTGTCCTTCTGTAAAATCGCGAATACCATTAAGTAATTCTTCTACATTTTCAATACGCGCAATACCCTCTGGGGTAGCATCTTTTTTTAGTTCTTGTACTAAACCGATCTTTTTAGTAACTAGATCGGCAATCTCAAAAGCATTAAGCGTTTCGTTCTCTATTTGAAAACGCTGTAGCAGGGTAACAAAATTGGAAAGTTTGGTAAGTGCACCCGAATGAAGGGAAAGCCCTAATTCCGAAGCCTTAATCATGGTCTCAAATAATGAAAGCCCGTGCTGTTTTGCGCCTACTACGAGTTTATCTACTGTAGTTTGACCTATGCCCCGAGTCGGATAATTAATCACTCTTTTTAGACTTTCCTCATCTTTAGGATTTACTATTAATCTTAAATAAGCCAGTACGTCTTTAATTTCTTTACGCTGGTAAAATGAAAGTCCACCATAAATACGATAAGGGATATCCCGCTTTCTCAATGCATCTTCTAGGGCCCTAGATTGCGCATTTGTGCGGTATAAGATGGCAAAATCAGCATTTTTTCGCTGTTCTTGCATTTTAAATTCAAAAATACTTGAAGCAACATGTCTGCCCTCTTCAGCATCAGTAGGCAATCGGTTCAGCTGAATTGGCGTACCTGTATCATTTGAAGTCCATACTACTTTATCGATTTTATTTTTATTGTGTTGTATAATTGAATTTGCTGCAGCAACTATTGTTTTTGTTGAACGGTAATTTTGCTCCAGGCGGTAGAGTGCCACATCCTCATAATCCTTTTGAAAATTTAAAATATTATTGATATTGGCTCCCCTAAAGGCATAAATACTCTGGGCATCATCGCCCACTACACAAATATTTTGATAACGGTCTGATAAGGCTCTAACTATCAAATATTGTGAGTGATTGGTATCTTGATACTCATCGACTAGGATATAGCGAAAGCGGTCTTGGTATTTCGCTAGGACCTCAGGAAAACGATTTAATAATTCATTGGTCCGTAAGAGCAAATCATCGAAATCCATTGCTCCTGCTTTAAAGCAGCGCTCTACATACTCTTTATATATCGCGCCCATTTGGGGGCGTTTTGCCATGGTATCAGCCTCTTGAAGGTCGTAGTCGTTATAATAGGCTTTTACAGTAATTAAGCTGTTTTTGAAAGCTGAGATACGACTTCGTATTTGTTTGTATTTATAAATGTCTTTATCGAGGCCCATTTCTTTGATAATCGCTGCAATTAAGCGGTCAGAATCCTGGGTATCGTAGATCGTAAAGTTGGAAGGATAGCCGAGCTTATCTGCTTCCTGTCTTAAGATGCGTGCAAATACAGAATGGAAGGTGCCCATCCATAAATTTTTAGCCTCGCTCTCCCCTACTAAGTCCGCGATTCGTCCTTTCATTTCACGAGCTGCTTTATTGGTAAATGTCAAGGCTAAAATTGAAAAAGAATCGACTCCTGAAGCCATCAGATGTGCAATGCGATAGGTTAAGACACGGGTTTTACCCGCACCCGCACCCGCAATAACAATAAGAGGGCCTTCTTTGTGTAAAACAGGCTTTTGTTGTGCCTCATTAAGTGTCTCTAAAAAAGAGTTTGAGCCGTCTTGCATTGTGCATTAAAAGTAGGGATTATCTGTTTGAGTCATTCAAAATGATGAATTATTTATAAACAGTTATATTTAAAAAAAAAACAAATATGAATATCCTTCGATTTTTACTAACTATTATATTTTTCACAAACATTTTATACGCGCAAATTAAAGATTCAGATTTTGCGGCTATAGACTCAAAAGTCATCCAGTGGCGTCATCATATTCATCAAAATCCTGAATTGTCAAATAGAGAATTTAAAACTGCCGACTATGTTGCAAGTCACCTCAAATCGCTTGGAATAGAAGTACAAACAGGGGTAGCCCATACAGGGGTTGTCGGTATTTTAAAAGGTACAAAACCCGGTAAAGTTGTAGCCCTCAGAGCGGATATGGATGCCCTTCCTGTGGTAGAACGAAATGACTTACCCTATAAGTCTACCGTAACTTCTGTTTTTAATGGGCAAGAGACAGGTGTTATGCATGCTTGCGGACATGATACGCACGTGGCTATTTTAATGGGTGTCGCAGAAGTACTTTCAAAAAACAGGACCTTTCCAGGAACAGTAAAGTTTATATTTCAACCTGCAGAGGAAAGTCCCCCACCGGGAGAAAAAGGAGGCGCCAAATTTATGATTGAAGAAGGGGTTCTGGAGAATCCCAAAGTAGATGCTATTTTTGGACTGCATATTAATTCGGGTACCCACGTAGGGAAGATTACCTATAAGCCAGGGGGTATGATGGCAGCCTCACAGCGTTTTGTGATTAAAGTCAAAGGAAAACAAGCCCATGGATCTACTCCCTGGCAAAGTGTGGATCCCATCGTGGCAAGTGCTCAAATAATAAATGGGTTACAGACTTTGATCAGTCGAGAATCACAACTCACTAAAGAAGGAGCTGTAATCTCAGTAGGTTCAATTCATTCGGGCATCCGATTTAATATTATTCCCGAGGAATTGGAAATGATCGGTACGATTCGAACACTCGACAAAGAAATGAAAGAGATGATCCGAAACAGGATGCAGGAAATGATCCCTACCCTAGCGGCTGCTTATCGTGCTGAAGCTACAGTGGAAATTCAAGATGGAGCAGATATTACCTTCAATAATATCGCCCTAACAAAAAAGATGATTCCTACACTCGAACGCGTAGCCGGCAAGGATAAAGTCTTTGAAGTTGATGCCATTACTGGTGCTGAAGATTTTTCTTATTTTCAAAATGAAGTGCCTGGCTTTTTCTTTTTCCTAGGCGGTACGCCATTGAATGTAAAAGAAAGTGAAGCGCCTTCACATCATACCCCTTCCTTTTTTGTAGATGACTCCAGTATGCAATTGGGTGTAAAAGCCTTATCTAATCTGGCGGTAGATTTTTTAAAAGCAAAATAAGGAGTGCTTAGGCGGCTTTCTACAACAAAAATTTAATTTCAATAGGAGTTACTGATTATGTGGGTGGTTCTTGGCGTATTCATAACCCTCTTCCCACCAAGCTTTCATTTGAGGTTGGTTGAAAACCAATGAATTGGTAGTCAAAACGCGAGGGGTGTAATAGACTTTAAGTGTTGCCTTATAGTCTTCAGCTACTAGTTTACCAATATGCATATTTTGCATCTCTATCCGATCAGAAATAAAATTAAAAACTGTCCCTAAAGTGTCAAAAGGATTGCGGGCGTGCATTCGATTGGTATGTTGAAATTCCGTGTCTAAAAGGATGGCGTCTATATGGGTAGCTCCTAAACGAATGGCTTTTTCTATGGGAATAATACAACCCAGACCCCCATCTGCGTATTCGCAACCGTCTTTGGTTACCAAAGACATAAAGGGGACAAAATTACAGGAAATCCAGATCCAATCTAAAAAGTCAGCATAGGTGCAGTCTTTGAGGGCTTTATATTCTATTGTGTTGGCCGACAAATTGGCTACACTCACAACTACCTGTTTCTGGCTTTGTTTTAGTTGAGTAAAGGCAGCTTCAGTGAGTTGTTCAACAAGCAAATTTTTTAAATTGAAACTTTCTCCAAAAGTTTTTCTCCCTCTGATAAAGTTTTTCAAAACATTGAAATGATTAATTTTTATCCGCTCTTCTCCTTTGCTGTTTACTATTAAAAAAGGGTTAGTGCTAAAGATACTGGATTGATTGACGCTGGTAAACGCCTTTTTAATCGTTTGAATTTTTCCCAGCGCAAGATGAGAAATCAAAAGACTGCCTGTAGAGGTCCCTAAAAATAAATCATAATTATGCTTTTTTTCTTCCAGCAGGTATTGTGCAATACCCCCTGCAAATGCACCCTTACTGCCTCCACCTGAAATAACTAATGCCCGCATAGATCTCGCTTGGGGTAAACTATTTATATTTATGACGTGAACCTCCTATCTAAAATTATAAAATAAAATGGATGCAATTCAAACGCCGCTGGTTTATTTAAAAGGTGTAGGGCCTGAACGTGCGCGTTTGCTTAAAACTGAATTAAATCTTCATACTTTCCAAGATTTATTACATTTTTTCCCAAATCGTTATATAGATCGGAGTCGGTTTTATCGCATAAATGAACTCCCTCAGACCCATACAGAAATTCAAATAAAAGGGCGTATTACGACCCTCAAATTGATACCGCAAAAACGAGGGAAACGATTAGTCGCCACCTTTAGTGATGGCAGTGGTCAGATGGAACTCATATGGTTTCGTGGCTATCAGTGGATTAGAGACCAGCTCAAACTCAATGAAGACTATGTTGTTTTTGGTAAAATTAATTGGTTCAAAGGAGTCGCCAGTATCCCCCACCCTGAACTTGAACTAGAAGAAAATTTCCAGCAGCAGCTTAAAATTTCATTTTACCCTATTTATCCCTCTACTGAGAAGCTTCTCAATAAAGGAGTTTCACAGAAAGTGATTCAAAAAATGATGGTAGAATTATTGACCACTCGAAGTGGTCATTTTTCAGAATCACTACCGCAAAATTTAATCAATCAGTACAAACTGATTTCTAAAAACGAAGCCCTTAGACAAATTCATTTTCCGGATCACCAACAAAGTTTAGCACGTGCTCAAATGCGCTTAAAGTTTGAAGAGTTTTTTTATTTACAGTTGCAGTTAATTTTAAAAAATACGCAACGTAAGCAAAAAATAAAAGGTCAACTCTTTAAAAAAGTAGGGCCTTCTTTTAATGCCTTTTTTAATAAATATCTTGACTTTGAACTTACAAATGCACAAAAAAAAGTAATTAAAGAATTGAGAAAGGACATGGGTAGTGGAAGACAAATGAATCGCTTACTGCAAGGAGATGTAGGTTCAGGAAAGACGATTGTTGCTTTACTTATCATGTTAATTGCCCTTGACAATAATTACCAGTCTTGTTTGGTGGCGCCTACTGAAATTTTAGCACAGCAGCACTATCAGTCTTTGGCTGAACAACTTCAAAAAATGAATTGTAAAGTGGCCTTACTCACTGGAAGTACACCAAAAAAAGAACGTAAACGCATAGATGAAGAGCTTAAAAGCGGTGAATTAAGTATTTTGGTAGGCACGCATGCCGTCTTAGAAGATCAGGTTACATTTAAACAGTTGGGATTGGCAATCATTGATGAGCAGCACCGATTTGGTGTGGCGCAACGGGCCAAGCTTTGGCAAAAAAATGAAATTCCCCCTCATATTTTGGTGATGACTGCAACTCCCATTCCCAGAACGCTCGCAATGAGTTTATATGGAGATTTGGATTTTTCTGTGATTGATGAACTCCCTCCGGGTCGAAAAAAAATCAAAACACTCCATCGAACCGATGCCAACCGCCTAAAAGTCTTTGCTTTTATTAAAGACCAAATTGCAAAAGGGAATCAGGTCTATATTGTTTATCCACTTATCCAAGAGTCTTCAAAACTGGATTATAAAGACCTAATGGATGGCTTTGAAAGTCTTTCACGGAGTTTTCCAAAACCGAATTATCAAATTAGTATTGTTCATGGTCAAATGAAATCGGAAGACAAAGCCTTTGAAATGGAACGCTTTATTCAGGGGAAGACACAGCTTATGGTTGCTACTACAGTAATAGAGGTTGGGGTAAATATTCCCAACGCTACTGTGATGGTAATAGAAAGTGCTGAGCGCTTTGGTTTATCACAACTGCATCAATTACGTGGCCGCGTCGGAAGGGGATCAGATCAAGGCTATTGCATTTTAATGACAGGCTCAAAATTATCACAAGAAGCACAGATCCGTATGGAAACCCTCACAAAAAGCAATGACGGGTTTGAAATTGCAGAGGTCGATTTGAAATTAAGAGGCCCAGGCAATCTAATGGGCACACAACAAAGCGGTATTTTGCAGTTGAAAATTGCAGACCTAATCAAAGACCAAAACCTCCTCAAAGCGGCGCGCAGTGAGGCCCTAAAAATTCTTAAAGAAGACACCCATTTACAGGCGGCAGCTCACCAATGTGTAAAGCGTACACTTTATTCCTTACAATTTGATTCGAATATTTGGAATTTTATAAGCTAGTAAAGGTGGGATAGATTCTTATATTTGCATCTAGATTATTCAAAAATTTATTTGCTTGAAAATTTCTCACAACTGGTTACAACAGTTCCTTAAAGTTTCGCTTCCCAAAGAAGAAATTAGCAGGATGCTAACTGATTTAGGACTCGAAGTTGAGGGTATGCAGAGTTTCGAAAGTATTAAAGGAGGACTCAAAGGGGTTGTCGTTGGAAAGGTACTCAGCTGTGAACCCCATCCAAATGCTGATCGACTAAAAAAAACAACTGTTTCTATCGGGGATACCGTTGTCCCGATTGTCTGTGGTGCCCCTAATGTGGCAAAAGATCAAAAAGTGGCCGTTGCTACTGTGGGTACGACACTTTATTTTAATGACGGTAGAACGATTAAAATCAATAAAAGTAAAATCCGTGGGGAGGTCAGTATGGG
>WTIP01000162.1:3576-5646 GCA_011525195.1 Flavobacteriales bacterium | reverse complement strand
AATCCAAAAAATAATCTCGTTGATGTGACAAACTATGTCATGCATGAGCTGGGACAGCCTTTGCATGCTTTTGATGCCTCAAAAATTAAAAGTAAAATCACGGTAAAAACCTTTAATGAAGGGACTCCCTTTACTACTTTAGATGAGGTTGAACGCACCTTACAGGCTGAAGATCTTATTATAGGAGACGAAGACACCCCCCACTGTATTGCCGGTGTTTTTGGTGGGAAAGACGCTGGCGTTACTGAAACAACAACGCAAATCTTTTTGGAAAGTGCCTATTTTGATCCAGTAAGTATTCGAAGAACAGCCAAATATCACGGCCTCAATACAGATGCTTCATTTCGCTTTGAACGAGGTATAGACCCAGAAATTGGCATTACAGCACTAAAACGAGCTGCAATTTTAATTAAACAACTATGTGGTGGTGAAATTTCAAGTGCAATTCAAGAATTTGCAAAACCATTAGCTGCAGCTCATCAAATCTTTTTGAGTTTTGATCAAATCACACGTACTGTCGGTCAAAAAATTGAAGAAAAGGAACTTAATACAATATTAAATGCGCTTGAAATCGAGATAAACTCTGTTTCAGAAACAGGCATTGGAATGACAATCCCGCGCTACCGAGTTGATGTCACGAGACCTGCAGATGTTATAGAAGAAATTTTACGGGTTTATGGCTATAATCAATTGGCCTCCAAACCACTGATTTATGAAGCTGCTCCTGATTATAATTGGAAAAGTATTTATAAACTTGAAAATGCGACTGCCCGACATTTGACAAGTTTGGGATTTTTCGAAACCCTCAACAACTCTATCACGACACCTGATTATAAATCAGATTTTCACCAAGAAGTCCAACTGATTAATCCGCTCGGACAAGAATTGTCAAAAATGCGGCAAAGCTTAATTGATCAATTATTAGAGGTCGCTTCTTTTAATTTAAATCGTCAAAATAAAAATTTAAAACTCTTTGAATTTGGTAAGGTCTATGGGAAAAAGGCCGAAGCCTATATCGAAGAGAAAAGACTTTGTATGGTGCTGACTGGACAACTTTTTGAGCCACATTGGGATACGAATAAAGACCAAGATCGTTTTTCCTATTTCAAAGGTGTAATTGTTGATTTACTCAAGACATTAGGTTTTGATGGGGTGCAATTTGAAGGGGTAGAAAATGAGATTTTTGAGCTCGGCTTTGCCATGACTTATAATAAAAAGTCCTATGGCATCATGGGTCTGATTTCAAATGAGTTACTCAAAAAATTTAATATTGAGCAAGAAGTCTACTGTATTGAATTAAACTGGCAGCAACTTGCCAAGGATGCCCTCTCGGAAACTATTCACTATGAAGAAATTGCTAAATTTCCTTTTGTATCAAGAGATTTTGCCCTATTGGTAGATCAGGATGTCCAATTTGAAGATTTACAAAATCTGGCTTTAAAGACAGAACGAAAAATTCTGAAAAGTGTGACCCTCTTTGATGTATTTGAAGGGAAATCTCTTGCTAAGGGTAAAAAATCATATGGCATTAACTTTAACTTTCAGGATCAAAATAAAACCCTCACCGATAAACAAGTTGACAAAGTGATGGAAAAATTATTTCAAAATTTTAAAAAAGATTTTGAGGCTGAGCTGCGTTAAGCACTTCTTTTTTAAAAGCTAAATTTTAAAAAATTTTATTTTATTTTTGTAAAAATGAAATAGAATGATGTCGTTGAAGTTACTCTCTAAAACCAATATTGAGGAAGTCCTGTCTCAAACAAGAAAAAAACAGCAAACCACTGATACTGCTGAGCTTTTAGCAACACTTTTAGCCTCTTATGGCCTCAAAACTGTTAATCGTTTTGATTTTGATCAACTAGAAACCCAAAAGATTTACCACCTCGAGCATATCAAAAATGTTTGTATCGATTACCGTCTGCGTTTTTTAGACCTCAAATATTTTAAAGGACAATTGCCTGAGAGTGCAAAGGCTGAAATAGAAAAAATGGAATCTGCACACAATACCGTACTTTCAGATTTCAAAATCATGGCGCCTTCTGTTTTATTTCGACTTGAAAGAAAAGACGA
>WTIP01000162.1:0-3476 GCA_011525195.1 Flavobacteriales bacterium | reverse complement strand
TCAATTGTCTTATTTTATGGTTTTGCATTGGGTAAGAATTTTAACCCTGCTATTTGGAATAGTAAATACAATAAAGCTTAAAACCCCACTGAATGTCCCAGGCCTACAAGAGATTGTTTTACGGCACCGCCATGGACGTTGCTAAACTGTGTAGTGTCTTAGACAGCACGGGCATTGTTCCAGTCGTAAAAGACCAAGCAGAATCTGCGCGTCTAGCCGGGTTTGGGACTCTTTCTACCGACCAAGAGGTTTGGGTACACCCTGATGAGTATGAAAAAGCGAGGGAGGTGCTTTTAACGCTCGAACTTTGAAATTGTTTTCATACTTTTAAGTTCACATTGAATTTAACTTAACTATGCAATTTGTCATCTTTATCGCTTTTACCCTATTGGTGGGTATTGTTGCTTACCTTGCTACTCGCTCTACAAACGAACAAACAGAAGACGGTTATTTCCTCGGGGGACGAAGTCTTACAGGCCCTGTCATTGCCGCGTCACTCTTATTAACAAATCTATCTACAGAACAATTAGTAGGGCTAAATGGCTCCGCATATAATGAGGGAATTTTGGTAATGGCTTGGGAAACCCTCGCAGCCATAGCCATGGTAGTAACAGCACTGGTCCTTTTACCGCGTTACCTCAAAGGGGGCTTAACAACAATTCCTCAATTTCTTGAAAGACGCTATGATACAATGACCAAGTCAATCACCTCTGGTTTATTTTTGAGTGGTTATGTAGTGGTATTACTCCCTATCGTACTTTACTCTGGTGCGATCGCCTTGATTGGAATGTTTGATTTGAACAACCTCTTTCAAATGGAACAAAGTCAAACTTTAGTTCTCACCGTATGTGCAATAGGCGTTATCGGCTCGTTGTATGCTATTTTTGGAGGATTAAAAGCGGTTGCAGTTTCAGATACAGTTAATGCTATAGGACTGCTTATTGGGGGGTTAATGATTCCCGTATTTGGCTTATTGTATATAGGTGATGGAAGCCTACTAAATGGAATTGAGGCGCTTTATGCCAATGATCCGACTAAGTTTAAAGCGATGGGTGCTAGTGACTCAGCCATTCCTTTTAGTACATTATTTACAGGGATGGTTTTGGTACAACTTTTTTACTGGGGGACAAATCAGGCCATTATTCAACGTGCTTTGGGCGCGAAAAACCTTATCGAAGGGCAAAAGGGACTTATTTTGGCTGCCTTTATTAAAATTTTAGGCCCACTAATCGTTGTCTTACCGGGACTGATCGCATTTTATATTTTTGGTGACACATTGGATCCAAGTCAGGGTGACCAATCCTACGGTTTATTGGTCAATAAAGTACTCCCTCCCGCCTTATTAGGCTTTTTTGCCGCAGTGCTTTTTGGTGCTATTTTAAGTTCTTTCAACTCTGCGCTTAACAGTTCAGTAACGCTTTTTGGACTTGATATTTATAAACAATATATCAATAAGGAAGCTTCTGAAGTTCAAGTTGTTCGTGCAGGCAAAGGCTTTGGCATCGGATTGGCAGTATTATCTATGATCATTGCGCCCTCTATAGCCAACGCCCCAGAAGGACTTTTTGGCTATTTACAAGAGATTAATGGCTGTTATACGATTCCAATACTCACTATCATTCTCGTGGGTTATCTTACCCAATATGTCCCCCCTATAGCCGCTAAAGTTGCGATGGGAGTGGGAGTAATTTTGTATTCTTTTAGTCAATTTTTTCTCAAAGGTTATATTGAAAGTAATGGAGGGGAATACCCTCATTATTTGCACATTATGGCCCTTATTTTCATATTTAATATCGGTCTTATGCTTGTCATTGGAAAAATTTATCCACGTAAAGAGTCCTATGTTCAGCAGTATACCAAACAAGTCGATATTACACAATGGAAACCAGTAAGGCTTATGGGTGTACTAATCACCTTAATTGTGATTAGTACTTATATCATTTTCACTTAAGACCTTAAGCGTATAATTTTTCTCTGAGTTCTTTGATTTTAGGATCTGTCATATACTCGTCAAAAGTCATATGTCGGTCTATCATTCCATTAGGGGTAAGTTCAATAATTCTGTTCCCTAAAGATTGTGCAAAGGCATGATCACTGGTACTACAAAGTAAAGTTCCTTTAAAATTTTTCAGTGAATTATTAAAGGCGGTAATCGATTCTAAATCTAAGTGATTGGTAGGCTCATTGAGTACTAATACATTGGCCCTTTCCATCATTATTTTTGAAAGCATGCAGCGAACTTTTTCTCCACCAGACAGCACATTTGACATTTTTAACGCTTCCTCACCACTGAAAAGCATCTTCCCTAAAAATCCTCTTAGAAATACTTCTTCACGCTCCTCTTCTGTTTTGGCATACTGGCGCAACCAATCGACAAGGGATACAGGAGATTCAAAGAAATGATCATGGTCTACCGGTAAGTATGCCTGGTTGGTCGTTACTCCCCAAGACAACTCACCCTTGTCGGCTTTGACTTTACCCATAAGCACATCATAAAATAATTCAATTGCACGGGTGTCTTTAGCATGTACGATTAATTTATCTCCTTTGGCTAAATTCAAATTTATATTTTCAAATAAAGGTATGCCGTCCAAAGAAGCCGTTAGCTGTTCTATATTCAGTATTTGGTCCCCTGCTTCACGCTCTTGTTCAAATATGAGGGCGGGATACCTTCTGCTAGAAGGTTTAATCTCTTCAATATCAAGTTTTTCAATCATTTTTTTCCTAGAGGTAGCCTGTTTTGATTTAGCTACATTCGCAGAAAAACGCGCAATAAATTCTTGTAATTCTTTCTTTTTTTCTTCTGATTTTTTATTCTGCTGCGCGCGCTGTCGGGCTGCTAACTGACTGGATTCATACCAAAAAGTATAATTCCCAGAATAATGGTTGATTTTTCCAAAATCGATATCAGAAATATGGGTACACACAGCATCTAAAAAGTGTCGATCGTGCGATACCACAATAACAGTATTGTCATAATTGGCTAAAAAGTTTTCCAGCCACATTATGGTGTCATAGTCCAAATCATTTGTTGGCTCATCCATGATAAGCACATCGGGATTCCCAAAAAGGGCCTGAGCAAGAAGAACGCGAACCTTTTGTTTTCCATCGAGCTCATTCATCATTTTAAAATGCAATTCCTCTGAGATTTCAAGATTGGAAAGTAATGCTGCAGCTTCACTATCTGCATTCCAGCCATTCATCTCTTCATAAGCGAGTTGCAGCTCCCCTACTCGATCCCCATCGGCATCAGAAAAGTCCTCTTTTGCATAGAGCCTATCCATTTCTGACTTGATATTAAATAAGTTTTTATTGCCACGAAGCACAGTCTCTAATACCGGAAAATCATCACAGGCATTGTGATTTTGCTCCAATACTGATAGCCGCTTTCCAGACTCTAGGTGGACACTTCCCGAATTGGCCTCCTGCTTTCCCGATAAAATTTTTAAAAAGGTAGATTTTCCAGCTCCATTTGC
>WTIP01000142.1:2998-4478 GCA_011525195.1 Flavobacteriales bacterium | reverse complement strand
GCCGTGGTGCTTACTGAAGCATTTTTAGAAAAAACAACTAACCCCTACTACGGCGGAGAGGTAGATTATGGAAATGGGGCAGAGCATTGCTGGAATGGTGACCAAGAAAATCCTAACTATATCTCTAGACTGCGATACAATACAATGTATTTAAATAAGATTAAAGAACGTCTTAAAAAAACAGCTCCAAAAAAACATCGCTTAAAAAATTGGGGTATCTGATAAAGAATAGAAACTATAAAATCATGAAAAATTTAATAAAACACAGCTATATTTTAATATTAACGGTTCTCTATTCGGGAATCAATACAACAATCTTTGCCCAAAAAGCAAGCTTAATGAATGATTATTCTTGGCGCGCCATTGGGCCAGCAAATATGGGCGGCCGTGTAACAGATATTGACGGTGTCCCTGGAGATGTGTCGACTTTTTATGTAAGTGGAGCTGATGGAGGCATACACAAAACCACGGACGGTGGGGTCAGTTTTACCCCCATTTTTGAAAACCAAAGAGCCTATTCAATAGGTGCTTTGACCCTAGCCCCTTCAGATAAAAACGTGCTTTGGGTGGGAACTGGTGAAGGAGATCCAAGAAATAGTGTGGGCTATGGTTGGGGTGTTTACCGTTCTGTCAATGGTGGAGACTCTTGGGAACATCTTGGTCTCAAAGAAACAGAAAGAATAAAACGCATCGTAGTAGACCGTAATGATCCCGATACCGCCTGTATTTGTGCCCTCGGAAAAGAATGGGGCCCCAATAAAGAAAGAGGCGTATTTAAAACCACAGATGGTGGAAAAACTTGGGATAAAATTCTGTATATAGACGAAAATACAGGCTGTGCAGATCTTGCCATGGAAAATGAAAATCCAAGAATCATGTATGCGGGTATGTGGACCTTTAGAAGAAAGCCTTGGCGCTTTGACGATGGAGGTCAAAATACCGCGATTTATAAAACAACAGATGGTGGTGCGACATGGAAAAAAATTATGAACGGACTCCCCCAGACAGATATGGCGCGTCCAGGTATACATATTGCACAGAGTGATCCCAATATTATTTATCTCATGACCGAATTTGAAGGAGGCGGAACCGCTTTCCGTTCTGAAGACAAGGGTGCCCATTGGACTTTAGTGAATGACGATCCCAATATTAATTTTAGACCCTTTTATTACAGTGATGTTCGGGTGGATCCGAAACGTCCCAATATTTTATTTTCCATCTCAGGAAGGTTAAGCCGTTCTAAAGACAGTGGCGCCAGTTGGGAACAAATCGCCACAACAGTCCACGGTGATCATCAGGCGCTATGGATAGATCCACAAAATCCAAATTATATTCTCAATGGGAGTGATGGTGGTTTTCAACGGTCATTTGATGGCGGTGACAGCTGGGAAGTGATTAATAATATAGAATTGTCTCAATTTTATCAAATTCAAGTTGACAATCTAAGACCCTATAATGTCTATGGCGGGCTTCAAGACAA
>WTIP01000142.1:0-2898 GCA_011525195.1 Flavobacteriales bacterium | reverse complement strand
AAAAGTTGGGAAGTAATCAGTCCAGATTTAACGACGAATGACAAATCAAAACAAAGGTCTTCTGGAGGAACAATCTATCAGGATAATACGGCTGCAGAATTTCACTGTACTGTTTTATATATCGCTGAATCTCCTCTTCAAAAAGGGGTCATCTGGGCAGGAACAGATGATGGAAATATTCAACTTACTATAGATGGGGGACTCTCATGGAATAAACTAAATAGTAGGATTAAGGGGCTGCCTGAATATTCTTGGGTTTCAAAAATTCATGCTTCAGAGCACAATGCAGGAACCGCATTTGTTGTTGTAGACCAACACAGAATGGATGATTTTAGTCCTTATATCTTTATGACAGAAAACTTTGGGAAAACCTGGCAGAAAATTTCTGCGGACCTCCCACAGGACGACTATGTAAAAGTAGTGCGTCAGGATCCTCACAATCCCGATTTGCTATTCGCTGGAATGGAGCATGGAATTTATGCTAGCTGGAATAAAGGAAAAAACTGGGAAAAGATCAATGTCGATCTACCTAATGTTTCGGTCAGAGATCTTAGAATTCAAAAGCGAGATCGAGATTTAATTTTGGGTACACATGGACGTGGGGCTTATATTTTAGATGACATCAGACCACTGGAAGAGCTTCCCAATGCTAAAGGAAAAGAGATCCATTTATTTGAAGTTAGAGAAGCTGTCCTCTGGAATATGTATTGGCGGTTAGAAAATTTAGGAGACAGAACTTATAAAGCAAAAAATCCAGAATATGGGGCCTATATAAATTTTTACCTAAATCAAGATGCGCAAGAGGCGATACAGATTCAAATAAAAGATAATGCAGGAAATTTAATAACGACACTTACCCATAAACAAGGCAAAAAAGGAATTAATAGAGTCGTTTGGGATTTGGGACATGATGGTGCTGTAGCGCTAAAAAACCAGATTAAAGAAGGATTTAGCTATGGCAGTATCAGGCCTAAAGTAATTCCTGGTAAATATGTGGCTCATATCAGTCACAAGGGGATAAAGCTGGAAACCGATATAAATGTAATTGGAGATCTGCGAATTAAAATGTCTACTGAAGCTTATAAAGCCAAATTAGAAGCCCTTCTTGAATTGAGAAATTTGCTCAGCCAGACCCATCAGTTAATCGATCAGTTTAGCGGAGTAATCGATCAATTGGCAATTCTCAATGAAAAACTTGAATCAAATGCTAATGCCAAAAGTCTCGTAAGTACAACCCATCAAGAATTAGTAGCCTATAAAGAAGAGCATTTAATGAGGCCCCCTCCCTCGATGAATTACAGACAAAGACCCCGACTAAGAGAAGAAATCCGATCGCTTATGCGGGCCATTGACAATACAACAAATCCACCAACGCTACCTCAATTAGACCGGGTTAAAAGCATAACGGAGGAGCTCAATAGTCATCAGCAGCACATGAAAGATTTCGAGACACGTCTTTTAGAAATAAATACGGCAACCGCTTCTACACCACAAATTATCATAAAATAAAACACAGATGCATTTTAAAAATTTAATCTTACTTTTTTTAGTTCCGTTATTTTACTCCTGTTCTTCTGAAGCAGAGGTTGATGTTTTAATCCAAAATGGGACCATATATGACGGAACAGGAGCGCCCCCCTACCAGGGAACGGTAGCCCTTAAAGGCGATAAGATATTTTATATAGGTCCTCCAAAATTTTTTACAGCAAAAAAAATAATCAATGCCACTGATAAAGCCGTTTCTCCCGGATTTATCAATATGCTCAGCTGGGGGGTCGAAACTTTGATAGAAGAGGGGAACTCTCAAAGCGATATCCGACAAGGGGTAACACTTGAAGTTTTTGGTGAAGGCATGTCCTGGGGGCCGCTTAATGAGGAACTAAAAACTTATATGAAAAAAAACCAAGGAGATATCAAATATGATATCAATTGGACTACATTAGGGGAATACCTTCAATTTTTAGAAGACAAAGGAGTTTCTACAAATATAGCCTCCTTTATAGGCGCTACCACCCTGCGAATTAATGCGGTAGGCTATGAAGACAGAAAGCCCAATGAGTCCGAATTAGCACTCATGAAAAACCTCGTTCACCAAGGCATGAAAGAGGGTGCCATGGGAATCGGCTCATCACTGATCTATGCTCCCGCATTTTATTCGAGTACAGAGGAGCTCATCGCGCTTTGTAAAGTAGCGGCAGAATATGATGGCCTTTATATTTCGCATATGAGGAGTGAAGGAAATAAGCTTCTTGAAAGTGTCGATGAACTATTGACCATAGCAGATCAATCTGGTATCCGCGCAGAGATCTACCACCTTAAGCAAAGTGGGAAAAAAAATTGGTATAAACTGGATCAAGTCATTCAAAAAATTGATTCTGCAAGAGCAAAAGGCTTGGAAATTACCACAGACATGTATACCTATATTGCCGGAGCCACTGGATTGGACGCTTCTATGCCCCCATGGGTTCAAGAAGGAGGCCTTGATCAGTGGATCGCGCGCTTAAAAGATTCTGCTATCAGAAAAAGAGTAATAAAAGAAATGAAAACGGATACAGATCAATGGGAAAACCTCATGAGAGCAGCAGAGTCATCAGATAAATTAATTTTAGTGGGTTTTAAAAATGACAGCTTAAAATACCTGACTGGAAAAACACTAACGGAAGTCGCTAAAATGAGAGGAAAAAGTCCAGAAGAAACAGCCATCGATTTAGTCATACAGGATGGAAGTAGAGTCGGTACAGTTTACTTTTTAATGACCGAAGAAAATATCAAAAAACAGATAAAACTCCCCTATATGAGTTTTGGATCAGATGCAGGTACGATGTCACCCGAAGGGGTATTTTCAAAAAACAGCACCCACCCCAGAGCTTTTGGAAATTTTGCCCGTCTTCTTGGAAA
>WTIP01000154.1 GCA_011525195.1 Flavobacteriales bacterium | reverse complement strand
TCAGTGACTCCTTGCGCCTCATTATGAAAATTTGGATCTATGGCAAAAAGAGAAGTCATAGACCACTTTGAATCTACTAATTCATGTACGACTTTTTCTCCCTCAGCAACAAAAAGCCCCCTCGCCTGACGGTATTTTTTTTGGCTTAATTGAAGGATTTGCTTGCGTTGGTTCTTCGAGAGCATAAAAATGACTTATTTTTGAATTAAATTCCTCAGCGTGTACAGTTCGCAAGCTAAATTACTAATTCTATTTCTTACTACACTTGTATTAAGTGGTTGCTATAGTACAAAGGCATTGCAAAATCAACCTGTGGAAATTGAAAAAAATGAAGTGTATTTAGACGCAAAATTAGTAAAAAATACACCTGTCAATTTTATCATAACAACCCCCGTTAATAAGAAATTTGCGGGAATTCCAGTAAAAAAAATCCTATATCAAAGTGCCCACCCAGAACCCAAAGAATATTTTGAAAAATGGTTGACAAAAACAGAAAAAAGAAAGCAAAGAATAGAAAAATGGCTCTCTGAAAAGCAGCTCAAAGCCCTAGAAAATTATACTGTAAAATTTAATCAATGGTTAAAAAAAAATGGGGAACCTCCTGCCCTATTGGATACAGTAGAAATCGACAAGTCGAAAAAAAGAATCTCTCAATACTACAAAAATCTAGGCTATTTCAATGTCAAAGTAGCACATGACACTGTCTCTTTTAAACCTGGGAAAGTAATCCTGAATTATAAAATAAACCCAGAAACCGTTTTTCGTATTGACTCTATCAATACACAGATTAGTGCGCCGCAAATTGAAGAAATTTATAAGGCACATGTGGACAATGCCTATTTAAATCAAGGGGATCCTTTTGAAATCAATAAATTTGAAGAGGAGCGCGAACGTCTCTTTAATCTGTTTCGAAATAATGGGATTTATAATTTTCAACAAAACAGTATTCAGTTTATTGCAGCCATTGACAGTAAAGGCACCGACCTTACTATTCCTGTCACTTTGGTCATCGAAAACCCCCGGCAACAACTTGGAGCAACAAGTGATTCGATTTACAAGGCCTATCAAATTAAAGATATTGCGGTGTTTATTGATGACTTTAATACAGAAATCAATACCGCACAATTTACAGATTCAACAACATACCAAGGGGTAGGTCTTTTTAGTAAAGGAAAATTAAAATACAAACCTCAAGCTTTGGTAGCGGGTATTGCCATCCAAAAAAACAAACCTTATAGCGATTTAGAGCGCAACCTTACCTATCGGTATTTTACAAATCTTAAAAATTTTAAGTATCCAAGTATTGTCTACAGCCTGCTTCCTCAGGAAGAGGCCCTAAAAGCCTCCATATATCTTACCCCTAGAGAGCGTTTTTCACTAGGTTTTGATCTCGATTTTTCGCATTCTAATATTCAAGATTTTGGTATTGGTCTTGGTGGGGGATTAGGAATTAGAAATGTTTTTAGAGGGGCAGAAACATTAGAACTAAATATTAAAAATACTTTGGGGGCCTCCAGAGATATTGCACAAGTAGGAGATCAATTTTTTAATCTTTTTGAACTAGGCGCAGATTTAAAACTCAGTTTCCCCAGACTCGTATTCCCCTTTTTTGGGTCAGAATGGACTTCACTTGAGATGAACCCACTCACGCAAATGATTATCGGGACGAGTTTGCAAAAAAATATAGGACTTGATAAGCAATTTTTTAAGTCTACCTATCAGTTTGATTGGCAGCCCAAAAAAAACAAAAAAATTCAAATAAAATGGATAGATTTTGAGTTTGTCAATAACAGAAACAGTGCTAACTATTTTAATGTCTATCGGAATTCTTATGACCGCTTAAACAGTGTGGCTACTACTTATAATACAATAACCGATTTTGAAGATGAACAAGGTAATTTGAGTATTCCTGAGGGTGCTGAAAATTTTATCAATGCCGTATTAAATGGAGCAACCTCACTGAATCTTGAAAATCCAGACTATAAGGTGGTAAACACAGTAAAAGAACGTCTCGATAGGCTTACTGCTAATAACCTCATTTTGGGCTCTTCCTTCAGCTTAAATTTCAATAATCAACAAAGTATTTTTGATGAAAACTTTTACCAGCTCAGGTGGAAAATAGATTGGGTAGGAAATCTATTAAATAGTGCATTGAGCGCTTTTAATGCGCAAGAAAACAGTCAAGGTCAAAAACTTTTAGGGGGGGTCATACCCTCACAGTATATCAAATCAGAGATAGACTATATAAAACACTGGCCCGTTGCGCGTGAACAACTTGTTGCTTTTCATGCTTTTGGCGGTTTGGCGATCCCCTATGGGAATGCAAACAATATGCCTTTTTCTCGTTCCTATTTTTCGGGAGGATCCAATGACAACAGGGCTTGGAAAGCCTATAAATTAGGCCCCGGTAGTAGTAATAATATCAATGAATTTAATGAGGCAAATTTCAAATTAGCTTTTAATTTAGAATACCGTTTCCCTCTTACAGGTCCTCTTAAGGGTGGACTTTTTATAGATGCAGGAAATGTTTGGAATATCTTTGATGAAGTGGAAGATCCCGCCTTCCGTTTTGAGGGATTTAGAGACCTTTCTGAGATTGCAATTGGGTCCGGTTTTGGACTGCGATATGACTTTGATTTTTTTGTTTTCCGTTTTGATACAGGTTTCAAAACCTATAATCCCGCCTTGCCAGAAGGCAGCCGTTGGTGGAGTGAATACAACTTTAAAAATGCGGTAATAAATATCGGAATTAATTATCCTTTTTAAATCAAATAAGTTTAATACTTTTGCCCCAAACCAATTGAAATGAATCATACTATACCCGCTGGTGTTATCACTGGTAAGCAAGTCCAAGAAGTATTTAAACTCGCTAAAGAAAAAGCCTTTGCACTTCCAGCAGTAAATGTTATCGGAAGTAATTCTATCAATGCAGTACTCGAAACTGCTGCTGAACTAAACAGTCCGGTAATTATTCAGTTTTCAAATGGTGGCGCACAGTTTAATGCTGGTAAAGCCCTCTCAAATGAAAACCAACAAGCCGCAATAGCGGGGGCAATAGCTGGGGCTAAACATGTTCACGAATTGGCTGAGGCCTATGGAGCTACCGTTATTTTACATACGGACCATTGTGCTAAAAAATTATTGCCTTGGATTGACGGACTTTTAGATGCCAGTGAAGAATTTTATGCTGCCAATGGGAAGTCTTTATTTAGCTCTCATATGATTGATCTTTCTGAAGAGCCACTGGAAGAAAATATTGAAATCTGTAAAAACTACCTCCAAAAAATGTCCAAAATGGATATGACACTCGAAATTGAATTGGGAATTACAGGAGGAGAAGAAGATGGGGTAGACAACAGTGATGTCGACGCTTCAAAACTTTATACCCAGCCTGAAGAAGTCGCTTATGCATTCGAAGAATTAAGCAAAATTAGTCCTCAATTCACTATTGCTGCCGCTTTTGGTAATGTTCATGGTGTTTATAAGCCTGGAAATGTAAAATTAACTCCTAAAATTCTCAAAAATTCTCAAACCTATATATCCGAAAAATACAACCTAGAAAAAAACACAGTTGATTTTGTATTCCACGGTGGTTCAGGCTCTACTCAAGCTGAAATTGAGGAATCTATAGGATATGGGGTAATCAAAATGAATATCGATACAGATCTTCAATTTGCATTTACTGAAGGGATCAGAGACTATATGAATGATTCTATTGAATACTTGAGAAATCAGATAGGTAACCCTGAAGGTGCAGACCAACCCAATAAAAAATACTACGATCCTAGAAAATGGCTTCGTTTAGGGGAAGAGACTTTTAAAGCCCGCCTTAAAAAGGCATTTGAGGATCTGAATAATATTGACACGCTCTAGAGTCCATATAATTTTTATATTTGGGTAAAATCCTTAAAAGATGAGTTGGTTTAAGCGAAGTGAAAAAGGTATTCAGACCAAGACTGAAGAAAAAAAAGACATCCCAAAAGGACTTTGGTACAGAACCCCTACAGGGAAAGTAATTGAATCTCAAGAACTAGCAGAGAATAATTACGTCAGTCCTGAAGATGATTATCACGTTCATATCGGCAGTAAGGAATATTTTGAGATTCTTTTTGATGAAGGCCAATTTCTTGAACTAGACAGCCAATTAAAATCAAAAGACTTTTTAAAATTTGAAGATTCAAAAAAATATATTGATCGACTCAAAGATGCACATAAAAAAACAGGTCTTTATGATGCCATAAGGGTTGTTGTAGGTCCTTCTAAAGGAAAAGAGATGGTAGTGGCCTGCATGGACTTTAAATTTATTGGAGGATCTATGGGGTCAGTAGTGGGAGAAAAAATTGCCCGAGCCACAGATCACGCTATCAAAAAACAGCTTCCACTCGTTATCATTTCAAAATCTGGGGGTGCCCGTATGATGGAGTCGGCTACCTCTCTAATGCAAATGGCAAAAACCTCAGCAAAACTTGCTCAATTAGCGGAAGCCAAACTACCTTATATCTCACTCTGTACCGACCCGACCACGGGAGGTACCACCGCTTCCTATGCAATGCTTGGAGATATTAATATCGCAGAGCCAAAGGCATTAATTGCCTTTGCAGGTCCTAGAGTCGTCAAAGATACCACGGGACAAGATCTGCCGGAAGGCTTTCAAACCAGTGAATTTCTTTTAGAAAAGGGGTTTTTAGATTTTATTTCTCACCGCAATGAGCTGAAAAACAAAATCAATCTGTATATCGATTTGATTTTAAATCGCCCACTCAGGGATTAATCAGTTGAAAATCAAATTATTTATTTCAACAGATTAATTGTTTTTACTCGCAAAATTGTATATTTGCCGCTCAAAATAAGTTACATAAAAATCATTTAAATAAATATTGGCATGTACAATTCAAAAGAAGCAAAAGAAAAAATCTTTAAAAAACACGGTAAGTCTGCCCAAGATACAGGGTCTGCTGAGGGTCAAATTGCATTATTTACCCACCGTATCCAACACCTATCAGCCCACTTAAAAAATAACCAAAAGGACTTTAATACAGAACGTTCTTTAGTGCGATTGGTAGGAAAAAGAAGAAGTCTATTAGATTATTTAAAATCCAAAGATATTACGCGCTATAGAGCGATTGTAAAAGAATTGGGTATTCGTAAATAATTACAAGTTTCTACAACTGAATCTTAGTTTTTCATTGGTTGCAACAACACACAACAACTGTTTTAACCAAAAAATGAAAAATGATTCCAAAAACATTTACACAAGAAATTCGTCTTGAAGACGGAAGAACAATTACATTAGAAACAGGAAAGCTTGCCAAACAAGCTGATGGATCTGTAGTGGTAAAGATGGGAAATTGTATGCTCCTTGCTACTGCGGTGTCAGCCCGTAAAGCCAGTCCTGTAGATTTTTTACCCCTAACAGTAGATTACAGAGAAAAATTTGCCGCCGCTGGACGATTTCCAGGAGGCTTTTTTAAGCGTGAAGCGCGTCCAAGTGATCAAGAGGTGCTGACTATGCGCCTGGTAGATCGGGTACTGCGTCCTCTTTTTCCAAAAGATTATCACGCAGAAACGCAAATTATGATTCAGTTAATGTCTCATGATGAAAATGTCATGCCCGATGCTTTAGCTGGTCTGGCAGCTTCCGCTGCGATTCACTTATCCGATATCCCTTTCGAATACCCAATCTCGGAGGTACGTGTCGGACGAGTAGACGGTCTGTTTGTTATCAACCCGAGTAAAACTCAACTCCAAGAATCAGATATTGATATTATGATTGGGGCAAGTGTTGACTCAGTCGCGATGGTTGAGGGTGAATTTGATGAAATTACCGAAGAAGAAATGCTCGATGCTATTGCATTTGGTCATGAGGCTATAAAAGTGCAAATCGAAGCTCAAATTGCTTTAGCTAAAGCCTTTGGGAAAAAAGAAGTGCGTACCTATGAAGAAGAAGAGCATGATGAAGCCTTAGAAAAAGTGATTCATGAGCAGACTTACAAGTCATATTATGAGGTAGCAAAACAAGGACTTTCTAAAGCGGAGCGTTCAGAAAAATTTTCAGAAATAAAAGAAAATTATACGGCTACACTTTCCGAAGAAGAACTTGAACTAAAAGCAGAGCTCATTGGACGCTACTTGAATAATGCCCAGAAAAAAGCGGTACGTGATTTAGTATTAGCTGAAGGCATCCGACTTGATGGTAGAAAAACAACAGATATAAGACCTATATGGTGCGAAGTTGATTATCTTCCCTCTACGCACGGGTCTGCGCTCTTTACAAGAGGAGAAACTCAAGCACTAGCAACGACGACTCTAGGTACTTCTAGAGAGTCTAATGTTATTGACCTCCCTACAGACCAAAGTGAAGAAAATTTCTATTTACATTACAATTTTCCCCCCTTTTCTACAGGAGAAGCAAGACCCTTGAGAGGAACTTCTAGACGAGAAGTAGGGCACGGAAACCTTGCGCAAAGGGCGTTGAAAAAAGTAATCCCAGCAAATTGTCCTTATACGGTTCGCGTAGTTTCAGAAGTACTTGAATCTAATGGATCTTCTTCTATGGCAACAGTCTGTGCTGGAACAATGGCCTTAATGGATGCAGGAGTTCAAATTTCAAAACCCGTATCAGGTATAGCGATGGGATTGATTACTGAAGGTGATCGTTTTGCTGTACTTTCCGATATTTTAGGAGATGAAGATCACTTAGGTGATATGGATTTTAAAGTAACAGGTACTGCTGAGGGAATTACCGCTTGTCAGATGGATATTAAAATCAAAGGATTACGCTTTGATATCATGACACAAGCGCTAAACCAAGCAAAAGAGGGCAGATTACATATTCTTAAACACCTTACCGATACTATTGCTGCTCCGAATGCGGAAGTAAAAGCCCATGCACCTAAAATGATAAATAGGCGTATTCCTAATGAATTTATCGGTGCATTAATAGGTCCTGGTGGCAAGCATATACAAGAACTTCAAAAAGAATCAGGTTGTACAATAGTAATCAATGAAGATCCTGTTACTGAAGAGGGTATTGTTGAAATCCTAGGTACTTCTCCTGAAGGAATTGCGCTTGTAGAACAAAAAATTGATGCAATTACCTTTAAGCCAAAAGTGGGAAATACTTATGAAGTTAAAGTTATCAAAATGCTAGACTTTGGTGCCGTAGTGGAATATACAGAAGCTCCTGGAAATGAGGTTCTTCTTCATGTCAGTGAGTTGGCATGGGAACGAACAGAAAATGTTTCAGATGTGGTAAATCTTGGAGATGTACTTGAAGTAAAGTATTTCGGAATTGATGCACGTACGAGAAAAGAAAAAGTTTCGCGTAAAGCACTTTTACCAAGACCTGAAAAAAGAAATTAATTTTTTTTCACTTTTTCTGTAACATTTATAGATTTCTGACGTATTACTACTACACACTTATATCATTTAATGCATGAGACAGCTTAAAATTACCAAACAGGTAACCAATAGAGAAACCGCTTCCCTAGATAAATATTTGCAAGAAATCGGAAAAGTAGATCTGATTACAGCTGAGGAAGAAGTAGAATTGGCACAACGTATTAAAGCAGGAGATCAAATTGCTTTAGAAAAATTGACAAAAGCCAATTTACGTTTCGTAGTATCTGTTGCCAAGCAATATCAAAATCAAGGATTAACACTTCCAGATTTAATTAATGAAGGTAATTTAGGATTGATTAAAGCCGCTCAACGTTTTGATGAAACGCGTGGATTTAAATTTATTTCTTATGCAGTTTGGTGGATCCGCCAGTCTATTTTGCAAGCCTTAGCAGAGCAATCGCGAATTGTTAGGCTTCCCCTAAATAAAATTGGTTCTATTAATAAAATTAATAAGACCTATGCTTTTTTAGAGCAAGCACATGAACGCGCTCCCTCAGCAGAGGAGATTGCAAAAGAATTAGATATGACGATTAATGATGTTAAAGAATCACTTAAAAATTCTGGACGTCACGTCTCTATGGACGCGCCCCTTGTAGAGGGAGAGGATTCAAACCTCTACGATGTATTAAATAGTGGTGAGTCTCCAAACCCTGACAAAACACTTTTGCATGAGTCGCTTAGAACAGAAATAGAAAGAGCTTTAGAAACCCTCACGCCAAGAGAAGCGGATGTAGTACGGCTTTATTTCGGACTGGGGAACCAGCATGCTATGACGTTAGAAGAAATTGGAGAAACTTTTGATTTAACACGCGAACGTGTTCGACAAATTAAAGAAAAAGCGATTCGTAGGTTAAAACATACTTCGCGAAGTAAAATTCTTAAAACCTATTTAGGATAATGAATAAGGCAACTACAACAGTTGCCTTTTTTGTACCTTTACACAAAGAATAGTATGTCAGTTCGCATTGCACCCTCTCTTTTAGCTGCAGACTTTGCCAATCTTGAACGGGATTGTAATATGGTCAATAACAGTGAAGCAGACTGGTTTCATATTGATATTATGGATGGTGTTTTTGTTCCTAATATTTCTTTTGGGATGCCTGTTTTAGCGGCAATACAAAAGCATGCTAAAAAGCTTTTAGATGTCCACTTGATGATTACAGATCCTGATCGGTATATCGAAGATTTTAAAAGATTAGGAGCAGGGGTGCTTACCGTACACTACGAGGCTTGTAACCACCTTCATCGAAGTATTCAAAATATCAAATCACAGGGTATGAAAGCTGGGGTAGCCCTCAATCCGCATACACCCGTATCACTCTTAAAAGACCTTATAGAAGAAATTGATTTGGTCTGCATTATGAGCGTCAATCCTGGATTTGGAGGACAAAAATTTATTGAACAGACCTATAGTAAAGTAGCCGCGCTTAAAGAATCTATAATACAATCAAATAGCAAAACGCTTATAGAAATCGATGGGGGGGTTACCACTGAAAACGCTGCAAAATTAATTGAATGTGGTGCTGATGTGCTTGTCGCGGGGAGTTCTGTTTTTAAAGCTTCAAACCCAGAGAAAGAAATCCAAAAGCTAAAAGCAATCGGCTAATTTCTTTTTGGCTTAAACTGAACGCGTCTATTTATTGCCCTACCTTCCGCTTCAGAATTGTCACCTAGGGGATTTGACTCTCCATAACCTTCTACTTCTAAACGATCTGCTGGCACGCCCAGCCCGATGAGATATTGAAGAACGGCTTCAGCTCTTTTTATAGACAATGCCTGATTATAAGTCTCAGGGCCATCTGAAGAACTATAGCCTTCTATTACAATAGCTCCATTCGGATTCTCGTCTAAGAGGGTCTTTATTTGATCCAACACCTCACGGGTCTTTTTCCCTATAAGTTGAGTGCTATTTGCTGGAAAAAATATTTTAGAGCCATATTCATTGAGGGTCTTTACAATTTCTTGTGAAAGCTCTGGGCACCCCTTGTTTTCAAGAGTTCCATTATCATCTGGACATAGATCTTCATGGTCAGGAACACCATCCTGGTCTTTATCGGGCCAGGGACAGCCCTCATTTTCAATTGGTCCTTTTTCAGAAATACATTCGTCTTTTGGGTCTGGAATACCATCTCCATCTGTATCTGTACAGCCCTCAAATTCCGTACTTCCAGCTATTTCGGGGCAAAGATCATCAGGGTCTGGAATACCATCTCCATCACTGTCTTTACAACCTTTAAATTCTGGACTTCCAAATACTTCAGGGCATTTGTCCTCTTTGTCAATGATTGTATCTCCATCAGTATCTGGACAACCCTTATACTCTTTTAAACCAGGGGTGTCAGGGCATTCGTCTTTTTTATCTGGAACACCATCTTTATCGCGATCGCTACCCCCAAAATTATAATTCAACCCCAGAAAATGTTGCAAGTGATCAAATCCATCATTTTCATTCATTTGCCGGTAGGTAGATTGTACAGATAAAGAAAAATGATCACTCATAGGAAATTGGAAGCCGAGGCCTCCAAAATAAGTTCTACTGGTTTCTGTTGAAGGAAAAAAGCCGGGTTTATCTTGGCCTTCAGAAAAAAGTGAAAAACCATAACCGGATATTAAATAAGGTTGAAAAGATTTGGAATTGGCTATGTTAAATTTGAGAAAACCATCTAGAGAGGTGTAGTCCAAAGTGGTATTGAAATTATATACTTTTCCAAAAGAAATTTGAGATCCAATCGATAATCCTCCCGCTATGGATCGGCTTAAGCTTAAAGCAGGTCCGCCAAAATTGGAACCTTTTTCGGTATTGTCTTCAACTAGATTAATAATATTGGAATAGGCGGACAAAGACCAGGGTCTATCTGATGTTTGACCCCATAAAAATATTTGGAAGAGTAGGTTAAAACTGACAAAGTAAAATTTGAAGAATCTCATAATTATTTTTATTATAGGAAAAGCACTCCAAAAACAGTCTTTAGGAGTAATCTTTTGCGGTAATAAAATGCCTAATCCAGATCTTTGCTAGATTTGAAAATAGAAGGGAATTTTTTTTCTATCCAATCTGGAATATAGTTTTTGTTTTCATCTTCTTCCAAACCTGTAGCTGTAGATATAACTGCATATAGAATAACTCCTCCCACTAATACAAAGGCACCGATTATTACTATTACTATCTCATTCATTCGTTAAATTTAGTATGACAAATAAATTTACAAAAAAAAATCAAACTAACTCAATAGTGTATGAAAAGTACGCTCGGATAATATCTGTGAGAGTGTTTCTATAAAAAAATCAGCATGCTCTTTTGAAAAAACCAAGGGGGGCTTGATCTTAATCACATTATGATCTGGACCATCGGTACTCATTAAGATTCCTTTTGTTTTCATGCGGTTTACTAAGTGGCTGGCATGCGTTGCTAGGGGTGTTAAATCTTGGGTTACAAGTTCAAATCCCAAAAAAAGTCCTTGCCCTCTTACATCCCCTATAATGGGATGACTTTGGGCAAGTTGAGAGAGTTTGTTTTTTAAGTAGTTTCCCGTTTCAAGTGCATTTTGTTGAAGTTTTTCTTCTTCTACTACTTGCAGTACTTCACTGGCTATAGCACAAGAAACAGGATTTCCACCGAAGGTGTTGAAATACTCCATTCCATTGGCAAACTTAAGTGCTACTTCCTCTGTACAGGCTACAGCTGCAACTGGATGTCCATTTCCTAAAGGTTTTCCAATGGTAACTATATCTGGTATAACATCATATAATTGAAAGCCCCAATAGGTAGCGCCCATGCGCCCACAACCTGTCTGGACTTCATCTGATATACAGAGTCCCCCAGCTGAATGCACTAGGCTATATACCTTTTTTAGAAAGTCTTGTGGTAGCTCTATCTGTCCTCCACAGCTCAAAATGGGCTCAATAATAAATCCTCCAAGCTTTTTTTTATTTTTTTCTATGTCCTGTAGAAGGCATTCTACCTCATCGATATATTTTTGAGTCGCTCTAGTAGATCGATACTTCCCTCTAAATAAATCCGGCATAGGAAAAACATGGACATGATCTGAGGGCCCTGAACCTCCTTTACCCTCAAATTTATAAGAACTTATGGCAACACATGCTTTCGTATTTCCATGATATCCTGTTTGAGAGACCAGTATTTCAGAGGATCCCGTTGCAGCCTGGACCATGCGTAAAGCCAATTCATTGGCTTCACTTCCAGAGTTGACAAAATGAAGTACACTTAGCGCCTCGGGTAATTTCAATTTTAATTGTGTGGCAAGTGCTGTTATCCCCTTATGCAGGTATCTTGAGTTTGTATTCAAAATCGCCATTTGCTGCTGTCCTGCCTTAACAACCCTTGGATGTTCATGTCCTACATGGGCCACATTATTGACCGTATCGAGGTATTTTTTTCCTGTGTGATCAATTAAATAGGCACCTGAACCTCTTACAATATGTAAAGGCTCCTTATACTGCAAACTTAAACTACGTCCTAAGTTTTCAGCCCTTAAACGCCTTAGTTGCTCCCTGTCTAATACCCCCTGTCCTTTTAGTGCTTCTGATTTAAAAAATAGATTGGGGTCAGGACAAAGCGAGCGCCACACCTTTTTTTCATTATAAAAAGCAACTCCAGGTATAGCGGTACCATAATCCAAGAGGCTCAAAAGAATTTGAAAGTGAAGATGTGGTGACCAGTGTCCATTTTCTTTAGAATTTCCAATTACTCCAATCTTTGAACCTTGATTAATAAAATCACCTGGAGTCATTTGTGTAATGCTTTCCAATGATAAATGACCATATAACGTATAAAATTCACATTCCTCAATCTGATGTCGTAAGATTACAAGTCCACCAAATTTTTTAGACCCCTCGTCATTAAAGGCGTAAACCAGCTCCCCAGAAAAAATTGCATGGACAGGTGTTTGGGCTGAAACCCAAAAATCAATACCTAAATGCATACAGCGACTCTCAGGTCCGTCATTTCCCATTTTATCGTAGTCAGCTGATGTATAAAGAGGTCTTACTTCCAAATATCCACCCCCTATCAAAGAATGCGGGTTTGCTTTTTGAAGTTGAGCGAGTTGAAAATCAAACCAATCCAAATTATTAAAATCAGATTCATGACCCAGCCATGTACTTGAAAGACTTAAATCTAAAGGGTGAACTTTATCTTTATTTAAGGAGGGGAAAAGCGTCTTAAAACCCAACTCTTGCTTTTTTGCCCATTGAGTAAAGGAGGTATTTTGTGGATGTGGATTTAACTCACAGGCTTCTCGAAACCGATAATATGCAAATTCTGAATTGACTTGGCTCCATTTTTTTAATAATTCCCATGCGGCTTTATCGCTGATTTGAAGGTAGGTATTATCGGGTGCCTCTAGGCGGTTTAATTTTGATTTTGTTACTGAAATAATCAGCCTGAGCGCAATACAGAGGTAGAGGTATTTTAAGGCCTTTTCTTCTATAGGGCAAGCTTGATGATAGCCAGAAACTATGGGTATCGCTGCCTCAAGAGGATCCTCATACCCCATTATCCCATAGGTACAACACACCGCTAAGTCATTTATAATTTGGGTATAAACTGCATCACCAAAATCAATTAATCCCTTAACCGCTGGGGCAAAAAGATCCTCAGAAAGAATTATATTAAAATCATTTGCATCATTGTGTACTATACTTTTTTGAAGTGTATCATACTCTCCTTGTAGTTGCTCGAATTGAGTTAAATGCTTTGAAATAAGCCGCTGTTCTTCGGAATTAAATAGTTTTAAATGATTTTTAGTCCAAAGTACATTGGCGATATCCCAATCAAAAGTCCTTTTTGCATAGTCATGATTAAATTCTTTTAGTGCTGATGTATGTTGTCCACAAAGCACCCCTAGATCCTTGTGCAGATTTAATGTTTGAGGCCAAAAGTGATTCCATAAATGGCCTGCTATCCAACTTAATAATTGCACTTTTCGCTTCTGCCCCTCACCATCGATATAAAGCGCAGTAGCAGCTCCTTGTTGAGTCTTTATAAGTTTAGGAGGGCTAAAATCTACCGCTTGAAAATTGATATACTCGAGTAGTGCGGCTTGGAAATCGATAAAAGCCCCCTCGCGATCTGGAGCATATAATTTTAGTAGATAAATCGTCCCTTCAGCTGTTAGCAATTTAAAATTCAAATCAAGCTCACCCGCCAAAGGAGTGATTTCGCCTTCTATTCCATAGTGCCTGGAAAGAAACAAATTCAAATTGTGAAGTTGTTGAGTTGCTATTTGATGGGCTGAAGTCTTCAAACTATACTGACTCGCTTTTTTTGGATTAAGTCTATGATCTAAGATAAAAAATCATTTTTTGTTTGGATTGACTAAGTGCTTTTTTGATACAAAAGTTTAACTTGGTTTACATTTCATATTTATTAATCCATATCACTATGAATTTTAAAGTTTTATTCTACCTCATTACTACCGTCTGTTTACTTCCATTTTCTCAAGCACAATACAATGGATACTCTCCTTCAAACTGGGAAAAACAGCTAAAAATTGAACAAGAATTTTTAAGCCAGATAGACAATAGTGCTTTTAAAAAGCATTTAAAAAAACTCACTGAAAAACCCCACGTAGCGGGCAGTAAAGCGAATGAAGAAGTGCAGAAATACATGGCAACGGTAATGCAAAATGCAGGCTTTGAAGTAAAAAGCTATCCTTATGATCTTTATTTACCCAACAAACCTGGCTCTTCTTTGATTGAAATTGTTACTCCCTCTCGAGCGGTATTAAATCAAAAAGAAGACATCATCCCTTCAGATCCTTATTCTAATCACCCCGAGCTTTGGAAGGGATGGAATGCCTATTCGGGTAGTGGTGACGTCACTGCCGAAGTAGTCTATGCAAATTATGGAAGAAAAGAAGACTTTGAATATTTAAAGGCCTTGGGAATTGAAGTAAAAGGGAAAATTGTCCTGGCACGATATGGGGGTAATTTCAGAGGCTTTAAAGCCAAGTTTGCAGAGGAAAATGGCGCTTCAGGCTTAATTATTTATACTGATCCCAAAGACAGTGGTTTCACTAAAGGACTCGTTTATCCTGAAGGACCTTATTATAATGAATCAACAATACAAAGGGGATCACTCCTTACTACCGACTTTACAGGGGATCCCCTGACTCCCTTTGCGCCTGCATTACCTCTTGAGGGCAAGAAAAAAATTAGCCGTCTCAAACCAGAAGAGGCGCAATTACATCGTATTCCGGTGACTCCTATTGCCTATGGTGAAGCAGAAAAAATATTAGCGCAAATGAACGGAAAACCCGTTCCACAAAATTGGCAGGGTGGACTTCCCTTTACCTATCGATTAGAGGGAGGGAAAGCACTCACTGTTCGTCTAAAAGTAGATCAAAAAATTGACTTTGTTCGGGCTTCAAATATCGTAGGAACGCTCAAAGGGAGTGAAGCCCCAGACGAGTGGATTATATTAGGTTGCCATTTCGATGCTTGGGGATTTGGCGCTACAGATCCAAATAGTGGTACGGCAATGCTTTTAAGTTTAAGTGAAACCTTAGGAAAATTAAAAAAAAAAGGGTATAGCCCTAAACGCTCAATCCTAATTGGACATTGGGACGCAGAAGAATTCGGGGTGATTGGCTCAAGTGAATGGGTAGAACAGCTACGCGATGAACTCAATGCCAAAGGAGTACTTTATATGAATTTTGATGGAGGCGTTTCAGGTAAAAATTTTGGAGCTGCTGCAGCACCAACATTAAAAAAACTCATACTAGAAAATGCTAAAAAAGTAAATTATCCTTATACCGATCAAAACTTATATGATTTTTGGAAAAAAGAAAATAAGAACGAACCGAATATTGGAAATTTAGGGGGCGGCTCTGATCATATCGCTTTTTATATGCATGTGGGTGTTCCTTCACTTAGTGGAGGAGCCAGTGGACCCAATCTCTATCATTCTAATTATGACAGTTTCCACTTCTATGAAAATTTTGTGGACCCCGCATTTCAAATGGGTCCTATGGTAGAGCAACTGGCAGGTCTTATGGCACTAACCATGGCCAATGGAGAATTAATACCCTATGACCTAAACCGATATGCAGAGGATTTAAAATTACATTTTAAGACGGCCACCCAAAAGATATTAAATTACCACAGTGCATTTGAAGGGTTTAAGAAAACAGAAACTGCCATTGCCCAATTAAAAGAAGTTTCTGCCCAACTGAGTGAGGAGATTGCAAGCTTTTTAACAGAAGCTCAAGTCAATAAAAGAAAATTAAAAGTACTGAATCAACAACTCATTAGCTTAGAAAAAAGCTTTATCTCGGAAAAAGGAATGTATTTTGGAGCATGGTATAAATCACTTTACGCCTCTTCAGATCCTTTTAGTGGCTATGCTGCTTGGATTCTTCCTGGACTAGAATATGAAATTGCCTTATCAAAAACAGACAGACTCACCCAATGGGATGAGGTATATTCAAAAGCTATTTATTCTTTAATAGCTAAAATGGAAAAAATAAACACAGAACTAAATTAAATGATCAAGATTCAAAAAAAACCCTCACTTAAGGTGAGGGTTTTTTGTATCTACAATCAAAAATATTAATTGATATTTTCGTTTGCTTGAATCTCTGAAATTGTTATTGGGAAGAACGAACCTGGCGAGTTTATCGCAGGTGAACTACCAATCCAATATTCTGAAGGACTCGCAAATCTATAATGATCAGAAATTCTTCTTCCTTGAAGGAATAAGTTTACTCTTCTAGAATGCTCAAGTAAATCTTGTGCATCTATTTGACCAGAATAAGGCGTAAGTCCATCCAGTGCTCTGATCTTATTGATATGCGCTTCAAAAGTAGCATTGTCGCCATTTGCTAAAGCATTTTCAGCAATTATAAGGTGCATTTCTCTACCTGATACTACAGGATACTCTGGATATAATCCAGGAGCAGTGAAATTAACCACATTATGATATAGTGCAGGATCAGCAATATTATCAATTGGATCTAAAAGTGATACCGTAGTGGCAGGATCACCATCTCCAACAGCATCTGGACGCTTTGCGTCTGAAGAAATAACATAAGTGTCTGAAAGTCTCATTTCAAGACGGTCATTAACTTCACCTGCAATGTCCAATCCACCTACTGTTTGTGGAGCAGAACCTGAAGTGATCAGATTTACTGAAAAATCATCACCTAGAGCAGCAATTGCTTCAGCTGCAAGACTTGCTGCTGATGCAGAGCTCACTAGAGGTGAAGCCGTATTTACTGGATTCACTTTAGCCCAAATCCCTTTTGAGAATTCTGCTCTCGCTTTAGTTGCTTTTAATTCGGCAGTAAGTCCCGCATTTAAAGCAATGGCTTTATTGAGATAGCCGATGGCTACATCATATAATGATCCCATATTTGAAGCCCCAACTGGAGGCGCAGATTCTGTTTTTCTAGAACCTACAACAAAGTCATCAAACATGTCTGCAATAAAAAGGTAAACAAAAGCACCATACCAGTACGCGCGCGCTAGATCAGTTCTGTTTTTACTGCTAAAGGCATTGGTAGTGCTAAACTCCTCACCTCTAGCAATCACATCATCCGCCCAAAAACGCGCCTCAGCAACATAGAAAAAGGCTGCATCGACAAACTCGTTATTGATATTGTCAACATTTCCAAAATTCAGCTGTTGCCAGGCATCACGTGAACCGATCCAGATCATTTCGTCACTCGCAACAGAATAAGGAGCTAGGATATTTCCATAAGCTCTCACTGTTATTGCCTCAAGCCCATTCACCATAGGTGAAAATGCCGTAACATCTAATTGTTCTTCCAATAAGTTATTAGGGTTATTCGCATCCAAGCTACACCCTAGGAATACAAGTATGGAAGCAATAAAAATATATGTTTTTTTCATCGTATTAAATTTTTTCATTTTTTCCATTATTTAAAATCCTACTTTAAGTGTAATTATAGCTTGTCTTGGAACTGGCCATCCAAATGCAGCAATACCCTGACCAAA
>WTIP01000038.1 GCA_011525195.1 Flavobacteriales bacterium | reverse complement strand
CTATGACTGTGTCATCTTCTACAAATTCTACCACTTGGACCTATTTGTGGGACGTTCCTGGGGGAAGTGACGGCATTTACTTTGCTACGGTATCAGCCACGGATTTATTAGGTAATGCTTATACAGGAACTGAGAGTATAACTTATATAGTGGACAATACATCACCAGAGATAGAGAGTGTTGTAGTAAACAATACAAACGACTTAATCACCCTTACCTTTACCGAGCCTACCTTTATGTTTGATGCCACCTCAGATAGCCTAACTGTTACAGATACTTCCTATTACCTTAATGTAACCACAACAGGCGGTACTGCGACGATTACTGTTAATCAAGTACGCTATAATGCTAATACAGATGACAGGGTATATTATTTAGATATCACGGTAAATGGTATAACAGATGGAGATGAGTTGATTACTATTTTACCCGCTAGTGCTTCACGCTTTAAAGACAGAACTGGAAATTATGCAAGTGATACCAGCCAAACTTCAAACACAGTTTACTTAACCAATACACCTCCCTATATCAAGGGTACAAGTGTACTTTTAAGTAATTTAAATGTTCTTTTGACCTTTAGTGAAGCTGTTTCTACTTCTTCTACTACTACGGCAGATTTAATTTCTGAAGACTTTTCATTCTCAATTACTGGGGGAGCTGCAAGGCTTTCAAGCCCAACACCTGTAAGTGTCACAAAGCTTTCTAATACTTTGTATGAACTAGTTTTAAGCTATACATCTTCTCCTACAGGAGCTGAAGTTCTAAGAGTAACACCTGTAGCCAATGCCATTTTTGACAATAAGGGTACAGCATTAGTAGACGAGACTGTTATAGAGTCACTGATCCCAGGATTAAACGCCTGGTATAGTGTTCAGCTTCCTGATCAAAAAGGACCTGAGGTTACAGCTACAGCTATAGAAAACCAGAACAATTATGTAGACTTCACTTTTAGTGAAGGTGTTTATGCGACAGCCTCGCCGACAACTGCAGTAAGTAGTTCTAGTTTTACTCTATCCCAACAATCAGGACCGAGCTATACAATGAGTATTACAAGTATAACTACAACTTCAGGAGCAGCCCTTTCAGGGGGAGAAACCATTATACGTTTTAATTTAGATAGTGGAGGTATTAAACCTACAGGACAAGAAGTCTTTGCTATTACAGCGACTGATTCTTCTTCAGTAGTTGATCTTAAAGGAAATAGTATGACAGTTAGTCAAACAAATAATACATTCCAACTAAGACCTCCTACTTCAGGAGGTGTTTCACCAGAAAAGTCTACTATAGTAGTTACACCTGCACAGATGATAGCAAATGGAATCAATACAGCATTGATTACTGTTCAAGCTAAAGACACATTGGGACAAAACTTTTTTGAAGGGGGATATCAGGTTAAAATTTTCGGTCCCGATGGTGATCTAGCCACTACAGATAACCAAAATGGAACCTACAGTGCTAGCTATACCCCTGAGACACTTTTTATTCTAGAGCAAGAAAATCTATTTGGCTTTAGTGTTGCTCAGACTCAATCTCCAAATCAAGCTGTTCTGACCCTTTACAGAGACGCTGATGGAGATGGAGTATATAATATAAATGATCAGTGTCCAGGAACAGAGCAGGGTCTAGCAGTGGACGAAAAAGGATGTGCTTTAAGTCAATTGGATAGTGATAATGATGGTGTTTTTGATGATATAGATCAATGTCCAGATACGCCTGAGTTTGAAATTAATAATGTTCCAGGAACCCCTACATATGGACAAGAACTGCCAACTGTTGTTGATGAATTTGGATGTGGTAGCTCTCAGCGTGATACTGATGGAGATGGAATTGTAGATATGGAAGATAATTGTATTGATAACGCAAATCCAGATCAAACAGATACCGATGAAGACGGTATAGGTGATATCTGTGATACTAACAATCCACTTCCAGAGGTTATAACAACATCAATAATTATTGTTCAACAACCTGCCAATGGAACTGTAATAGGAAAAATTGAAGCTATAGATCCTGATGGTGAGGTGTTAGTTTTCTCTCAAGACGAAGATGACGAGTTTTTCGGAATTCTTTCAATAGATGCAAGTGGAAATATAACGGTTAATGCTGGCGCCATTTTAAGTTATAATTCTAATTATAATGGTGCTAGTTTAAGTTTTATTGTAAGGGACGAAGGAGAAAATGAAGTGAAATCTTCAGTTAAAATTGTTATTGAAGATGCGCCTCTTCCTCCTGAAATCTCAATTATTACACTTGAAATAAGCGAAGATGCTGAAGTAGGAACTATTGCAGGTTTTGTAGAGGCAAAAGATCCTATGGGCGGGCAAATTGTGAGTATCAGTCTTCAAGGGGATGGTTTTATAGAGCTAGTTGATGGCGTACTAAAAACCACTCAAGAACTAGATTACGAAACTAATATATCACACCCCTTTACAATTATTGCTCGAGCCGCAGATAAGCCAGATGCTCCAGGTTTAACGGGCTTGAAATCTGAATCTGTTCGCGTTTCGGATATTCCTAATGCTACTTATACAGGTAAGTTTTTCTTATCAATTTTCAATGTAGTAGATGAGACCTTAGGGGCTAAGGTAGACCATAGAAGGTATTTTAATCCCCACAATAAAAATGTAGGGAAATGGAAAGTGAAAAAGCGTATTGCAGGAGGCGCAGATGCAGATAAGTTTCAAATAAAATCTGGGGGTAGTGCTGACCAGCAACGTAATAATAATCCTGTAGAAGATGAAAACGAGGATTATCTAGCATTTAAAACACCTCCTAATTTTGAAGTTCCAGGAGATGCCAATAAAGACAATATTTATGAAGTAGAAGTAGAGTATATTAATACTGATGACGGCGCACCAGAGGTGCCTATTGTTGTTACTCAAACTAATATTCAGGTTCCAGAAGGGGAAACTACTGCCATAGAACTTCAATCTCAGCCCGTTCTCCCTACTGATGATAGTGATGGTGATGGAGTACCAGATGTTATTGATAATAGCCCGCTGGTTGCCAATGCAGACCAAACCGATCAAGACGGTGATGGAGTGGGGGATGTTACCGATGATTTTGACCATGACGGTGTCTGGAATCCTTTTGATACTTGTCCTGACACACCTCTTGGTGAATTAGTTGATTTAAATGGGTGTTTGATTTATTACCTACCTTCAAATAATTTTTCAATCTCTAAAACCGAAAAATGTGCTGGGGAGAATCAGATCAACATTGGAGTTGTAGACACTTCTGTCACTTATAATGTAGCAATAAGTGGAGCGGTTAATCAGACGGATAGCTTTAGTAGTAATTGGACCCTGGAGGGACTTTCCGCAGGAGTTTATACCCTATGTATAACAGTTCAGGGGGTAGACCCGAATGAGTTTGAACGCTGCTTTGAAGTGACCATTGAAGAGATGGACCCATTAATTGTCAGTAGTTTTTACAATGATTTAGACCAAACTGTTTCTTTTGATTTAAGTGGAGGCACAACCTATCAAATCGTTCAAAATGGCAAGACTACACAAACCAGCAGTGGCAAGTATACCCTCCAATTAGAAAAAGGAGTCAATACGATCTCCATCTCCACAGGAATAGAATGTCAAGGCTTATTCCAAAAAAGTTATTTGAACTCTTACGAGGTTCGCTATGCACCAAATCCATTTAAAGAACAATTACAGCTTTATTTTGGAGGTAAAGACAGCTTCATAGAGTTAGGGGTCTATGCCTCTAATGGTCAGCTTATTGACTTCCAAAACATCGTACTGCCTCTAGGAGTTCGTCAGTATACCTTAAATACCACTTCGTATAAACAAGGGGTTTATATTATTAAAATAAAAGGTGATACAATAGATCAATCAATTCAAGTCATCAAAGAATAGTTATGAAAAAAATTGCATTACTTTTTGGAGGTTTAGTTTTATTATTTCACAGTTGTACACCTGCAGATCCATTGCCTTTAGAGCCCAGTGTAGCTTCTTTATTAAGTCCAGCTAATAACCAAACTTGTTTAGATGGGGTTTCTTTAAACGATAGCCAAAGCAATGTAAATTTTAGTTGGTCTAATGCGCAGAATACACTTTCCTATGAAGTGGTTGTTACCAATTTACTTACCCAATCTTCCCAAACTTTCACTGCAGCCTCAAACCAAGCTGATATTGCGCTTTCTAAGGCAGAGCCCTATAGTTGGAAAGTAAGAAGTATCGGGGAAACAGGATCTACCCCTGTAGAAAGTGAGCAGTGGAAATTTTATTTGGCAGGTGATGCGGTTGTAAATTACGCTCCTTTTCCAACAGAATTAATTGCACCTCGTTCAGGAGCCAATGTTACACCTGATATAAATAATTTAGTTATACTAAATTGGAGGGGTTCAGATGTAGATGGTGACTTAACCAGCTATGAAGTTTATCTAGATCAAACTGATGCGAGTACATTAAATACAGTAATTGATTATGAGGCTAACAATACCTCTATAGAAGTAGAAGTAGAAAATAACACCACCTATTATTGGAAAGTCATAGCCATTGATGCTAATGGCAATCAGTCTGATTCAGG
>WTIP01000096.1 GCA_011525195.1 Flavobacteriales bacterium | reverse complement strand
ACAGACAGTTAGCTAGTAAAAAAGTGACCCAGGGAGGATTCGAACCCCCAACCCTCAGAGCCGAAATCTGATATTCTATCCAGTTGAACTACTGGGCCTACAGAGGGCAAAATTAGGTATAATTTTAATTAAAATACGATTCTCTAAACGCATTCAATTAAGGTAAATCCCTAAGCCCTTGTAAACAAGAAGATCTCTCTGGGCTCAAAATTAATTTGTACCTTATCTCAACTTTATTTTTATATGAAAAATTGTCTCTTCTTTTTATATACTCTTTCCTTTTTTTCTGTAGCGCACGCTCAGATCCCAGAGGGTAAAAAAGTGCAAAGCTCCTTATATATCTATGACATGATAACTAAAGAATCTCTTTTAGTAACTCGTGAAAATCGTCATTTTGAAGCGCCCAATTGGGCCCCGAACGGGACTTATCTGCTACTGAATAGTAATGGGAAAATAGAAAAATACAGCCTAAAAGGAGAAGCTTTAGGGGAAATAGATACAGGAGAATTATCGAAAAACAATAATGATCATGGCATTTCTTTTGACGGCAAAACCTTATTTTTTTCGGGTGGACAAAATGAAATCAAAACGCACAGCTCTTTTATTTATAAAGTTCCTCTAAAAGGAGGCCAACCGGAATTATTAACTCCTTTAAGCCCTTCTTACTGGCATGGGGTTTCTCCAGACGGGGAAACGATTGTTTACTGTGCCGAGCGCAATGGGAACTATGATGTTTATAAAATGAGCGCTAGCGGGGGTGAAGAAATAAGGCTCACTACTGCTGAAGGTTTAGACGATGGCCCTGAATATAGTCCAGATGGAAAGTATATTTATTTTAACTCCTTCCTAACAGGTAAAATGCAAATTTGGAGAATGCTTACTGACGGATCAAATAAAGAGCAGATGACCTTTGACAATTACTCAAACTGGTTTGCTCATATCGCTCCTCACAATCAAAATGCAGTTATCATTAGTTATATTGAAGATCAGGGACAGCAGCATCCTTTTGGTAGACAAGTAAAACTTCGTCTTTTGGATTTGTCTTCCAAAAAAATGAGTGATCTAACAGCTGCTTTTTACGGGGGACAAGGAACAATAAATGTCCCTTCTTGGAATCCAGAAGGAACCCAATTTCTTTATGTGACCTACGCCTTGATAGACTAATAAGAAGTATTGTAAACTGTAGCGATCCCCTATGGAAAAACAAAAATGTAATTTGTGTAGAAAAGAGAAGCCGCTAAAAGAGTTTAGAGTAAGAAATACGTCAAAAAAAAAGAAAAATAATATCTGTAGGGATTGTGAGCATCAGAGGGATTCTAAGCTCTGGCTTTAAGCCCCCAATTGCTTTTTAACTTCATCAGCAATACGCTTTCCTTCAGCTTTCCCCGCCAATTGTTTAGACACCACTCCCATCACTTTACCCATATCTTGCATACCTGAGGCCCCAGTGCTTTGGATTACCGCATTGACAGCTTGGGCTAGTTCTTCCGCTGAAAGCTGGGTAGGTAAAAAGGCTTCAATGATTTCGGCTTGTGCCTCTTCAGGTTCTGCTAAATCAGTTCTATTTTGTTCTTTATAAAGTGCAGCGCTGTCTTTTCTTTGTTTGACTAAACGCTGGAGTAATTTTATTGCTTCTTCATCGCTCAAATCTGCCGAACCACCACTGGCAGTTTGGGCTAATAATACCGCTGATTTAATGGCTCTTAATGATTCTAATTTCACTGTATCTTTTGAACGCATGGCATTCTTCAATTCTTCACCTAGGTTGCTCAGTATTCCCATTTCTTTAATTTATTTAATCTACATTATCGTGTAAGAAAGAATTATTGGAACGCAGTTGTAAATCATCATTACTGTCTGTATCCAAACTTGTTCGAGAGGGAGCTTCAGAAACGTCTTCCTCCAAATCTAAGCCCTTTCTTTTATAGGCCGGCTGCTTTTCAAGTTCATCTACACGCTGCATTTGATGCATAAACCGGTGATTGAAAGCCTTAAGGTGTTCTTTTCTTTTTTCATTCTGTGCCGCTAAGGTTTGATCAATAGACTGGTCAAAAGGATTGGCTTCAGCAAGGGGATGAGGAGCAGTATCTAGGCTTTCGCTCACTTCCGTTTTTTGGGGGGCTGCAGTCGGTTTTTCATCTGTTTTGAGTTCAAATTTTACCTCCAGGGCAGCCTCATCAAAATCTTTTGTAGTGGTTTTTTCTTTTTGAAATTCGGGTACCTCTTCGTTGCGTATAGGGAGCGGTTGTGATTCACTCTTGGTAGGCAAAGGTTGATCAAATTCCATTTCTATCTGGCTTTTAGCACGGACTACTTCGGGATCAATTACTTCTAATTCGAGGTGGTCTTTGGTTTCAATTTCATTAAAGATAAAATCAAACTCTTCTGCCCCTGCTTCTTCCTCCGTTTCAAGATCTTCAGTAGTGTTTTCACTCATTAATTCTTCACTTTCATCCTCTTTTTGACTTTCAAAAAAAGTAGAAGTCAATTCAAAATCAACAGCCTCTTCAACTTCTTCTTCTGTTAAATTTTTATCCTCAGCTTCAGCTAGGGGTATTTCATTTTCTGTCACGCCTCCCTCTGGGTCTAGGCTTAATAATTCATCCGTTAATTCAAGTTCAGCAGCTGGATTGAAAAAGTCACTTTCTAAATGAGAGTCCTCGTCAATGTCCTGCTTCTCAAATTCCTCCACCTCCAAAAAAGTGGGAGCAGGTTCACTCAAAATACTAGGCTCCACTACAACCTCTTCATAACTAAATTCAATTTCTCTTAATAGGGCTGTAGTTTGAATTAGTGGGTTTTCTATTTCTTTATTCTTCTCGAAATAGGAAGCCTTCATTTGTTCTTCCTCTGGCGATTCAAAAGTTTCTAATCCTAAATTTTCATCTGTTCCTGCAGTATCACTTAAATCGTGAACAATTTTTTGTTCATCATCCAGCGAATGAATTATTTTTTTGGCCTCCGTATTGGAAATCTCATTCTGCTGTTCTATACCAAAGCCAGTAGCGATAACCGTAACAGAAACTTCATTTCCTAGGCTCTCGTCTTCACCCACACCCATGATAATATTAGTATGGTTTCCCGCTTCAGTCTGGATATAGTCATTGATTTCACCAATTTCATCTATTGTTATCTCATCAGATCCAGAGACGATAAGAAGCAATACATTTTTACATCCCGTAATCTTATTGTCATTTAAAAGGGGGGAGTCCAATGCCTTTACGATGGCCTCTTGCGCCCGGTTGCTGCCCGAAGCGGTCCCAGAACCCATTATTGCTGTACCTGAGTTTGTCAGTACTGTTTTGGCATCTTTTAAATCAATATTTTGTGTATAGTGGTGTGTAATCACTTCTGCTATTCCTCGGGCTGCAGTGGCTAAGACTTCATCAGCTTTGGCAAAACCGGCCTTAAAGCCTAGATTGCCATATATCTCCCTTAATTTATTATTATTGATTACGATGAGTGCATCCACCGCTTTTCTGATTTTTTCTAAGCCCTTTTGGGCTTGCTCGAGTCGTAATTTCCCCTCAAACTGAAAGGGCATCGTTACGATACCTACAGTTAGGATGTCCATGGATTTGGCCATTTGGGCTATAATAGGGGCTGCGCCAGTCCCTGTTCCACCTCCCATTCCGGCGGTAATAAAGATCATTTTGGTTTGGGTTGCCAAAATACTGTGTATTTCATCTTGACTCTCTTGGGCTGCTTTTGCTCCTACTTCTGGATTTGCCCCCGCACCCAGACCTTCTGTTAGACTGGCTCCGAGTTGAATTTTTGTAGGTACTCCACTTTCAGATAATGCTTGCGCATCGGTATTGCTAATAATAAAGTCTACCCCTTTGATCCCTTGCTGAAACATATAGTTAATCGCATTACTTCCTCCACCGCCTACACCCATGACTTTAATCACATTGCTGCGGTTTTTGGGTAAATCGAAACTGATTTCTTTATTTTCTTCTTGATCCATAGTTTACTACTAATTATGCATTATCTAAAAATTCCTTTAATTTCTCTCCAAAGCGGTCTAATATAGACTTCCGTTTTGCCGCTACTGGGGCAGGCTGTTCGCTGTCTTCACTTGTGGGGGTTTCTTCCCCTTTTTCACTAGGCGCAGTGGCTACTGCGGCTCCTTCTAAAGCGCTCATTAATAGACCTACAGAAGTCGCAAATAGGGGGCTTGATACGGTTTCTTGCGTATTTCCAGCCAAATGCTCACTGGGATATCCCACGCGGGTATCCATTCCTGTTATATACTCTACAAGTTGCTTTAAATGCTTGAGTTGACTGCCTCCGCCTGTAAGTACAATACCCGCAATCAATTTTTTCTTTTGCTCGTTGTGTCCGTAATTTTTTATTTCTAAATAGACTTGCTCGATGATTTCCACCACCCGCGCATTGATAATTTTTGACAGTGTTTTTAAAGAAATTTCTTTGGGATCTCTTCCTCTTAAACCAGGAATAGAAACAATTTCTGTATCCTTATTTTCACCGGGCCATGCAGAACCAAATTTGATCTTTAACAACTCCGCTTGTTTTTCAATAATGGAACATCCCTCTTTGATGTCTTCTGTAATGACATTTCCTCCAAAGGGAATCACCGCAGTATGGCGAATAATTCCATCTTTGAAAATGGCCAAATCAGTTGTTCCCCCTCCAATATCGATTAGCGCTACCCCCGCTTCTTTTTCTTCAAAACTCAGTACGGCTTCAGAAGAAGCTAAGGGCTCAAGTGTTATATTGGCCATATTAAGACCCGCGCTTTTAATGCATCTCCCAATATTTTTTATTGAAGATACCTGACCTACCACTATATGGAAATTAGCCTCCAACCTACCTCCATGCATACCTACAGGCTCTTTAATCTCCGCTTGACCGTCTACTTTGTATTCCTGCGGAAGCACATGGATTATTTCTTCGCCAGGCAACATGACAAGCTTGTAAACCTGCTGAATTAATTCTTGAATATCCTCTTCATTAATTACTTCTTCCGGGTTGGGGCGAGTGATATAATCGCTGTGTTGAATACTTCGAATATGCTGCCCTGCAATCCCAACAACTACATCCGAAATTTCATGGCCAGAATTGAGCTTAGCATCCTCTACTGCTTGTTGGATAGATTGGATAGTTTGTGTAATATTATTGACTACCCCTCGGTGAACGCCAAGACTTTTTGATTTTCCAACGCCTAGAATTTCAACTTTATTGAATTCATTTTTTTGACCAACTAAAGCGACAATTTTAGTGGTGCCAATATCAAGTCCTACTGAAATAGCTGTTTGTTCCATAATTTAAAGTGTTGTGGCTACTACCTGATTTTTATAGCTCAAATTAATTTTATCATAGCCGATCAAACTGTCCTGACTTGTTTGAAAGGCACAAAATATTTTTAGTTTTTCTAGTTTATTTTTTAGCTGGGTAGAATCTCCCAAAACGACTTGAAATGGAAATGAACGCAAGTCTAAAATATACTCATGATTTTCCAAATAAAGGGTTTCAAGTTCGCTTTCCAGCAGTGCATCTTTTCTGAGTTTTACAATAAGATCAGCTGTGGTTGGAAGTGTAGACTCCAGACTTTCTGTTTTAAATACTGGAAGTGCTATACTATCTATAGACCGAAAAGTAAATATGGCCCCTGAAGCATCGCTGTAATATCGCTGATAGGTATCCACAATAAATTGGGGTTTTCGTTCAGTAATTTCTACAGCTAATGCTCCTTTAGGAAGCCTAAAAACTTCTGCCTTTTTTACTTCAGGTATTCGGTTTAACTGGGTCTCGAGCATATTCAAATCTAAACTTTCTTTAAGTTCATTTGACTGCTCATTAGCGTTTAGTGTTAACAATTTATTAACCGAAGAGGGATCAAAAAATAACTGAGAATCCGTGAAATAAATTGCGATTTCATCGTTTGTTCTCTGACTGTTTTTTTCATGTGAAAACCAGAAGCTGCCTACTAAAAATAGGGACATCAGACTTAAAAATATAAGCGATTTATAGTTTTTCATACTTCTTCTGTTTCTGATTTTAATTTTTGAATTTCTACCCCAATATCTCCAGCCCCTAAGAGGGCAAAAACAGTAGAGTGACCTGCTTTAATTGCTTGTGGTAGTTCTTGCTTAGAAATTAATTTTTTTGCAGGGTGGTCCAAATCATTTAGAAGCTGATCCGAACTAATCCCCTCCATGGGTGTTTCTCTGGCAGGATAAATCTCGAGCAATAAAACTTCATCAAATTTTGAGAGTATTGCCAAAAACTGAGGGTAAAAATCCCGAGTTCTTGAAAATAAATGCGGTTGGAAGACAACACCACAGCTCTCCGAAGGATAAAAGCTCTTCAGCGTTTCCAATACGGATTGAATTTCTGAGGGGTGGTGGGCGTAATCATCAAATAATAATTTCCCGTTCCATTTAAAACGATTCATCCTGCGATATACGCCTGGAAAAGAAGACAGGGAATCTAGAATACTAGGCATGGGAATTGCTGCCTGATCAGCCAGCGCAACAGCACACAACATATTGCTCAAATTATGTGCCCCAAGCTGATTTAATTTTAAATCAGTGTAGGTGTTATGGGGTGTTTTTAGATCAAAACGATAGCCTTCCTCTAGTCGCTCAATATTTATAATTTGATAGTCTGCCTTAACCTCAATCCCATAAGTTAATCCTGCCAAAGGAATACCCTGGGCTACGATTAGCCGCTGTTTTACCTGTCTGGAAAATATATCAAATGCTGCTTTAAATTCTTCCCCCGTTTCATAAATATCTAAATGGTCTGGATCGAGGGAAGTAACCGCAGCAAGGGTAGGATGTAAATGAAGAAAAGAGCGGTCGTATTCATCCGCTTCTACCAGTACAAAATCATCCCCTGTACGATATAAATTTGAATTGTTATTTTGGAAAAAACCACCCATCAAAGCGGTAAATGATTGGTGGGTATGAGAAAAAATATGTGTCAAGAAAGCCATAGTAGTAGTCTTACCATGGGTTCCTGCTACGGCTATCGTGGGTTTTCCCGCGCACCAATCTGCTAAAAATACGGCGCGCTTCTTTACCGAATATCCTTTATTTATAAAATAATTGAGTTGTTCATGAGAGGCGGGAATGGCTGCTGTATAAATAATTTGAGTTGTAGGGTTTAATACTGCTGGGGGAAGGGCCGTCAAAGTCTCTTGATACGTAATCTCAATTCCTTGCTCTGTTAGATCAGTGGTAACAGTAGACTGCACCTTATCATAACCATAGACATCATGCCCCTCTAATACACACAAGCGTGCCAAAGCAGACATGCCTACACCGCCGATGCCAATAAAATAAAAGGTTTTTTGTTTGGATTTCATAGCAGTCCTTTTAATTCATTGATAATGGCTTTGGTTGCCTCAGGCTTGGCTATCCCTTTAAGCGCTGTTTTCATTTCCTTTTGTATCCGAGTATCTGTTACTAATTGTTTTAATAGACCTTCAAAATCAGCATCTAAATTTTGTTCTTCAATTACAAAAGCCCCCCCTTTACGGACCAAAGCCATTGCATTATGGAATTGATGATTGGCTGTAACATTAGGAGAAGGAACTAATATTAAGGGCTTTGCAATACAACTCAATTCTGACAGACTTCCCGCCCCTGCTCTAGAGATCAAAAAATCAGAAGCCGAATAAAATTGATCCATTTCATAAATAAAGGGTCGGATAACGATCTCTTTGGCAGCAAGATTTTTATACTTTTCATAATACAAGGCACCACACTGCCAGAGTATTTGCAAATTAAGCTTTTGGATAGTGGGTAGCTGTTTTACGATTAACTCATTAATTGATTTGGCACCGAGGCTACCCCCTATAACAGCTAGCACCGGTTTTTTTAACTCTAATCCAAAGTGGGCTTTGGCAGATTCAGCAGGAGGTAATTGTTGAAGATTCGCACGGATGGGATTTCCAGTGATCTTTATTTTTTGGGCGGGGAAAAAGCGTTCCATCCCTTCAAAAGCAACGCAAATCGCACCTACTTTTTTACTCAAAATTCTATTGGTAATACCCGGATAAGAATTTTGTTCTTGAATTAAGGTAGGTAGTTTTAACCATTGGGCCATTTGTAAAACTGGACCACTAGCAAAGCCGCCAGTACCCACTACTATATGGGGTTTAAATTGTTTTAAAAGAATAAATGCTTGAACCAAGCTCACTAAAACTTTTAGAGGAAATAGGAGATTCTTTAATGTAAAACTCCTCTGAAAACCACTAATCCATAAAGCGCGAATGGGAAAACCAGCCTTTGGTACTTTCTCCATTTCCATCTTACCCACAGCCCCAACAAAAAGCACCTCTGAATCAGGAGCGTGCATTTTTACTTCAGAGGCAATAGCCAGCGCAGGATAAATATGTCCTCCTGTACCTCCGCCAGAAACAATAAGTTTAATGGGTTTCACTGAGTATTTGTATTGGATTTGAATAATTGAGCTCTTTGCCTTGTTCTTCTGGTAATGCCTGTTTTCGGTTGGAGCTAATACTTAAAATGATCCCCATAGCAATGCAGGTCATCCAGGCTGAAGTTCCTCCACTACTGATCATTGGGAGGTTTTGTCCTGTAACAGGAAGTACTTGTAGCGCTACCCCTATATTGATAAAGGCTTGAAAAATAATGGGAATTCCCAAACCTACTACTGCAAGTTTTCCAAAGACAGTTTCTGAATTGTGGGTGATGACCACTATTCTATAAAGCAAAAGCAGATAAAGCGTAATAAGCCCTATGCCTCCTACCAATCCAAATTCCTCCACAATGATGGCATAAATAAAATCTGATGAGCTCTGAGGTAAAAAGTTTTTCATTCGACTTTTACCTGCACCCAACCCGAAAATTTTGCCACTTACTATCGCCGTTTTCGCACGCGCAATCTGATAATTGCCATCTTCACTTTTCCCACTAGTAAAATTTTCTATTCTACTAACCCAAGTATCTATTCGGTTTGGAAATTGATTGGGAAATGCTTTGACCAGCAAAAAAAAGAGGAATACAAAAGCCAATCCCAGACCACACAGCACGAGTAAATAACGCATGGGATAATGAGCGATATAAGCCAAAAAAAGAACCATTAGAAAAAGTAATGCCGCCGTAGATAAATTTGAAGGGAATATGAGTAAAACTACTGTTAAAACTGGAAGCCATAATTGAATTAATGAAGTAGAAAATTTGAGTTCCCGCAAATTGGGTTTGGACAAATAACTCGCCACATAGACCATAAGCACTACAGCTGCCAAGGTAGAAGTTTGAAAACTCAGTCCTATAATTGGAATTTTCACCCATCGACTTGCATTGGCTCCCTCGATTACTGTCCCTTGCGTAGCTGTATAGACAAGCAGGAGTATTACAACAGGTAAAAGTAAAATTGAGATTCCCTTAAAATAATGATACGGAATCTTATGAATTGCATACATCAGTGCAAAACCAATTACTAGGATAAAAAAATGCTTCATCAAATACCCCCAGGGGGTTCCGGTACCAACTACATAGACTAGATTTGAGCTGGCACTAAAAACAGGTAAAAATGAAAAAATAGCCAACAGCCCTAAAATTCCCCATAATACTTTATCTCCTTTTAGTAATCGATACATGGCTTATAGATTTCTTACTGCAGCTTTAAACTGATCTCCACGGTCTTCATAATTCTTAAATAAATCAAAACTGGCACAAGCAGGTGATAAAAGCACGGTGTCTTTAGGCGCTGCTAATTTGTGAGCAATTTTGACGGCTTCAGTCATGAGTTCCGTCTCTAAAAAAACCTCTGCTACTCCCTCAAATGCAGCTCTTAATTTGGTATTATCTACCCCTAAACAAATAATTGCTTTGGCCTTTTTTCGCACCAGCGGCATCAACGCATGATAGTCATTGCCCTTGTCCACTCCCCCCACAATCCAAATCAGGGGCGATTGGATACTTTCCAGCGCAAAATAAGCAGCATTAATATTTGTTGCCTTAGAATCATTTATATAATGAACGTGCTGAATAGTGAGTACCTTTTCCATCCGATGGGGAGCCCCTTTAAAGTGGGTCAGGCTTTCTCTAATCGATTCTTTTTTTATCGACAGTATGTCAGCAACTGTAGCGGCAGCCAGCGCATTTAGCAGATTGTGCCTGCCTGAAAATGGAAATTCTAAAGATTGAATCATAGTAGTTTGATTTTTATTTTTTAATATGAGTTGGTCCTCTTTTATATAACTCCCCCAATCGTCTTGAGGTGAAGTTCCAAAAGGGATTTGTTGTGCTTTGATGGGGTAATCTTGGGTTGCTTTTACAAGCACATTATCGTCTGTATTAAACAGAAAAAAGTTTTTAGGCGTTTGGTTTTGAGTGATTTTAAGTTTGGCTTGGATATAAGCTGTAAAATCATAGTGATAACGGTCTAAGTGGTCAGGGGTAATATTTGTAATTACAGCAATATGAGGAGCAAATTGTTCAATATCGTCGAGTTGAAAACTACTGATTTCCAAAACAAAATATTCGTAATCTTCTTCTGCTACTTGCTGAGCAAAACTCTTGCCAATATTACCCGCCAAGCCTACATTATATCCTGCATCTTTAAGGATTTGGTAAGTCATCATTGTAGTCGTTGTCTTACCATTGGTTCCTGTGATGCCAATTAATGTTGCATCAGTGGATTGTGCTGCAAATTCAATTTCCGAAACAATACGTATCCCCTCTTTTTTTAACGCATTAAGCAAAGGGATATCCCCTGGTATTCCTGGACTTTTTACAGCAAAACTTGCCCCTTTCATGGCTTCTTGAGAATGCTGACCTTCTTCCCACCCAATCCCTTTTTCAGTAAGTAATTTTTGAAGTGATGAGGAAATTTTATTCTTATCGGATAAGAATACATCATAGCCCTGTTGTTTGCCGAGTATTGCAGCCCCTATTCCACTCTCTCCAGCCCCTAAAACCACTAACTTTTTCTTCATTATCTGAGTTTTAAGGTTACTATACATAGCAAAGCGAGAAGAATCCCGATGATCCAAAAACGGGCTACAATTTTACTTTCGTGAAAACCTAATTTTTGAAAATGGTGATGCAAGGGAGCCATTTTAAAAATACGCTGTCCCACTCCTGTTTTCTTTCGGGTATATTTAAAATAACTCACCTGTAAAATCACTGAGAGCGTTTCAATAAAAAAGACACCACATAAAAGTGGGATTAATAATTCCTTACGAACGATCACAGCAATTACTGAAATTACCGCCCCAATAGAGAGACTCCCAGTATCCCCCATAAATACGGTTGCTGGATACGTATTATACCATAAAAAACCGATAAGACCGCCTAAAAAGGCAGCGATAAAGACAACCAATTCTCCTACATTGGTGATGTACATGATATTGAGATAAGACGCAAAATTTATATTCCCAGAGACCCAAGCAAAGACACCCAATGCAAAAACAATAATAGCTGAAGTCCCTGCCGCTAACCCGTCTATCCCGTCTGTTAAATTTGCCCCATTTGAAACGGCCGTGATGATAAAAATGATTATCGGGATAAAAATAATCCAAGTAAAACCTTCTGGAATTCCCGCCCACTGAATCAGCCAGTGGTAATCAAATTCATTATTTTTTATGAGTGGAATCGTTGTAAGCGTGGCCTTTATATCTGTCGTGCGAGGCAGTGTATCTAAAGTCCCGTTTATGGTTTGTGCAATAGGCTGGGCTGGGGTTCTGACAGTGACGTCAGGGTGAAAAAAGAGCACTGCTCCTACTAGTACTCCTAGGGTAAGCTGTCCTAGAATTTTGAATTTTCCCTGAAGTCCTTCTTTTTGCTTTTTAAAAATTTTAATATAGTCATCTAACCAACCCACAAATCCCATCCAAAGCATACTCAAAATCGAGAGTAAAATGTAGATATTTTCCAATTTAGATAACAGTATAACAGGGATCAGAGTTCCGAGAATGATAATAATCCCCCCCATAGTTGGAGTTCCTTCTTTTTCTTTTTGTCCTGAGAGTCCCAAGTCTCGAACAGACTCGCCGATTTGTTTATTTTTTAAAAAGACAATAAGTCGCTTACCAATGACCAGTGAAAAGGTTAACGAGATAATGACCGCTAATGCCGCCCTGAAGGAAAGGTATTGAAATACACTGGCTCCTGGAAGCTGGTATTGTTGTTCAAGAAATTCAAAGAGATAGTAGAGCATTAGCGTTTTGTTTTATTGAATATTTTTTGTGCAATCTCCAAATCATCAAAAGGATATTTTTTTCCTTTTATTTCCTGATAAGTTTCATGTCCTTTCCCCGCAATCAAGACGATATCTCCTTCTTGGGCCAAATTCCCAGCTACAGCTATAGCCTCTTCTCTTAGAGTTATTTTCAGTACTTTTTTAAAATCTTCCGCAGCAACACCACTTATTATTTCGTCAATAATTATTTGGGGTTCTTCATCTCTTGGGTTGTCTGAAGTAAAAATGACCTGATCGCTGAGTGCAGCCGCTTTTTTACCCATCATCGGTCGTTTTTCTCTGTCTCTATTCCCTCCACAGCCCACTATGGTAATTAGATTTTCATTGCACGTTCTAATTTTATTTAGGGTTTGTAAAACATTTTCTAGCGCATCAGGAGAATGGGCATAATCGATAACAACGGTGATGTTTTCTTTAGTTCGGAGTATTTCAAATCGTCCACGGGTTGGTTTCAATAGACTGATTTGTTTGAGAATAGCTAAGGGAGAGGCCTCTAAAAGTTCAGCTGCGGCATAAACAGCAAGCAAATTTTGAGCATTAAAATCACCTACTAAATTGGTCCAAACTTCTTGTCCTTGAATTTTTAAAAGCATGCCTGAAAACTCACATTCTAAAAGTTGTGCTTTATAATCAGCATGACATTTTAGTGCATAGGTTGCCGTTTTTGCTTTTGTATTTTGAAGCATATAGGCTCCGTTTTTATCATCCAGATTGGTCAATGCAAAAGCAGTGGGTGCCAACTGATCAAAAAACTGTTTTTTAGTATCTCTATAGGTCTTAAAATCACCGTGATAGTCTAAATGTTCATGTGTGAGATTTGTAAAAATTCCCCCTGCAAAAGTCAACCCCTCAATACGGCCCTGGGCAATCCCATGAGATGAAACTTCCATAAAGCAATGAGTGACTCCCTTTTTTACGATTTCTGATAAAAATTTATTGACCTCCAGCACATCGGGGGTAGTATGGGTCGCGACACGCTCTTCTTTTAGATAAGCCATTTTTACGGTTGAAATTAGACCACTAGAATGCCCCAAGGCTCCAAAAAGTCCATACAATAATGAGGCAATAGTGGTCTTACCATTTGTTCCTGTAATACCTACAAGTTTTAATTTCTTAGAAGGATGATCATAAAAATTCGAGGACAGCTGTCCAAGCGCTTTAGCAGTGTCCTGGACTTGCACATATACGACGGCTTCTTTGATCTCAGTTGGCAACACTTCACATACGACTGCCACAGTACCTTGCTCAACAGCCTTTGCAATAAAGTGATGTCCATTTGTACTGAGTCCGCTTTGTGCAACAAAAAGACCCCCTGGATTGATTTTTCTACTGTCAAACTCGATTGCCTTGACTGCAGTGGAGGTCGAACCAATAATTCGCTCTATCGCAACACCATATAAAAGGTCTTTAAGTTTTTTCACGATAGCTTGATTCTTATTTTTTGTTGGTTATTGACTTTTTCTCCCGCTTCAGGTCGCTGCTGGGTAACAGTCCCTTTTCCTTCAAACTCTGCCTTAAGGCCGAGGGCCTCAATTTTTTTCAAGGCAGCATTTTTGGACAGCCCTTTCAGATCCGGTACACTTACCGCTTTTTGCACTTTGAGCTGTTGGGGCAAATCCGTCAGTGAAGAAGCACTGAGGTAAACCGCTTTAGGGGTGTCGTTATAAATACTTTTTGCAATACGCTTAAATACTGGAGCGGCAACAGTTGCGCCATAATAACCTTTGGCTTTATTCGGTTTATGAATAACTACAATACAGGAATATTTTGGCTTTTCAGCAGGAAAATAGCCCACAAAGCTCGATACATATTGAATACTTTCTGTCGTATAATCTACTTGACAGGTTCCTGTTTTACCTGCCATAGTAAGCAATGAGTCTTTAATACGGTATCCCGTTCCCCATTTTTTATCTACCACATTAAAAAGCATATTCTGTACTTTTTGGAGGGTCTCATTAGAACAAATTGAGGGGTTAAGTACCTGTTTTGAAAAAACCTTATGGGGGGCAACACCCAAATTTCCTATTGCAGATAAAAATTGAGGTTGAACCATCTCACCCCCATTGGCTACCGCGTTATAAAAAGTAAGTATTTGTAATGGGGTCAAACTGACGCCATAGCCATAAGCCATCCAGGGAAGGTCTAAACCATCCCAATCGGTATCTGTAGGGTAAGGTATTTTAGGTTGTCCTTCACCTCGAATGGGAAGTCCCAAATTTTTATTTAAACCCATATTATAGAGGCGATCAATAAATTTTTCTGGATTGTCCTTATAGTTGTCGTAAATAATTTTAACCAAACCAACATTGGAAGAAACTTCCAGAGCCTTTGAGGCACTGATGGCGCCATACCCGCCTCTTTTAGAGTCTCTCACTTTGTATTTTCCATAAAAGGTCAATTCACCATTTCCTGTATCAACTTCTGTATTTTCATCAATAACTTTGTCTTCAAGGGCTGCAATCATCCCCATCAATTTAAAGGTAGACCCCGGTTCATGAGCTTCGCCCACAGCGTAGTTGAGCTTTTCAAAATATTTGTCGTCTTGGGTTCGCCCTAAATTTGCGATGGCTTTGACAGCACCCGTAGCGACTTCCATAACCACAACAGTTCCGTGGTCCGCCTCAAATGTTTCTAGCTGATGAAGTAATGCAGTATGGGCTATATCTTGAATATTCACATCTAATGTGGTCCTCAAATCATAACCCTGAGTAGGTTCTTTTTCGTTTGAATCACTAATTGGCTTCCATTGTCCGTTGGCTATTTTTTGTTTAAGCCGTAAGCCTGAATCCCCTCTTAAATATTGTGAAAAAGCCCCTTCAAGACCCACTCTAAAGTAAGTTCCATCGGTATCCAATTTTTCATAACCTACTGTACGCTCAGCAATTTTCCCAAGTGGGTGCTCCCTTTTGATTTCTTGCTCAGCAATCATGCCGCCCTTATAGGTGCTCAAATTAAAAATGGGAAAGTTTTTATAGCGGCGATAAGCTGAATAAGAAATATCATTAGCCACTAACCAGTAGCGATTTTTTTGTCTTCTGGCCGTTTCAAGCTCCTTTAATACTTGCTCAGATGTCAACCCCCTGAGCCCAGCGATCGAATCAGCCAGCGCTTTTTTGGCAGATTGAAAAAGAGGCTCTGAAACAGTAATCGCATCCCAATGAAGAATATAACGTGCTACAGAAGTAGCCAAAATATTCCCGTCAGCGGCGTAGATATCGCCCCTACTCGGCTCTAAAACTACATTTTTTACCAGTGCCTCTGGTGCGATTCCCAGCCCTTCATTATTGCTATAAAATTGGATATAAACGAGCTTGCCTATAAGAACAAATCCAAAAACCAATAAACAAGCACTTATAAAGAAAAACCTCGCTTTGTAAAAACCCGTATGTGAAGTCTCTTTAGTCATTAACAACAATTATTTTTAATGGAGGTGAAGTAGCAGGGCCCAATCCTTGGGGAGCTAAAGCACGAATGAGATGGGTTTCTTTTTTCAGTATGAGTAATTGCTTTTTTGCTTCAATAAAATCACTTTTTAATGCTTTGATTTCAGAATTTAAAGCGGCTATTTTGAATATTTTTTGATCTGCCTGATGCCCGCTGGCTATCATTATCAAAGCCAAAAGAGAAAGGAAAAGGATCATACGCCAATTTTTTAAAGCATCATTTTGAATCAAAAATTCGATATTTAGTAGTGCCCTAATTTTTTTCATAGTTTCTCAGCTATTCTCATTTTTGCACTTCTCGACCTGCTATTTTCTTTAATTTCTTCTTCAGAAGGAATCATAAGTTTACCCACTGGCTTGAGGGTGCGTATGGGGTTTCCAAAAAAGTCCTTTTTTAGAGTTCCTTCGAAATTGCCTGATTGAAAAAAACGCTTTACTAATCTGTCCTCTAAAGAATGGTAGGAGATACAAACCAATCTCCCCCCTGGTATTAAAGCGTCCTGCGCCTGCTCCAAAAAAGACTTAAGCACTTCTAATTCACGATTCACCTCAATTCGCAATGCCTGAAAAAGCTGTGCATATATTTTATTTTCAATCCGTTGAGGCACATGTGACTGCACCGCTTCTTTTAAATTTTGCGTAGTAGTAATCGGTTTTTCGTCACGCATTTGACAAATTGCGCTGGCTAAATTTTTCGCATTGCGCAATTCGCCATAATCAAATAATATACGCTTCAATTCTGATTCACTATAGTCATTAATAACACGGTGAGCGTCTAACTCTTGCTGCTGGTTCATCCGCATATCTAGGCGCCCCACAGAACGGATGGAAAAACCTCGAGCGCGGGTGTCAAATTGATGAGAAGACACGCCAAAGTCAGCAAGTATACCGTCTACACGAGGAACTTTATAAAATTTTAAATACTGAGACAGATGACTAAAATTAGCTGCCACAAATTGGAATCTAGAATCGGGAATGCTGTTTTTTAAAGCATCAGGGTCTTGATCAAAAGCCAATAGACGTCCGTTTTCGTTTAATTGCTCTAAAAGTGCGCTAGAATGACCGCCGCCGCCAAAAGTTACATCCACATAAATCCCATCGGGCTTGATATTTAGACCCTCTAAACTCGACTGGAGTAATACTGGCTTATGATAGTGTACTGTCATCTTTATCACCCATAACTTCTTCGGCCAAAGCTCCAAAATCAAGAGCCGCCTCGTCAATCGCAGTTTCATAAAGCGACTTGTCCCAAATCTCAAGTATATTCACCGTCGAGGAAATGACAATTTCTTTTTTGATTTTTGCGTAGTTGACTAAATCTTTTGGGATGAGAAGACGCCCAGAGGCATCCATCTCTACAGTTTTAACACCCGCAGTAAAACGACGAATAAAATCGTTGTTTTTCTTATTAAAGCGATTCAAACCATTCACCTTATCCATGAGTCCCTCCCATTCTTTCATTGGGTATAATTCTAGGCAGGTATTGAATACAGCACGTTTTAGTACAAAGCCGTTAGAAGCAGTGGCCGCCAGTTGCTTTTTTATTGCAATAGGCACCATTATTCTTCCTTTGGTGTCTGCTTTACATTCGTATGTTCCTACTAGGTGTAGCATTTAAACTAAGATCTGATATCAAATATAATTGATATTTACCACTTTTTACCACAATTTACCACATTGTTAATAAGTTTTCCCACAGTTTTCTTCTCAACAGGGATATCGCACCCATTTTTAATAAACAGGTGATGCTTAGAGTGAAATGTCTATCTTTGTTTTTTATATTTGGAAGGTATGATGAATCAAATTGTTCAGGATGCAGATTTTCGCTATGTCGAAGCTGGAGAAGG
>WTIP01000135.1:14865-17756 GCA_011525195.1 Flavobacteriales bacterium | reverse complement strand
TTGAAGCACAAGAAATTATTCGTGAAGGAATAGAGTTAATGATTAAAGAAGTAGGTTAAAATTTCTAGTATGAATGCATTAAGAAAACAATTAGACGCATTGAAAAGGCCTTTTGGTAAGGGACAAAAATTTGAAAAGTTTGCACCGGCAGTCAATGCCTTTGATACCTTTTTATTTGTACCTAATCACACCACTCAAAAAGGGGCGCATATCAGAGATGCTGTCGACTTAAAAAGAACTATGGTAACGGTAATTATTGCCCTTTTACCCGCCTTAATTTATGGAATTTATAATACAGGTTATCAGTATTACAGCCAGACAGAAACCGCTTTTACCTTTTTTGATGCGTTTTTACATGGGGCTTTAAAAATTGTTCCCATGATTATTGTCTCCTATGTCGTCGGGCTGTCCATTGAGTTTGGATTTGCCGTTTACAGGGGACATGAAGTAAATGAGGGCTATTTAGTAACGGGCTTACTTATCCCAATGATTATGCCTGTAGATATTCCCCTTTGGATGGTTGGTATTTCTACTGCTTTTGCAGTACTTATTGCAAAAGAAGCCTTTGGAGGAACGGGAATGAATATCCTAAACCCTGCACTTACAGCAAGAGCATTTGCCTTTTTTGCATATCCTACTTATATGTCAGGAAATAAGGTATGGGTTTCTGAAGCGAGTAATGTCGATGCTATTTCAGGCGAAACCATACTGGGAAGCTTAGCAGCAGGGCAAGAAGTCAACTACTCCATGATGGAAATGTTTCAAGGTGCTATACCGGGCTCTATAGCAGAAACCTCAACTCTTTGGGTAGCAGTGGGAGCATTGATACTGATCTTAACAGGTATAGGAAGCTGGCGGATTATTACAGGGGGAATTATAGGCGCTGCTTTTATGGGCTTTTTATTTAATCTGTGGGGCGCCAATGCCTTGATGAGTTTTTCCTGGCTAAATCACTTAATAGTTGGGGGTTTTGCCTTTGGTATTGTATTTATGGCAACGGATCCCGTATCCGCAGCCCAAACGAATAAAGGAAAATGGATCTATGGAATTTTGACGGGTATTTTCTGTATCATGATTCGCGTATTTAATCCAGCTTATCCTGAGGGGGTAATGCTCGCCATTTTATTAATGAATGTTTTTGCGCCTACAATTGATCATTATGTAATCAATGCAAATATTAGCAAACGTAAAAAGCGTTGGAGTAACGCGCAAGAACTTAAAACAGCTTAATTATGAATAGAGACAGTAATGCTTATACCTTCATCTTTGCAACAGTGATGGTTTTAGTTGTTGCATCCGCCCTCGCATTTACGGCAAGTTCACTCAAAGATTTGCAAGCGGCCAATGTGAGAAAAGAAAAAATGCAAAATATTCTGGCTACTATTGGAGTTCAAACAGACCGCGAACAGGCAGAAGAGAAGTATAAAGAATATATTACGGCTGCACTTTCTTTAACAGCAGAAGGGACTATAGATCAACAAGTGAATGCTTTTGAGATCAACTTAAATAACGAACTAAAAAAACCAGTTGCACAGCAGCGTTTTCCTCTCTATGAAGCCAATGTTGAGGGAAATCAATTCTTTATTGTTCCTTTAAGAGGAGCAGGGCTTTGGAATGCCATTTGGGGCTATATCGCACTGAAAGAAGATAAAAATACAATTCAAGGTGCCGTCTTCGATCACGTAGGCGAAACAGCCGGTCTGGGAGCAGAGATTACGCAGCAATGGTTTCAAGACCGTTTTATTGATGAGAAAGTTTTTGACGTCCAAGGAAATCTCGTAGGTATCAATGTATCAAAAACAAATAATGATCCTAATGATCTAGACAAAGACGACCATGAGGTGGATGCCATTTCAGGAGCTACAATTACAGGAGATGGGGTTACCGCGATGATCTATGAAAGACTGACCCATTATTTGCCCTATTTTAAAGCTGAAGCCAGTGTTGCATTAAACTAAAACATGTCAATGGAAGAAAAGAATTCAAGTCAAGAAAAGAAAGCAACGCTGCTTTTTGTCAATAAAGAGCGCGAACCCTTGTTTTCAAAAAAGAACAGAAAGCTACTTTCTGACCCTATGGATGATAATAATCCAATTACCGTTCAAGTATTGGGTATTTGTTCAGCACTAGCCATCACAGTTCAGCTTAAACCTGCAGTAGTGATGAGTATTTCTGTAATGGCTGTAATGGCTGCAAGTAATGTAATCATTTCACTGCTCAGAAATTTAATTCCCAATCGTATTCGAATCATTGTTCAATTGGTTGTAGTAGCTTCTATGGTGATTCTTGTAGATCAAATACTTAGAGCCTATGCCTATGATGTAAGTAAAGAACTTTCAATTTTTATAGGACTCATTATAACTAACTGTATTGTAATGGGAAGACTTGAAGCCTTTGCACTTGGTAATGGTGTATGGAAATCTTTTTTAGATGGAATTGGAAATGCAGCAGGCTATGGCTTAATATTAATTCTTGTCGCATTCTTCCGCGAATTATTAGGATCAGGTAAATTATTTGGCTTTCAGGTTATACCAGATGCTGTTTACGAATTAGGATATGTCAATAATGGACTCATGTTACTTTCTCCAATGGCGCTGATAACAGTTGGAATTTTAATTTGGATCCAACGTTCTAGAAACCGAACACTAATCGAGAAAAATTAAACACCCACCCATGGAATCCTATTTGAATTTATTTGTAAAAAGTATTTTTATTGAGAACATGATTTTCGCCTATTTTTTAGGGATGTGTTCTTATTTGGCGGTATCAAAAACAGTAAAGACAGCTGTTGGACTAGGTTTTGCAGTAATTTTCGTATTGGGAATTACAGTGCCCATCAATTTTTTATTAGACACCTACCTACTTCAGCCAGGTGCTTTGGCTTGGTTGGG
>WTIP01000135.1:13104-14765 GCA_011525195.1 Flavobacteriales bacterium | reverse complement strand
TTTATGAGTTTTATGGGAATCAAATTATAATGTAAGATGGATTATTCAGTTATTGTAGCCAGTATTGTTGTTTTTTTAATTATCACTTTTCTTTTAGTGGGTATGTTGTTAGGAGCTAAGGCTAAACTGTTGCCTTCTGGTCCTGTTTCACTCCTTATTAATGGTGAAAATAAAGTAGAGGTTTCTTCTGGAGGAACACTGCTTAATACCTTAGGAAATAGCAAAATATTTTTACCCTCAGCATGTGGAGGTGGAGGTACTTGTATCCAATGTAAATGTCAAGTAATTGAAGGAGGAGGAGAGATATTACCTACCGAAGCGCCCCATTTTTCGAGAAAAGAGGTAGCCGAGGGCTGGCGTTTAGGTTGTCAAGTAAAGGTAAAACAAGACATGGTTATCCAAGTACCCGAAGAAGTATTTGGGATAAAAAAATACGAGGCCAAAGTTGTTAGAAATTGGAATGTAGCTTCTTTTATTAAAGAATTTGTAGTTGAGATTCCTGAAGCGATGGACTATAAAGCGGGGGGTTATATTCAAATTGAAATTCCACCCTGTGAAGTCAAATACGAGGATATTGATATTTCGGCTCATCCAGAAGAGCATCCTGGGGAACCAGAAAAGTTTAAACTAGAATGGGATAAATTTAAACTCTGGCCTCTTGTGATGAAGAATCCAGAAACAGTAGAACGTGCCTATTCGATGGCTTCTTATCCTGCAGAAGGAAAAGAGATTATGCTCAATGTACGTATTGCGACTCCACCTTTTGACCGCGCTAAAAATGATTGGAGTGAGGTCAACCCAGGGGTAGCTTCCTCTTATATTTTTTCAAAAAAACCAGGAGATACAGTAACGATATCGGGTCCTTATGGAGAGTTTTTTATTAATGAATCTGAGGCAGAAATGCTCTATGTAGGGGGAGGAGCTGGAATGGCACCAATGCGTTCTCATTTGTATGAGTTATTTAGAACCTTAAAAACAGGAAGAAAAGTAACATTCTGGTATGGTGGACGCTCTAAGAGAGAGCTTTTCTATATCGATCATTTTAAAGCTCTTGAAAAAGATTTCCCCAATTTTAAATTTTATATCGCCCTTTCTGAACCAATGGAAGAAGACAATTGGAAGGTTAAAGACGGACTGGAGGGCGCTGGAGACGGATTTGTAGGATTTGTACACCAAGTGGTAATTGATAACTACCTCTCTACACATGAAGCTCCTGAAGATATAGAAGTCTATTTCTGTGGGCCACCGTTAATGAATCAAGCTATTGAGCGGATGGCTGAAGACTTTGGAGTCCCTCCAGAGAATGTTCGTTTTGACGACTTTGGTGGATAACCAATTTTATAAGGGGCTTTTATGCCCCTTTTTTATTAAGTAGCACACTAATGAGTGATTTAACACCTCAAGAAGTTCACCAGCTCGCCATGAAAGAAGTGGGCGATTACTTAGAAGCTGAAGGTTATACCTTTTTAGCGGTCAATTCTCAGCTTAAAAAAACACCTCAGTTTGTCTGTGTGAAAGAAAAAAAGCTGTTTTTTATTGTAGTACAAGGAACCCTCTATCCCCATGCCCCTAAAAAATTTGATCCTACACTTGTTGCAAAAGTAAAAGCACATGCAGAAAAAAATAAAGCAGCCCTCTATTTGGCAGGGGTTGGTTTTGCA
>WTIP01000135.1:0-13004 GCA_011525195.1 Flavobacteriales bacterium | reverse complement strand
TTCAGTTTTAAGTGCTTCTGTAATAGCTCCAGACTGTATGACCGCTGATGCTTATGCAACTGCACTGATGGTAATGCCCTTGGCACAATCTCAAGCACTCATCAATTCTAGCCCCGAACTTGAGGCCTACTGGATAGTAGCGGATTCATTAGAGGGGATCAAAGAGCTTTATTCCGACTCCTTCTTTAAATAAAGAGTGAGGGATTATTTTCTAGCTACTGGAATGTCTTCTTTTTTTGGAAGAGCATAACGTACAATTTCCTCCTCAGAAAGTTCTTTGAGAAAATCTACAGCTTCAGTTTGAAATCCAATACTTTCTAATCGTTGGTAATAATCCATACCGTAAAGGCGGACATGGTCATATTGACCAAAAATTTCTGTACGCTTTTTTTTGTCCGTAATACTGTCGTCTTCAAAACTTTTAAGACGGCCTTCCTCTAAAGGAACTTGCGCGATAAGTGTTCCTCCTTTTTTTAGAATCCTATAGAGTTCACGCATGGCTTTGCGATCGTCAGGAATGTGTTCTAAAACATGATTACATAGAATTAAATCATAAGTTTCGTCCTCGAAGGGGAGTGCGCAAATATCCGCTTTTATATCTGCCAAAGGAGAATAAAGATCGGTCGTTGTATAGTCCCAATTTGTAAAGGACTTGAATTTTTTATAAAAAACTTGCTCTGGGGCGATGTGTAAGACTTTGAGCGTATCTGTTAAAAAGTTTGTTTTAAATTGAAGATAAAGCCAAAGCAGACGATGTCTTTCCAATGAAAGTGTTCCAGGGCATAAAGCATTGGGCCTTATATTTTGATATCCATAGGGCAAAAATTTACGATAGGAACTGCCATCGATAGGATCTGTAAATCGAATTCCTTTGAAATACAAACGAATGATAGGGCGAAACCACAGACTTAAATTGATTAACCAGGGTCTGGGTACTAAATTGAGTATTGCCTTCATAAGTCTAGTGGCTGACTTCTAAAAGGAAATTCTTCTTCGCTGGAAATACCCAGTTCTTGATAGATATATTCAAATGTAGAAAGTAATTCTGGCCGACCATTAATAAGCGCCACATCATGCTCAAAATGAGCAGAAGGTTTACCGTCTGCTGTTAAAATTGTCCATCCGTCTTTGAGTTGCTTTATTCTATGCGTCCCCATATTGATCATGGGTTCTATCGCTAAGACCATTCCATTGAGAAATTTTTTTCCTCTTCCCCGTTTTCCATAGTTTGGCACTTCTGGGCCTTCATGCATGGTTTTGCCCAAGCCATGTCCTACCAATTCACGTACTACACCATACCCTTCTTTTTCGCAGTGATTTTGAATGGCATAGCCTAAATCTCCCATACGGTTATTGACTTGAAAGGCTGCTATCCCTTTATAAAGAGAAGCTTTAGTGACTTGAAGAAGTTTTTCGGTTTCAGGAGCAATTTCACCTACTGCAAAAGTATAGGCATGATCTCCATAATAGTCGTTTTTTAATGCGCCACAGTCCACAGATAAAATATCTCCTTCTTTTAAGGGTTCTGGATTGGGAATACCGTGAACGACTTGTGAATTTGGACTCACACAGAGTGTATTTGGAAAATCATAGAGCCCTAAAAATCCTGGTTCTGCCCCCTGATCTTTTATAAATTCATAAGCCAGCTTATCCAGTTCAAGGGTGGTCACACCAGGTTTTATAGCGCCAGCTAAAAGCCCTAGTGTTTTTGAGACAATCAATGCGCTTTCGCGCATCAATTCTATTTCTTCAATTGATTTTAATACAATCCCAGACATTTTAAAAATCGGCGTAAGCGTCTTTATAAGGTTCTTTCTTTAAAATTTTAGAAAAGTCTTCAAGTAAACTTTCTACGGGAAATTCTACAATTCTGTTTAGCTCTTTTCCATTTTCAAAAAAAATCAAGGTTGGAATATTGAGAATATCGTACTCTTTTTCATAACCGAGCGGACTGTCTTTTAATTCCGAAAGGGCATACATCTCTAATTGACTTTCTTGTACACCAAGGGCATCTAGAATTTTAAATATTCCACCTAATTCTCTTTGGGTATCTCCACACCAAGTACCTAGAAAAAGTTTAAATTTTAGATTTTCAGCCAAAGGAAAATGGGCTTCTGTCCAAGCTGTTGGAATCTCTAAACGATCGTATTCCAATTGAAACCAAAATAAAAATTCTTCAGTATTAAGGTTGGCCCGATTCAGGCTCCCTAAAATTACTGTTTCTCCCTCCTCACCAATTAGGGTTTCTACCTCCATAGGGGTAGTGCTGTAACGAGGTGTATTTGTGTTGCTGCATTGAATAAAAAAAATAAAAATAAAAGAAAGGGCGAATTGTTTCATGATTTTTTTAGTAGGGATTTTTGAGTCATTGTTTTAGGTTGGTTCACTTCCATTAGATCTAAAATAGTGGGTGCTACATCTCCCAGTATGCCGGAATTTATTTTCTTTTTTTCTGGATCGACCAATATAATAGGAACGGGATTTGTCGTATGCGCAGTGTGTGGACTTCCATCTGGATTACGCATGGTTTCACAATTGCCATGATCTGCAATTACCAAACTGGCATAGCCTTGTTCTAAGGCCGCATCTAGAACAGCACCCGCACACTGATCTACCGCTTCACAGGCTTTAATGGCAGCAGCCAAATCTCCGGTATGACCCACCATATCGGGATTGGCAAAATTTAAGCAAATAAAATCGGGGGGATTCGTTTTAATTTTTTCGATAATGGCCTCTTTAATGTCAAAGGCACTCATCTCTGGCTTTAAATCATAGGTAGCCACTTTTGGTGAGGGACACAAGATCCGTTCTTCTCCTTCAAAAGGAATTTCTCTGCCACCATTAAAAAAGAAAGTCACATGAGGGTATTTTTCAGTTTCAGCAATGCGAACCTGTGTTTTCCCCGCTTTAGCCAGGACCTCCCCCAGCGTATCTTCTAAATTAGCTTTATCGAAAATGACATTTACCCCTTTAAACGCTTCATCATAGTTGGTTAGTGTAACATAATACAAGGGTAAGGGTTCCATATCAAATTCAGGAAAGGCCTGTTGAGAGAGGGCTTGGGTAAGCTCTCTTCCACGGTCTGTTCTAAAGTTAAAAAAGAGTACGACATCTCCTTTTTCGATCTGAGCTGAAAGATTTTCTTTACATAAAGGTTTTATAAATTCATCGGTCACGCCCTCCTCATAACTCTGTTGTAGGCGCTTTTCAAAATCTGAACACGCTTCGCCTTTTCCATGTATTAAAAGGTCGTAGGCTAATTTAATGCGTTCCCACCTTTGGTCACGGTCCATGGCATAATATCGCCCGATTAAGGAGGCAAAAACCGCTGAACGTGTGGCTACTCTTTCTTCAATTCTTTTGACAAAGGTTTTTCCTGAATGTGGATCTACATCTCTACCATCCGTAAAAGCATGAAGATAAACTTGAGGCAACTCCCAGTCTTCGATGAGATCAAGTAAAGCTTCTAGATGGTTAATATGTGAATGGACCCCTCCATCTGAAAGCAGACCTAAAAGGTGTACTTTTTTACCTTCTTTTTTGGCGTAAGCCAAACTGTCAATAAGGACTTTTTCGTTTTTTAAAGTGTCCTGTTCAACAGCTAGATTTATTTTAGCTAAATCTTGGTAAACAATTCTTCCAGCTCCAAGATTCATATGACCTACTTCGCTGTTTCCCATTTGACCTTCTGGCAGTCCCACATATTTGCCATCTGTTCGCAGTGTACTTGAGGCATAGTTGCGATAAAGTGCATCTATATAAGGAGTCTTCGCTAAATCTACAGCTGAGACCTTTGGATCTGGTGCGTTGCCCCAGCCGTCTAAGATCATTAAGAGTGTTTTTTGGGCCATTAAATTTTTTTTAAAGATACAAATTTGTCTACTTTCACTTGAATCTCAAGAGCTGAAAAAAAATTGTTACTTTGTTAAAAAAAATTGAAAAAAGGACTTGTTTTTCGATCTACTGGTAGCTGGTATACCGTCCAATCTGGGGGTGTATTTTATGCTTGTCGAATTAAAGGAAGGCTTCGATTACAAGATATTAAAAGCACCAATCCTGTGGCAGTGGGAGATTGGGTAGGCTTTGAAGAAGTGCCAAACAGCGACAAACCTGAAGGGATTATTATTGAAATTCAAGAACGACAAAATTATATTGTCCGTAAATCAGTAAATCTTTCTAAGCAAACCCATATTATTGCTGCCAATATCGATCAGGTATTTCTGCTTATTACCCTTGATAATCCTCCTACTTATACTGCTTTTATAGATCGGTTTTTAGTCACTGCAGAGGCCTATCAAATTCCTGTAATTTTGGTTTTTAATAAGATAGACTCTTATACTTTGGACAAGCAAAAAGAAATCGAAAAACTTGGTTCACTCTATTCAAAAATTGGCTATACTACAATGAAAATCTCCGCTTTAAAACAGACCCATATAGAGCAGATTGCTGCCTATATGGAAGATAAAGTGAGTATGTTTGCAGGTCATAGTGGAGTTGGAAAATCAACCTTAATTAATGCTTTAGCCCCTGACTTAGAATTGAAAACGGCCCCAATTTCTGAGCAGCACCAACAGGGAATGCACACGACAACATTTGCTGAAATGCACGCATTACCCAATGGGATGAAGTTGATCGATACACCAGGGATCAAAGGCTTTGGTATTGTTGAAATGGAAGCTGCAGAAATCGGTTCGTATTTTCCCGAATTCAATCGCTTAAAATCCAATTGTAAATTTCACAATTGCTTGCATCAGAATGAGCCCGAGTGTGCCGTAAGAACAGCTTTAGAACAAGGAGCTATAGCTGCTTCACGTTATGAGAATTATTTACAACTTCTTGAAAATGACATGACTTATCGCTAATAGATTTAAATGAGAGTTTTAGTTCAAAGGGTCAGTAAGGCTCAAGTTATCATTGAGGAGGGAGAAAAAAGGGAAATTAAGGAAGGCCTATTAGTGCTTTTAGGAATCGAGGAAGCCGATGATCTAAGCGATGTAAATTGGCTGGTCAAAAAAGTGATTAACCTTAGAGTTTTTGATGATGAACAAGGGATAATGAATCAGTCACTACTTGATATCAAAGGCGCGCTTATGGTTGTGAGTCAATTTACCTTAATGGCTGCTACAAAAAAAGGCAATCGCCCTTCTTATATCAGAGCAGCAAAACATGAGCACGCCATACCGCTTTATGAATTATTTATAAAAGAGGCGGAAGCACTTTTGGGCACAAAAGTAGCCACAGGTTCTTTTGGAGCCATGATGCAACTTCATATTGTAAATGAGGGTCCTGTCACAATTTGGATGGATTCTAAGCAGAAAGAATAAAGGGGCTTATAATATATTAACCTCCATTTCAAGTGTAATTCCAAAATAAGATTTTACCTCTTTTTGGATATTTTCAGCCAATTTTAGGATTTCGCTTCCTTTTGCTTCACCTAAATTTACAAGCACGAGGGCCTGATTTTGATGTACACCAGCTTGTCCGAACTGCCTCCCTTTATAACCCAAGTAATCAATCAGCCATGCGGCAGGTATTTTTACTTGCCCTTTGCCACTCGGATAACAGGGCAGTTTTGTAAATTTTAATTTCAGGGCCTTATAAACAGACTCCTTTACAACGGGATTTTTAAAAAAACTTCCCCCATTTCCAAGTAATTTGGGATCTGGAAGTTTCGACTGACGAATCTCAATGACTGCTTCTGCAACTTGCTGAATTGTAGGGTTTTTATTTTCAAATCTAGATTTTAATCCGGCATAGGAAAGTACAGGTTGGTGCGGTTTTTTTTGAAGTTCAAAAGTTACTGCACATATCAAATATTTCCCTTTTTGATGGGTTTTAAAAAGAGAAGACCGATAATCAAATTCACACGCTTTTTTATCGAGTATTTCCTCTTCTAATGTATGAAGATTAATCACTTTACAACTGTAAAATACCGTACTCAACTCTACCCCATAGGCACCAATATTTTGAAGGGGAGCGGCACCTACACTACCTGGGATAAGGGCCAAATTTTCTACACCACCATAATTTTGTTTTAAACACCAAAGCACAAATTCATGCCAATTTTCACCTGCTTGGACTTCCACCCGGACTTTATTGTTTTTTTCTTCAAGGACTTTTATTCCTTTTGTAGCCATTAGAAGTGTAAGACCGTCAAAGTTTTTAGTAAATAATATATTACTACCGCCTCCTAATATGCGAATGGGAAGTTCAGGAGCCGATTTGAAAAGTAGTTTTAATTTCTCAAGATCAGTGACCTCATAAAAAAATTTAGTAAAAGCTTCTACCCCAAAGGTATTGAAGGGCTTAAGCGAAATATTCTCTTCGAATCTGAGCATGATTCAAGGTACAAATTTCTTATAGGCTTCTAATGCTTTTTCTAAAATAGTTGCTGCACGAACCAGCTTTTCTTGATTCAAAATAAAGGCGATGCGTACTTGGTTTAACCCTACATTTGGGGAGCTGTAAAATCCTTTTGCAGGGGCAAGCATGACTGTCTGATTCTCTAAATTGAAATCGGTGAGTAAAAACTTGGAAAAATCATCTGCATCTTCAACTGGTAATTTTACAATACAATAAAAGGCACCTAAGGGATGCGAGACCTCTATATTTGGAATTCGTTCTAGTGCTTTTATCAATGTATTTCTGCGTTGGGTATATTCAGCAGTCACATCTTTCAGATATGCATCAGGAGCTGAAAGCGCAGCTTCACTAGCCAGCAGTGCATAAGTGGGTGGAGAAAGCCTTAAATGGGCAAATTTTAATACATTTTTGATTAAACCCTTATTTTTTGAAACCAAGGCACCTACACGGGCGCCACACATACTATACCGCTTTGAAACAGAATCAATCATGACGGTAAATTCACTAGCTTTATCATTGCAGAGTACAGAATAGTGAGGAGCACCCTCATGGATAAATTCCCTGTAAACTTCGTCTACAATTAGAAAAATGTCGTGTTTAATTGCCAGTTCACAAAGTGTATTTATTTCTTTTTCGCTGTATACATATCCTGTTGGGTTACTGGGATTACACAGTAGAATTGCCCTTGTTTTAGAGCTAATCTTATCACTTATCTTATCCAGCTCTGGAAGCTGAAATTGTGCATTAAATTCTGAAATTACAGGTACAACACGAACACTTGCGGCACTAGCAAAGCCATTATAGTTTGCATAAAAAGGTTCAGGGATTATTATTTCATCCCCAGCATCACAAATCACATTGAGAGCAAATGTCAATGCTTCACTGGCTCCAGTAGTGACTATAATATCTTCAGGCTCTATAGAAATCTGGTGTTTGGCGTAGTACTCAACTAATTTTTTTCTGTAGCTCAGTGTTCCCTGTGAAGGACCATAGGGTAAAAGTGTTAAATTAGAATCAGTGACCGCTTCTAAAGCTTCTTTAGGTGCCTGTATATCAGGCTGACCAATATTCAGATGGAGTACTTCGATCCCTCTTTCTTTAGCTTGTTCTGAATAGTGTACAAGTTTTCTAATGGGCGAGGTAGGAAGTTGAATTCCCTTTTGTGATAGACGTGGCATATTTTAAATAAAGATGCAAAAATGCAAAATTATCACCTTTTTTTCACAACTGTACAGAACTAATTAAAGGTTTCTATGTTTAGGGAATAAGGGGATGATTAAATTATTTTTCAGGAAGTACGGTTCCTTTTAATTTAAGCGCAATTATCGGGTTATTTTCTTGATTGGTACTGACCGTAATTGTCTTTCTAAAAGGGCCCACTCTTTTGGTATCATACCGCACCACAATTTGACTCGATTCCCCAGGAGCTATTGGCCCCTCAGGCTTTTTGGGAATGGTACATCCGCAAGAGGATTTTACATTTGTAATCACCAAATCAGCATTGCCCATATTTTTAAAACTGAAAATTCGCTCTCCATCACTTCCTCTCTCAATGGTTCCATAGTCAATTGTTGTTGCTTCGAATTCAATTTGAGGACTTGATTGTTGCGCATAAAGTAAAAAACTAAGGGATAAAAAGATGATATTGAGGTAAGTTGTCATTTTCATTTTTTTTGAATTTGTTATAAAAATAAAATTTTCTTTATTACGAGCCTATTGTGTTTTTACGATTCCTGTTTGCTACTTTTGTAAAAACTTAAAAAGAGAAAAAATTCAGATGGAAATTCCTTCCAAATTTGATGCCAAAGGGGTAGAAGACAAATGGTATGCCTATTGGCAGGAAAATAAATTTTTTAAATCTCTTCCTGATACGCGTAAACCTTATACCATTGTAATTCCCCCACCCAATGTTACTGGGGTACTGCATATGGGGCATATGCTAAATAATACCTTACAGGATATCATGATTAGAAGAGCCCGTATGAGCGGTTATAATGCCTGCTGGGTCCCTGGAACTGATCATGCTTCAATAGCTACAGAAGCCAAAGTAGTAGCAAAATTAAAAACAGAAGGAATTGAAAAAAACAACCTGACTAGGGAAGAATTTCTCTCTCATGCTTGGGATTGGACAGAAAATTATGGAGGTGTAATCTTAGAACAGCTAAAAAAATTAGGTTGTAGTTGTGATTGGGACCGAACTAAATTTACTTTGGACCCTGAATTAACAGAATCCGTACTTCAAGTCTTTGTAAAGCTTTATGAGCAAGGTTTGATTTACAGGGGCTACCGTATGGTCAATTGGGATCCTGAAGCCCAAACTACACTTTCTGATGAAGAGGTGCTCTATGAAGAAAAGCAAGGAAATTTATATCATATCGCCTATGCGATTGAAGGCAGTGAGGAGCAACTCATTATCGCAACTACTCGACCCGAAACACTTTTAGGAGATACTGCTGTATGTATTCACCCAGATGACGAACGCTATCAGCATCTTAAAGGAAAAAAAGCGCGGGTGCCCCTCTGTGACCGTATTATTCCCATTATTACAGATGAATATGTAACGATGGACTTTGGGACAGGTTGTTTAAAAGTAACTCCTGCCCACGATCCCAATGATAAAATTTTGGGCGAAAAACACCAACTCGAGGTGATTGATATTTTCAATCCGGATGGAACTTTAAACCACAATGGTGGCGCTTTTCAAAATTTAGATCGCTTTGAAGCACGAAAGAAAATTGCCAAAGTATTAGAAGCAGAGGGAAGGCTTATTAAAAAAGAGTCTCATAATCATAAAGTGGGGGTATCTGAACGAACCAAAGCAGTCATTGAGCCGCGTTTATCTGATCAGTGGTTTTTAAAAATGAAGACCCTAGCCCAACCCGCTATTGAAGCTGTTTTAAATTCTGAGGAAATCCAACTTTTACCCGAAAAATTTAAAAATACCTACCGCCATTGGATGGAAAATATCAGGGACTGGAATATTTCAAGACAGCTTTGGTGGGGACAGCGCATACCCGCATACTATTACGGTGCTGGTAAAGAAGAATATGTAGTTGCTCTTAATCTGGAACAAGCTATAGAGAAAGCTAAAAGTAAAAGTGGAAATCCTGCACTCAAACTTGAAGATTTACGTCAAGATGAAGATGTACTCGATACTTGGTTTTCATCTTGGTTATGGCCAATTTCGGTTTTTGATGGTATACGCAATCCAGAAAATAAAGAAATCCAGTACTACTACCCAACCCAAGATTTGGTAACAGGTCCTGATATTTTATTTTTTTGGGTGGCCCGAATGATTATAGCTGGCTATGCTTTTAAAAATGACAAACCCTTTTCTAAAGTTTATCTCACAGGTCTTGTGCGTGATAAAAAAGGACAAAAAATGTCGAAGCAACTGGGCAATTCCCCTGATGCCCTCAAACTAATCGAAGATTATGGTGCTGATGCCGTACGTGTCGGTCTGATGTTGAGTGCTCCTGCGGGAAATGACTTGCTTTTTGATGAATCTCTATGCCAGCAAGGAAAGAATTTTGCGAATAAAATTTGGAACGCTTACCGCCTGATTGAAAGCTGGGAAATAGACGAAAAGCTTGAGGTACCAAAGCATTCCGAAGAGGCACTTCAATGGTATGAAAATCACTTTGATAAGACTTTGTCTTGGGTAGATGAAAATTTTGAGAAATATCGAATTTCAGACGCATTAATGTCAATTTATAAATTGGTATGGGATGATTTTTGCTCCTGGCTACTCGAGTTAGTTAAGCCTGAATATGGCCAACCTATTTCACGTTCAGTCTATACGAACGTTGTTCAATTATTCGAAAAAAATTTAAGGATTTTACATCCCTTTATGCCCTTTATTACTGAAGAACTTTGGCATTACAGTGCGGACCGAACAAAAGAACAGGCACTTATTATAAGTGATTGGCCGAAGTCAGCACATTTTGACGATACGATAAGCACTGATTTTGAATTGTGTAAGCAGATTATCGCTGGCTTACGTAATTTTAGAAAAGAAAAAAAGATTGCCTTTAAAGAGACTGTAGAAGTCTACGTAAGCACAGAAGGAAAACCACTTCGTTTTGAATCCAGTATTTTGAAATTAGGGGGTGTAGAACAGTTGCATTATGGAAGCCCAGAACAAGGGCTTGTGGGGGGCAGTTTTAGAATTCAAAACCTAGAATTTTTTATCCCTACAAAAAATGCTGAAGATCCAGAAGCTGAAAGAGAAAAACTCACTTCAGAACTAGCCTATACCAAAGGATTTTTAGCGGCTGTAGAAAAGAAGTTAGCGAATGAACGCTTTGTTTCTAATGCCCCTGAAAAGGTTATTGCGTTAGAACGCAAAAAAGCCGCTGATGCCAAAGAAAAAATTCTACATCTAGAGAAAAGCTTGGCAGCACTTTAAGCTTTATGAGCGATAGGCTGAATTCCCCCTTTTACTCTATCGCCCACCTTGATGTCCAAAGGGGTTCCCAAAGGGACAAAAAGATCTACGCGAGACCCAAATTTAATAAATCCTGCATCTGCTCCTTGGGTAACTGCACTTCCTACTTGGGCATAATTTACAATTCTTCTTGCCACTGCTCCTGCAATTTGACGGTAAAGAACTTCTCCAAATATTTTATTTTCTAAAACGATAGTAGTACGCTCATTAAGTTCTGAGGATTTGGGATGCCAAGCGACGAGATACTTTCCAGGATGGTATTTACTAAACTTTATCTGACCACTCATTGTATAGCGAGTTACATGCACATTTAAAGGAGACATAAAAATTGAAACTTGGAGCCTTTTGTCTTTAAAATACTCTTTTTCATACACTTCCTCAATAATGACCACTTTCCCATCTACAGGGGCAATAAGTTGTTTTTCATTTTGTGGTGTGATACGCTTCGGATTTCTAAAAAATTGTAAAACCAATAAAAAAATCAGTAGTGCACTAATTTGAACCCCCATTTTCAACCAGAATATGGGTATAAGGTATTCTGCAGCTAGTGCGAAAACAGCCACTATCAAAAAGGTATTAATTATAATTCGATGACCCTCTTTATGAAACATAGAATGAAAATTTAAATAGAAGATAAACAAAAGGAGCTGTATAAAGCACACTATCCATTCGGTCAAAGAAACCTCCATGCCCTGGGAGGAGTGATCCACTGTCTTTTACATGGGCCTCTCTTTTAAATTTTGACTGAATTAGATCTCCTAAAGTTGCACTTATGGCGATAAACAGCGCTAAAAAGGGAAAGAACCAAAAGGGATAGTCTTCAAAGATCAAGAGGAATAATAAACTTAATACAAGACTACCTAATAGACCTCCCCAGAAGCCTTCCCAGGTTTTTTTGGGTGATATGGCGGGCAAAAGTAAATTTTTACCCCAGCGTTTTCCAATTAAGTATGCGGTACTGTTATTGGTCCAAATTAAAAAATACATTAGGAGGGTGACAAGCGGTTTGCCGTCCTCTAAAAAAAGAGTAGTAGACAAAATAAAGTAGGCAGATCCTATGAGGTAGAAAAAACTTAAACCCGTTCGCTGAAGCGGTGCTGCAGGATATTTTTTTTGTGTGAATAAACAATAAGTCAGATAAAGACTGTAGCTGAGCGTCAAAAAGAGGAGACTGTAATGCAGAAGAGGGTGAACGGTTTGGTTAAAAATATGATAAGCGAGCAATCCAAAAAATAAAAAAGTGATAGGGCTTTTATGGCCAATTAATTTTTGAAATTCAAATAATGCCAAAATAGAAAAAGTACCTAAAACAACTAAAAAAGCAAGTGGTGACCAGTAAGCCGAAAAAACAATTAATGCCGCATAGAGCAAACCCGATACCGTTCTTAGGAGCAATTCCCTCATTTGGATTTTCTTACTTCACAAAAAGCCCGTCGCACTGTAGTTTTAGTTTAAAAAGAACACACAATGCTTGTAAGCATAAATTCAACTGTCTTCTAACAGCAAATATATGCTTTTTGGTGAAGTACTGAGCGCTTCGAGTTTGATCTCTTCCTCTACAGTCTCAGCTTTTATTTTCAAGGTTGTAATATTGGTGGGTATCGCGTTTGGATATTTATTTTTCAGCGAGGTCATGCCCTGGCTTACATCACGGACAAGTTGATTGGTTGCGGCTTTAACGATAATTATTTGTGGAAGTTCAGAAAGTTTAAAATGTTTTATCTGATATTCACTTAATAAAATTTTTCCCGTATTTGAAATCAAATACTCACAATCAATCAAAACAGCTTTAAAACCAGTTAATTTACCTGAAATTTGATCAATTTTATTGAGAGAAAAATTTTGCGAAAGCAGGGGGTTAAGACAGGCAATTTGATTGATTTCAATTTGATTTTCGATACAAATTTCCTCAAAACTTTGAATTATATCATGAGCAGTTTCACAAAAGAGAAAGCGTCCCCCTTTTTGAGTGAAATTTTTGGCAAAACCAATATCTACAGGGTCTTCTTCGGGGGGCAAGTAAGGACTCTTGTCGGAAGGTGTTTTTTTCTTATTTCCGAAAAACTTATCCCAAATTCCCATCTGAATTCATTCATTTTTTCCCTTTAGCCTCTTCTATTTTTTCTTCATTTGTTTTAAAAGGCCTTTTACCGAGTATTTTTTCTAAATCGTCTTTAAAAATAACTTCTTTTTC
>WTIP01000081.1 GCA_011525195.1 Flavobacteriales bacterium | reverse complement strand
AGAACCTTATTGACCTCTTCTTCAGAAAAAGGGAGCGGAACCTTTGCGGCCATTTTTAGCGGCTTGTGCGATTTCAGTGGTGAGACAGTCAGCGTGCCATTTCGAACTAAATATTTATAATAAGAACGCAGTACAGACAGCTTTCTGTTCACTGTTCTTGTGCTATTCCCTTTTTGAATCAGGTCTACAATCCATGATCTTATCTCACTATAGGTTACCTCGTCAATAGTTCCAGCTTCAGTTTGTATTTCTTCAATAAATCGCTGAAAGGAAAGCAGGTTGGCCTTGTAAGCCTCATAAGTGTGAGGTGAGTACTTTTTCTCTAGTAGTAAGTAATCCAAAAACGAATTGATAGACATAAAAAAACGTTATTCAATAAATTTAAAAAATTCAGTGAATAACGTGTGTTAAATATCTGATAAAAGCTTATACGGACTCGCTATCACGCAATCTTTGAATGTATTGGGCTTTTTGTATTTTTTGTCTGTGCTTGACAGAGGGTTTGATAAATTGCTTACGTGATCGCAGCTGTCTCATGGCTCCTGTTTTATCAAATTTTCTTTTAAAACGCTTGAGCGCACGATCGATATTTTCTCCGTCTTTAATCGGTATTATTAACATAAAATGGCACCTCCTTTCATAATGGCTGCAAATATAGGGAAAACTATTTCAGATGAACTAATAATTTGAGGTGAATTAAAATTTATTCTAAAATTTTTCTGGCAATCACTAATTTTTGAATTTCACTTGTCCCCTCTCCTATCGTACATAATTTAGCATCTCTAAAGAATTTTTCTACAGGGAAATCTTTTGTAAATCCATAGCCACCATGAATCTGAACGGCTTCACTTGCCACTTTCACACAAACTTCTGAAGCGAAATATTTTGCCATGGCTCCTTGCTGAGTGACATTTAAATTTTGATTTTTTAATTCTGAAGCTTTTTGTGTTAATAAGCTTGCCGCCTCAATTTCTGTAGCCATATCAGCCAATTTGAATGAAATCCCTTGGAAGCTACTTATCGACTTTCCAAATTGCTTTCTCTCTTTCGCATACTTGAGCGCTGCTTGGTAGGCCCCTTTAGCAATACCTAATGAAAGTGCAGCAATAGAAATGCGTCCACCATCTAAAATTTTCATAGATTGGATAAAACCATCACCAACTGGACCAAGTCTATTTTCGTCAGGAATTACGCAATTGTCAAAAACCATTTCAGCGGTTTCAGAGGCACGCATTCCCAATTTATTTTCTTTTTTCCCTGCACTAAATCCAGGTGTGCCCCGCTCTATCACAAAGGCAGTCATTCCTCTATTTTCGCCTTTATCACCATTTCGTGCAATGACGACTGCAAGGTCTCCCGAACTCCCATGCGTGATAAAGTTTTTAGTTCCATTCAAAACCCAATGCGCTCCTTTTTGGGTAGCTGTCGTAGACATATTCTTAGCATCTGAACCTGTGTTATGCTCAGTTAAACCCCAAGCTCCAAGGGCTTTACCCGAACAAAGATCAGGTAACCATTTTAGGCGCTGTGATTCATTTCCAAAGGAGTAAATATGATTTACGGCTAGTGAATTATGTGCTGCCACAGAAAGTCCGATAGACGGATCCACCATAGAAAGCGTTTCAATAAGGGTGACATATTCGTGATAACCCATGCCCGAACCACCATAAGTTTCAGGAACTAGCATTCCCATAAAACCCAATGCACCCGCCTTTTCAAAAACTTCTTTAGGAAAAAACTGAGCCTCATCCCACTCCATTACATAGGGTTTGATATATTGTACAGCAAAGTCTCGAGCGGCTTCATAAACCATTCGCTGGGTTTCCGAAATTTTTATTTCTGGACGCAATTCGAAGTCTATCATTAGTGCAATTTTAATACAAATATAGTTTTAATCTCGCTATTTTGTTGGGCGATTCTGGAAAAAGTTCAGACAAAATTGCTATTGAAATTTGTCCTTTTTGAGTTCGGTATGCAATAATTTGCTCGGCTTCCTTTCGCTTTAAATACGGAATTTGAATCAATTCACTCAGGTTGGCTTCAGCGAGAGAGAGTGGGGTAATCATGGGAGGGCTTTGAATTTCAAAGTATTGCAATAATCGCTTCACTACGATACTGTCTAACCCATAAACTTCATAGCATTGTTCGGGTACTGAAAAACCAGAGAGGAATTTTCTATACTTCACGATGCGTTCGGAAAGTACTGGGCCAATACCTGTTACTTTTTGAAATAAACTAGCCTCAGCTGCATTTAAATCTTGTTTTCTTACTGGTGTTTTTAGTTAAAGTATTCACTCTATCTTTTGGAAAACGCAAGAGACGGGTTGAAGTTCTAATAACAAACGATCAGATACTACTGTTATTTGCTGAAATTCAGCTAATGTAGTAATCCGATGCCCTTGACTTCGATATTGTTGTAAACGATCATAGGCTTGGGTGGGAATACCTAGACGATAGGCGCTGTAATCTGTGAGGGTATTGGTATTATAACTATAATTTAATACTGTAAGTTTGGAGGACAGTCTCTCTAAAGAATCCAGCATTTTTTGATGGAACGCCATGGCTGCTAAGGCCATTGGTTCTGGCTTATTTTCAAACTCAATCAAGCGAATCCCTCCCACTAAAAGTAAGAGCAATCCCAATAAAATTAAAGCGCCTCTTTTAGATTCAGTAAGACTTTCCCACAATCGATAAGACATTACAGTCTTTTTACAATCCTTTTATTGCGCCCAAATATTTATTGAGTTCTACGCGCACTCTAGGGAATAGAATAAGAAGCCCTATCATGTTGGGGAATACCAAAGCCAAAATCATTGCATCTGAAAAGGCCCAAACAGCAGACATATCTCCAGCCGCTCCAATTACGATAAAAATTAAAAAAAGAGATTTATAAGAAAGCTCTGAAACTTTACTTTTCCCAAAGAGATACATCCAAGATTGTAAGCCGTAATAGGACCATGAAATCATCGTGGAGATAGCAAAAAGCACAACAGCGATTGTCAAAAAGGGCCCTGAAAACGAGATGTATTTTGAAAAAGCTGCAGCTGTAATACCCGCGCCTTCTGACGGAACACCATCAATCATAACGACTCCTCCTACACCCCCATAGTCAAAGACAGTATTATCTCCATTAAAGATTATGATTACTAAGGCCGTCATGGTACAAATTACAACAGTATCAATAAAGGGCTCTAGTAAAGCCACTAATCCTTCCGAGGCAGGGTAGTTCGTTTTCACCGCCGAATGCGCAATAGAGGCAGAACCTGCACCCGCCTCATTAGAAAAGGCAGCTCGACGAAATCCAGTAATAAGAACCCCTAATAATCCTCCTAGTCCTGCTTGAGGATTAAAGGCTTGACTAAAAATCATTCCAAAAGCATCATCAACAAAACTAAAATTGGAACCGATGATATAAACACAGGCTAGTATATACATCAAAGCCATAAAAGGCACAACTTTTTCTGTTACAGATGCGATTCGCTTAATTCCTCCAATAATGATAATTCCTACCAGCACCATCATTATTACACCAATAATTGTTCGGGCACTGCCACCTCCCATACCGAAGGATTCGACTAATTGCATAGCCGCTTGGTTGGATTGTGCCGCATTACCTCCACCAAAAGAGGCCCCTACACAGAGAAAAGCAAAAATACCGGCCAGCGCTTTACCTAAATTTGCATAGCCTTTTTCTTTGAGCCCTTTAGTTAAATAATACATTGGACCCCCATAAACAGTCCCATCTTCACCTATATCTCTGTATTTAACGCCTAAAGTACACTCCACAAATTTAGTTGACATCCCCAGCAGACCACATAAGATCATCCAAAAAGTGGCCCCTGGACCTCCTACAGCGATAGCAAGCGCAACACCAGCAATATTTCCATTTCCTACAGTACCTGAAACTGCCGTCGCAAGGGCTTGGAAATGACTGACTTCTCCCTCCTTACTTTCATCTGCAATTGTTCGTTTTACATCTCCCCCTTCAGAAATTTCTGGATTACCAGATTCGTGATGGTCTATACTGTCATACTTCCCACGAACCGTATTGATTGCAGTCCTAAATCTTCGAATATTTACAAAACCAAAATAGAAGGTGAAAAATAGGGCCCCACCTACTAGTAAAAAAATAATTGTAGGAATTTGTGTTCCAAAAAAGTTATGTAATACTAATCCTTCCCACCAGTTTGCGATGGGTGTAAATGCTTCATTAATTTGTTCATCTAAGCCTTTTTCTTGTGAGAAAAGTGGTGAAAGACTTAGAAAAAAAAGTAAAGTGAAATAGAAACTTTTTTGGGCTTTAAATAAATTCATCATGGTTTTATCGATTATAAAGACCAATATCATAAAAAGGAGATTAAAAACAAATTAATCCAACTGAAACATTTTATTTAGTTTTTTTATAGCTCTACTAATTCCGAGAATAATGTGCTTTCCTTTTGCGGATAAAATCCAAATACTCCAATCAGTAAAATGAGTATCAGTAAGGCACTGCCACGAACTATTGGGGACCGAAAAAAATGCATGTCGTTTACAAATCGAAAACTGAGCTTCTTTTGGTATAAATCATGTCTTTTAATTTTATCCAAAAGGCCAGTGTAAGGTAAAGTACAAACCCACCTATCAGCGTTGCAAAGGAAGCATAAATAAAAAACAATCGGACGCTTTTTACCTTCATACCTAATAGCTCAGCGAGTCGTGAAGATACCGCAAAACCATTACGTTCAAAAAAAAGGCGAATGTTTTGGGGTGCTTTCA
>WTIP01000089.1:3486-4833 GCA_011525195.1 Flavobacteriales bacterium | reverse complement strand
GATACGATACTAAAATTCGTTTTATTTTCACGCCTCGACTGAGTACATTGAGTAGTTTATTTACACGTAAGTGGTTTTAAATAAGGCCTAGGTCTCGTTATAGTTCGCAGTAAAATAATCGTTATTTTTTGTATTTTTGCAGCGGATGATGAAAATCAATACTGCCGAAGAAGAAATTAAACTAAGTTTTAATGCTTTTAAAGAAAAAGTATTAGAAGATTATCGTCTTGCTGTACTAAGCAGAGAGTGCAGTATTCTAGGTCGGAGAGAAGTTTTTTCGGGTAAGGGAAAATTTGGAATTTTTGGAGACGGTAAAGAGGTGCCCCAATTGGCCCTTAATCATTTCTTTAAAAACGGAGATTACCGTTCGGGCTATTACAGAGACCAAACCCTTCTTTTAGCGCAAGGTTTACTTACTGTTTCCAATATCTTTTCTGCGCTTTATGCGGATTTAGACTTGACAAGGGAGCCCATGTCTGGGGGCCGTCAAATGGGAGGGCATTTTGCTACTCCCTTTAAAAAGGAAAATGGTGAATGGGTCAAAGCAGTTAATCACAAAAACCACACTTCAGATATTTCACCTACAGGGGCACAAATGCCTCGACTATTAGGTTTGGCACAGGCTTCTAAAATCTACCGCGCACATACAACAAAAAACAGAGATCATTTTTCACGAAATGGAGACGAAATTGCCTGGGGAACTATTGGAAATGCGAGCACCAGTGAAGGAGTCTTTTTTGAAGCGATAAATGCCGCAGGGGTCATGCAGGTTCCAATGGTAATGAGCGTTTGGGATGATGAATATGGGATTTCGGTTTCAAATAAAGAACAGACTACTAAAGAAAGTATTTCTGCAGCCCTAGCGGGTTTCCAACGTACAGCTACTCAAAATGGAATTGAAATCGTCAGAGTAAAAGGATGGGATTATTTAGCTTTAATTGAAGCTTATGACAAAGCCGCTCAATTGGCAAGAAAAGCGCATATTCCCGTACTAGTCCACGTAACTGAATTGACTCAGCCTTTAGGACATTCCTCCTCAGGTTCGCATGAACGCTATAAGACAAAAGCGCGTTTAGAATGGGAAAAAGAATATGACTGTAATGTCAAAATGCGGGAATGGATACTCAATGAGGGATTGGCTAAAGAAGCTGAACTTGAAGCTTTAGAGGAAGCCGCTGTAAAAGAAGTAAGGGCAGCAAGGCGTTCTGCTTGGGAGGCATACCAGTCGCCCATACACAAAGAAAAAGCGAAGCTTGAAAGCTACTTTTCTCAACTTAAAGAGGTAACCCATAATGCCCCTGAAATACAAAAAATCTATTCCGATCTCAAAGGTGTCATTGAATTGGG
>WTIP01000089.1:0-3386 GCA_011525195.1 Flavobacteriales bacterium | reverse complement strand
GGTGAAGATGTCGGTAAAATTGGAGATGTCAATCAAGGATTAGAAGGCCTTCAAAAAAAATACGGCGAACTACGAATTTCGGACACAGGAATTCGCGAAGCGACTATAGCAGGCCAAGGGATTGGTTTGGCTTTACGAGGGCTTCGCCCTATTGCGGAAATACAGTATTTAGATTATATATTATATTGTATTCAAATATTAAGCGATGATTTAGCTACAATGAGTTATCGTACTGTAGGACAGCAAATAGCGCCCTTAATTATAAGAACCAGAGGACACCGATTGGAAGGTATTTGGCACTCTGGCTCCCCCATGGGGGGCATGATGCATCTATTAAGGGGGATTCACCTCCTAGTGCCTCGAAATATGACACAGGCTGCCGGTTTTTATAATACGCTTTTAGAAATAGAACAGCCCGCAATCGTAGTAGAATCTTTAAATGGTTACCGCCTTAAAGAGCAACTCCCTTCAAATTTAGGCGCTTTTTTCGTGCCACTAGGCCAAATAGAAGTTCTCCGTGAAGGTTCCGACTTGACTGCTGTTTCCTATGGTTCTACGCTAAGAATTTTAGAGGCTGCAGCAAAGCGCTTGTCCCAGATTGGTATTGAAGTGGAAGTGATTGATGCTCAATCTTTGATTCCTTTTGACCTTAAGGAAGAAATCCGCAATAGTATCGCAAAAACAAATCGTTTATTAATATTAGATGAAGATGTCCCTGGCGGGGCAAGCTCTTATATACTCCAACAACTCATAGAAAAACAAGGGGCTTTTTCTTTACTTGACAGTAGTCCTGTATTACTTTCTGCAAAAGCGCACCGTCCTGCCTATGGAGGGGATGGTGATTATTTTTCGAAACCCTCAGAAGACGACATCTTTGAGGCAGTATATGCAATGATGCATGAATCTGACCCTAATGCATTCCCTCTCTAGCTAAAGCGTAAAAAGCCGAAGTAAAAGTTCCTCGAGCAGTTCTTTACTTCCTTTTGAAGAGCCCTCTATTCCTTTGCTTTTTAAATCTGCCTTAAAAATAAAATGCATAGCCTGACTTATTTGCCGCATTGAAAAGCGATTCGCTGCGACTTCATACTCTTTTAAAAAATAGGGTGAAATACCCAATTTTGAAGCTGCTTGTTTCGAATCAGTATTGCCTTTAAGCAATAATAACTTTTGAAAATAAGCATGCAAAGAGGATAAGATCAGTACTAAAGGATTTGCCTTTGGATTTCGATAAAGGTATTGGATGATTTGAAAGGCCTGCGAAAAATTCCCTACCCCTATGGCTTTTTGCAATTCAAAACTATTAAATTCTTTACTGATCCCTACATAGCGTTCAATTGCTTGTTCATCAATTAGTGCTCCCCTCTCTACAACCAATTTTATTTTTTTGAGCTCACTAGATAGTCGAGATAAATTGGAACCTACATAAGTTGACAAGAGTTCAACGGCAGTTGGTGTAAGCTTGAGTTGTAATGAATGGGTCTGTTCTTTAATCCACTGCGGTATTTGATTGTCGTAAAGTGGTTGTGCAGTAAATACTTCTCCCTTTTGTTCTATTGCTTTATATAGTTTTTTTCGCTTGTCAAAAGTCTTGTATTTATAGCACAATACGACGATACTTTCAGAAGCAGGATGAGCTGCGTACTGTGTCAATTCTTCAAATGAAGAAGCAGGGAGCTGCTGTGCTTCTTTCACCACGACCAAGTTATAGGATGAAAGCATGGGAAAACGCTTAGCAACCTCAATGATTTCAGCTGCATTTGTTTCTTTTCCATACAATAAACTGTGGTCAAAATCACGATTTTGGTCGTTGACTAATTGTTTAATTAAAGCATTCGATAAAGCGTCTATATAGTAAGGCTCTGCACCTGAAAGTAAGTAAATAGGTGCATATTGACCCTTTTCTATTTTTGAAAGCAACGAAAAGAACGCCTGCATATTGAAAAATTAATTGCACTTTTACAGTATGGAGAAACTCAATTTTCCTCACTCTACTATTTCCCTCAAAAATAAGGAAAATAAACCCTATATTTTTGATCCGATTCGTAAAAAATGGCTTGTATGCACCCCTGAAGAATGGGTTCGAATATACTGTATAAACTATCTTATTGATTTCCTTGCCTATCCTGCTTCTTGGGTGCGTGTAGAAAATGAGATTCGTGTATACCAAACCCTAAAAAGGATAGATATACTGGTGGTACACCCTAAAATAGGCAATTTAATTTTAGTTGAATGTAAAGCCCCTTCTGTGAAAATTGATCAAAAAGTATTCGATCAAATAGCGCGCTATAACTTAGAAGTTAAGAGCAAATATATGATGTTGACCAATGGATTGAATCACTACTTTTGTAAGATGGATGATCAGAACAAACGCTATTCTTTTATCGAAACACTTCCCAAGTTTAACGGAATATGAAAAATACGGCTGTTGTTTTATTAAATTATAATGGCATTGAACTATTAAAAAAGTTTTTACCCAAAACTTTGCGCTACAGTGGCGAGGCTCAAATAGTCTTAATTGATAATGCCTCATCTGATAGTTCAGTAGCCTGGGTTCAAAAAACACATCCTACCGTTACATGTATTTCACTTTCTAAAAATCTTGGCTATGCAGGTGGGTATAATGAAGGCTTGAAACGTGTAAAAGCAGATTATTACGCCCTAGTAAATACTGATATTGAGCCAAGTCCAAATTGGCTAACGCCCCTAATTACTGAATTACAAACAAATCCTACAGCGGTAGCTGTACAACCTCATATTCTTAGTCATCATAATAAGGCATATTTTGAATATGCAGGAGCCGCGGGTGGCTATTTGGATGAGCTCGGCATCCCTTTCTGTAGAGGGAGACTCTTTGATAAATGCGAAAAAGATGTCGGACAGTATCATGAAAAGGTTCCTATATTTTGGGCCAGTGGCGCTTGTTTTGTTATTCGCAGTCAGACATTTTGGAACCTAGGTGGTTTTGATGCACGTTTTTTTGCACATCAAGAAGAAATTGACCTGTGCTGGAGAATTTTTAATTCGGGAGGGACAATTTATGCGATTAGTGAGTCCAAAGTCTACCATATTGGGGCTGTCACTCTCCCCCCCTCTGCACAAAAAGTTTTTCTCAACCACCGCAACTCATTACTGATGTGCCTTAAAAATCTTCCACAGAAAAAATTATATTCAGTTTTATTTAAAAAATTACTCTTAGATGGAGGTATCGGCATTTTTTATTTACTGAAATTAAATTTTAAATATACCTATGCAATAATAAAAGCCCATTTTGCGTTTTATAGAATGTTCAATTCTTATGCTAAATTGAGGTCTTCGGAGTCAAGTAAAGCCCACTATTTTTTGAGAAAAAATATGGGTTTTAGTACGTTGTGCGATAACAAAAGTAG
>WTIP01000100.1 GCA_011525195.1 Flavobacteriales bacterium | reverse complement strand
TTGTCTCTTTCTTTAAGTTGTACAAATGTTTTCCCACCGTCTTCAGAAGTCAATACCCTAACATTCATTAAATAGAGCCGATCAAATTGATGTGGACTTGCGTAGAGCTCTTGATAATAGTGGGGTCCTGTACCACCTGAAACGGTATTTGACATTTTCTTCCAAGAAGCCCCCCTATCTTCTGAGCGGTATACGGCACCTTGGGTTCGGTCCAATTCTATGGCTGCATACAGAACATCTGGCTTTTGAGGAGAAATAGCAATTCCAATTTTACCCATATTTGAGGAAGGCAAGCCATTCGTCAGTTTGGTCCAATTTTCACCACCATCTTCAGAGCTGTATATCGCCGTACCGGGTCCTCCTCCCATAAGGGCAGCTACGGTTCGGTGTCTGTCCCAAGTGGCGGCATACAAACGATTTGGGTTTCTTGGATCGATCATAATGTCCGTTACCCCAGTCCACTCGTCATTACCCAATACCCTTTTCCAGGATACACCCCCATTTGTTGTTTTATAAAGTCCGCGCTCACCTCCTTTATTCCACAGTGGCCCTTGAGCAGCCACCCAAACTACATCAGAATTGTCTGGATGTACTATAATTTCTGAGATATGTTCAGAGTCTTTAAGCCCTCTATTCTCCCAAGTTTTGCCTCCATTTAAGCTTCTATAGACACCGTCCCCGTAAGCAACGTGTCTACCTCCTACATTTTCTCCTGATCCAACCCATACAATTTCAGGATTAGAAGGGTCTAAGGTGATACAGCCTGTACTATAGGAAGGTTGATCATCAAAAATAGGAGTCCAAGTGGTTCCGGCATTATCAGTTTTCCACACACCGCCAGAGCCAACAGCTACATACCAAATATTTTCATTATTGGGGTGAAAGACAATATCTGCAATTCGTCCAGATAAAAAGGCGGGTCCTAGATTCCGAAAGGAAAAGGCCGCAAGGTTTAACTTTTCAGCTTGCTGTATTTCTTGATTTCTTTTTTTTCTCTGGGCTTCAACAGGATTTGTATAACAAAAAAATAAAGCCAATAAAAAGGTGTAAAATATCGCTTTCATATGATCCATTTAAGTTTTTATCAAGGTACAAAATTTACTTAAGTACTTGTCTATAAACTGCTCTTGAGATAAAGAGACTTCTGGCTAATAAAAATTTAAGGATTGAGTAAACTCTCTACTCCAAGACGGTAAGAATCAAGACCAAAACCAATAATTAAGCCTTTTGCAACAGGTGTAATAAAAGAGGTATGCCTAAAGTCCTCACGTGCAAAAGTATTTGAAATATGAATTTCAATTACAGGTGCATCAATCCCCTTAATGGCATCTCCTATCGCCACAGAAGTATGTGTATAAGCACCTGCATTTAAAAGAATCGCATCAGATTGAAATCCTACTTTGTGAAGTTGATCAATTAATTTCCCTTCAATATTTGATTGGAAATAATCAAAATAAATTGTGGGAAAGCGCTTTTGCAATTGACTATAATAATCTTCAAAAGTCTGATTTCCGTAAACAGCAGGCTCCCTTGTTCCGAGCAAGTTTAAATTTGGACCGTTAATTATACTGATCTTCATTTTTATTATTTTAGTAAAAGTATAGAAATTCAGTCGAATCCCCTAAAAGCGCAAAAGTGAATTGGGACCAAGCATGCTCAGATTTTCAAATGTATCTTAAAATTGAAAGAGGTCTGTCTGAGAATTCTATACAAAGCTATCACTTAGACATTCAGTCTTTTAGGAATTTTTTAGTCCAAGTTCAAAGTGAGGAGGGTCCCTTAGAGTGTTCAAAGGAGTCGGTTCAGCGTTTTATTTACGAAACAGCAAAAGTGATGAGTCCCCATACGCAAGCGAGAAGAATTGCGGGTTTACGCAGTTTTTTTGATTACCTCATCTTTGAATCATACCGTAAAACTAATCCGACAGACTTAATAGAAACTCCAAAATTAGGCCGTAAGCTTCCCGATGTTTTGAATACTAATGAAATTGACCTACTCATGAATGCAATCGATTTAGGACATCCCCAAGGTCATCGAAATAGGGCCATACTCGAAACCCTTTATGGTAGTGGATTAAGGGTGTCTGAGCTTACTGAGCTTAGTCTGTCCAATTTATTTTTCGATGAAGAAATGATTCGCGTAACAGGAAAAGGCAATAAGCAAAGACTTGTCCCAATGGGTAAATTTTCAAAAAAATACCTGGAGGTTTATCTCAAAGAAGTGCGCCCCTTGCAAAAAATAAATCATAAATACCAAGACTATGTATTTCTAAATAGAAATGGAGCTGCACTGACCCGACAAATGATTTTTAGCCTCATCCAATCATTAGCAAAACATATTCAGATAAAAAAGCGTGTTGGCCCCCATACCTTCCGGCACTCCTTTGCTACCCACCTTTTAGAAAATGGTGCTGATTTAAGGACAATTCAAGTATTAATGGGACATGAAAGTATAACCACTACAGAGGTATATACCCACTTAGACAGTCAACACCTTAAAAAGGTAATTGAGAAATACCATCCCAGAAAATCTATTCTGTAACTAAGCGGAATCCCTCTCCGTGAATATTGAGAATCTGAACTTTTTTATCAGCACTTAAATATTTTCTGAGTTTGGCAATATAGACATCCATACTCCTCGATGTGAAGTAGTTGTCATCCCTCCAAATTTTATTTAAAGCCACTTCACGAGGGAGCAAATCATTAACGTGAAGCACAAGAAGTTTTAATAATTGGCTTTCTTTAGGAGAAAGTTTTATAGGCTTTTGGTCGTTATAGCTTAGAAATCTGAGTTTAGAATTAAAGGAGAACGCACTAAACTGAAATTCAAAAACATCTTCTGGAAGAGACGCAGGTGTATTACTTCGGCTTAAAATGGCTTTTATTTTTGCGAGTAAAACTTCAGAGTCAAAAGGTTTTGTGAGATAATCATCAGCCCCTACTTTGAATCCTTTTAATACATCTTCTTTTAAATGTTTGGCCGATAAAAAGAAGATAGGAACTAGGTCATTTATTTCCCTTATTTCCTTGGCTAAAGTAAACCCATCTTTATAAGGCATCATGACGTCTAAAATACACAGATCAAAGGCTTCTTTTTTAAACTTTTCAAAGCCTTCAATACCATTTTTTGCAAGCGCAATCTCGTAGTCATTAAGGCTTAAATATTCTTTTAAAATATTTCCGAAATTGGTGTCATCTTCAACAATCAATATTTTTTTGGCACTGTGTTTCATAATTTTTGGAGGCTGTATAGTTATTCTAACGGAAAACTTAATAAAAATGTTGTTCCTTGATTTATTTTACTTTCGAGTTTAATTTCTCCTTTATGGAGGTCAACAATTTTTTTTACATAGGAAAGCCCTAATCCATGCCCTTTCACATTGTGTATATCACCTGAAGATGCACGGTAAAATTTATCAAATATTCTCTTTTGCACAGAGGGGCTCATACCCAAACCATTGTCTGTAATCTTTACAATTAAATGGTGATCATTATTTAAGGTTTCTACCTTTATTTCTGGCTTCTTATCATTGTATTTTAAGGCATTATCAAGCAAATTAATAGTAATATTGGTCAAGTGACTTTTATTGCCTAAAATATTTTTTTCAGTAGCTGTAAAACTTTTAGATAAAACCCCTGACTTGTCTTTCAATATCAGATCTATATGATTAATCGCCGAATCAAGTATTTGGTGCAGATCAACATTTGACATTTTTACTGGATTTCTGCTTCGCTCTAATTGTGAGATTCGCAGTACATTTTCTACTTGGTTGAGCATTCTACTGTTTTCCTCTCTGATCATACTCACATACCGATCTATTTTTTCTGAAGCCAATTTTGTTTTAGGATTAGAGATGGCATCCAACGCCAGATTTATGGTTGCGATCGGCGTTTTAAATTCATGTGACATATTATTGATAAAATCTGTCTTCATTTCAGCAATTTTTTTCTGTCTTATAATTTGAAAAAGTGCAGTAGAAGAAACAAATACAATGAAAAGAGTAAGTAATAATGTCAATCCTCCTACTCCTAAAATTGAAGAAAAGACATATTGATCTTTTTCGGGAAAAGAAACCACTAATTCATAACGCCCAGCCCCATTTTGATCCCTGAAAATAGGCGCTGTATAGCGAAATCCTACTTGTTGCTCTGTATAGTTATTAGATTTAATTTTTGTTGCTAACCCCCCATCATAAATTCCAAATTCATAGGTTGTGCTGATATTTTTAGAATCGAACTGCCGCTTTAAAACATAATCCAATTCTTGTGCATTCAGTCGTTTGTGTATTGGGGTATTAGAGGTATAGTCTCTGAAGGCACTTCTGATGCGCTGATTGGCAATATTCATGCGCTCAATCGTTTTTATTTTTTCTATTGAAGTCGCAATATTATTCTCCCGATCAAAAACATCATTTTTATTGATAATTGTAGTGTTTTTGACTTGTTTTACATCTGTTACACCTGTAATAGTGTCTCCTAATTTCGGATCCAAATACGGGGTAATTTGGTAGTCTTCTTCTAAAATACCATAGGCATAATAAGACAATAAGTTATTGGGTTTATCTTCGTCTAAAAAAAGAAAAATATTGGCAAAGCTAGCATTGTCTGGTGTTTCTAGAGAGTCTATGAGTTTTTCGTAAGCTGTAATATAATCAGATAACTCGCGCTCTTGAATTTCATCAGCCGTCAATTGGAGCGACTGTTGAACTGCTAAAGAAAACTCTTCCTCTTTGTCTTCCCAGGCAGAATAAATCCAATAACCTTGAAGCCCAATTATTCCTAAAATTGAGATAAACATAAAGCTTACAAGAGAGATAAAGACGATCTTTTTCATGCAACAGACTAACTGTAGTTTTAAATAATAATATTTCTAATCTTTAATATCGCAAATTTCATTGTTTTTGAGCAAAAAAAATGCAAATTGTTTGTTTATCCTATAATCCTTCAAGCTGTTCTTTAAGCAGCTGCTCAAGTTGATGCGTTGCCTCTTCTAGATTAGTATTTTCAATTACTGCATCTGCTAATGTTCTTTTTTTAGCATCAGACCACTGATGATTCATACGGGCTAACACCGCCTCACGTGATACTGAATCACGCCTCATGACCCTTGCTATTCGTTCCTCTTTAGGTGCACAAACTAATATCATAAAATCGCATTGCTTATAAGCGCCCGTTTCAAATAAAATGGCCGCTTCCTTTACTACTGCTTTTGCTTTAATATTTGTTTTTAAAAAAAGAGTGAAAGCGTGTGCTACAGCTGGATGAACAATTGAATTTAGTGTTTGTAATAAATTGTTATTTTCAAAAACGAGAGCTGCAAGAGCTTGGGTGTCTAAAGATCCTGTTGCATATAAATTTGCTCCAAAATGAAGGCTAACTTCTTCCCTTAACTTCGTATTTAATAATTCATTAGCAACTTTGTCAGATTCAAAAACGGGAATGCTTTTGGACTTAAACCAAGACAATAAAGTTGATTTTCCACTCCCTATACCTCCTGTTAAACCTATGACAATCATTTTCTAACTAAAAAATTTACAGTTGTGGGTTCCCAATTGATTTTTTTTACTTTAGAAGGTTGCTTTAAGATCTTTATTTCTAAACGATTAGAAGTACCCGTTTTTATTTGATTGTAATCTACCGCTAAAGTAAAATCATTTGGACCTAGATTACCCAATACATCCAAGGGGGCGGTTATAACCAAATTGACATTAGGGGGGAATAATTTAATTTTTATGGCCTCGGGTTTGTTTTGAATTTGGATGGGGACTTCAATTGTTTTCTCAGAAAAAGGCAATACATCCCCATATAGGCGAACACGATTTACTTCAAATTCGATGCCCTCAAAGGGGAGAATAAGCAGCTCTTGATCAATAGTTTGATGCACATCTTCTGCTATAAACTCTTCCGTTTTCATGCTTTTTATACTGTCCAGCAATATGGGTGTGCCATAAACCAAAATACTATCAGGAATTGCTTTAAAACGATCAACAGCGAGATAACCTGGACGAAAATCTATACGCATAGAGGGCGTTACAGGAAGTTTTTTTGAAGTAATTGTAGAATAGGGTAAAGGAAATAAAGAAGGCGTAATTTGATTGAGCTCAGTGTCCCCTAATAGCTGCTGTTGTAGGTCAAAATAACGGGGTTCAAAAGTAACCACTTGTCTATTGGGGGTGAACTCTATCTCTTCTAAAGAAATTTTTAGTGTGCGCTTAAATAAACGATACCAAAGTATTTCCATGCCGCTAGCACTGATAGAGAGCTTAATCTGAGGTGGAGCAGCATTTAAAACGATTCCTTTTGGTGTGTCTACCCAACTAATATTAAATGGCTGAACGACCTGATATACTTTAGAAAGCTTTGTACTTGTCCAAAGCGTTAGAGAAAGTATGACAAAAAATAAGAAAAATTGAAAACGACTTTTATTTGGAAGCTTTTTTAGTACACTTTCTATTCCTCTATTTTGGATAGACATGATTGATCATCTCTTTTAATCCACTAAGACTTAGGCGTTATTGCATCGATAACTTCTTGACTTACACCCACATGTGAAAAGCCTCCGTCGTGGTATAAATTCTGTAGAGTGACTTTACGGGTATAATCAGAAAAAAGAGAGACAGTATAGTCTGCACATTCCTTAGCTGTGGCATTTCCTAAGGGCGACATTTTCTCTGCATAATTCAAAAAGCCATCGAGACCCGAAACTCCCTTCCCCGCAGTAGTTAGTGTTGGTGATTGAGAGATTGTATTTACCCGCACTTTTTTGTCTTTACCGAAAAAATAGCCAAAACTTCGCGCTATAGATTCAAGGTACGCTTTATTATCGGCCATGTCATTATAATTGGGAAAGGTTCTTTGCGCTGCAATATAGGAGAGTGCTACTATACTCCCCCATTCATTCATTGCATCTTTTTTATAGAGTGATTGCATTAATTTATGGAAAGAAACGGCTGAAACGTCCCAGCCTTTAGCCATCCAATCGTGATTTAAATCGGTATAGTGCTTTCCTTTTCTAACATTGACTGACATTCCAATAGAATGAAGTATAAAATCGAACTTTCCCCCTAAAATCTCCTGTGACTGATCGATAAGCTGATTCAAATCCTCCACATTTGTTGCATCTGCTGCAATTACTTTAGCGCCTGTCTTTTCTGCCAGCGCGTTTATAGTACCCATACGAAGGGCTACAGGTGCATTTGTCAAAACAAACTGACCTCCCGCATCTGCAACAGATTCGGCGGTTTTCCATGCAATAGATTGATCATCTAAAGCACCAAAAATTATTCCTTTTTTACCTTCTAAAATTTTGTGTGACATGTCTGTATTTTAAAATTCAAAGATACATTTAATTCATTAATTGTTTTGCATGAGCAACAGCCGTTGGGGTCACTTGATTTCCAGAAAGCATTAGGGCGATTTCGTCAATTCGCGCTTCTTGATCTAAGGGAACTAGCTCTGTAATTGTTTTGTCTTTGTGCTGTGTTTTTACAACTTTAAAATGGTAATGACTTTTTGCTGCAACTTGAGGCAGGTGGGTAATATTTATAATTTGAAGCTTTTGACTCATCCCGACCATAACTTCGGCAATACTGTCTGAGATTTTTCCCGAAACACCTGTGTCTATTTCATCAAAAATTAAAGTCGGTAGTTTGATATAAGCAGACAAAATTGCTTTAACAGATAACATGATACGCGATAATTCACCTCCTGAAGCGATTTTTTTTAAGGGCTGAAAGCTACTTCCTCTATTGGATTTGAATTGAAAATCCAAAACATCCCTTCCATTTGAAAGAAATTCTGAAGAAGGTGTTAATACGATTTTAAATACAGCTTCAGGCATTCCCATTTTAGAAACATGAGTACTCAATTCTTGTTCTAGTATTGTTACCGCCTTTTTTCTGTTTTCTGAAAGTTGGGCTGCATATAGGTCAAGTTGTGTTTTATATTCTATTTGGGCTGCTTTGAGTCGCGCAAGTTCTTGGTCCGTATTCAGTGTTTTATTTAATCTATTTTCAAGCTGATTCATGACAGTGATTAATTCATTTACTGTATTGACTTTATGCTTGAGCATTTGGTTATTTAACGCATCGTATTTCGCTTGAAAAAGGGCAAGTGCTTCTGGGTCTGTCTCTAGATTTTCGTAAGAATCTTTACACTCACGCAAGAGGTCTTCAGCTTCAATAAAAAGCGCATTAAAACGGGAAGCGAGTGGAGAAAATGTTTGAGACCTCTTTTCAAGTTCCACACTCATCCCTCTTAGTTTTAATAGCTGGTCAATAACTCCTACTGTTTCACTTTCAAAGTATTGAATGGCTTCTGCTAAAGTAGATTGTAAAAAATCAACATGGGTAAGTGCTCCTAGTTTTTGTTCTATGTCATCCTCGAGTCCCTCCTTTAAATTTAATTGCTGCAGCTCTTGAAATAAAAAATGATCGAGCTCTTGAGTGGCTTTTGCTTCCTCTGCTTCTTTTTGTAAAGATTGGTACTGTCCGACTGCTCTTTTATAGAGTGACAAAGTACTCTGGTAGTCTGAGAGGAGCTTTTTATTCGCTCCTAAAGCGTCTAAAACTTCAAACTGATACTGATCGGCGAGTAAACTCATCGTATCGTTTTGTGAGTGCAAATCGATCAGATGCCTACTTACTTCTTCAAGAGTCCCCAAGTTTACTGGAGTATCATTTATAAACGCGCGTGATTTTCCTTGAGGTAAAATTTCTCGTCTTAATACGGTATAGGGGTCATAATCAAGATCCAATTCCGCAAATAGCGTCTCCAACTGATAGGCACCGATATCAAATGAGGCCTCTACGATGCATTTTTTTTCAGGATCTAATAGAGAAGACATATCGGCCCGCTTACCCAAAACAAGAGACAAGCCACCGAGTAAAATAGACTTTCCAGCACCCGTTTCTCCAGTGATACAGGTCATCCCCTGGGAGAAAGAAGCATGAAGAGCTTCTATGAGTGCGAAATTTTTTATGGTAAGCTGTTTAAGCAAGATCTTAAGGATAAAATTTAGAATTTAAAGATAGGAATAATCTCAAAATCAAGCTTTAATTTGCTTCCATCTCGATCCAAAAAAGGGCGCTATTTTTTTGAGTACTGCTTCTGTTTCTTTAAAATCTACTTTGGGTCCTTCCTTAAAGATATTAACAATTTCCTCTACTTTAGCATCAAAAAAGAGCTGTAGGAGAAAGGCATTTGGCCTTCGTAGAAAAAGGGGTTCTAATGCTTTTATAGCCTCCATAACCGCCTGTTTGGCTTCAATAGGAGAGGTTGTCAATTGATCAAGACCTCCTCTGTGATAGTTGTACAGTGCTTGCCTGTATTCTTTAAAAGTATTGGACCTAAGGTTATCAATAAGCCAAAATCTGTTTTTTGTGCCGTCCGAAGCTTTCCATCCTTTTCTTGAGGTTACTTGTGCTAGATTGACGACTTCTAAGGCGCGCTCATAAAATTCACTTCCTCCATTTTCTTGAAATGTATCTGCGTCTAACCCTATAATCAAATAGGCATAAAAACTTAATAAGGAAACCAGGTTGGATTCAAAACTTGATTGATTAAAAAATAAGGGCTGAAATTCTTGGTAAGAAAAGACTATATCTCGGTCGAGAAAATTCAATATTGGTGTATCGTAATTGGTATCAAATACGGGGCGTTGAGACTGCACCTGGAGTGTAGCTTCAAACTGATCATTGTTGTAATTAGACAAATTAAAAACAAACGAGCAGGTGATTTTCTCTTGGGAAAGAAATTCCTGATTGGTCCAAACCTGCGTATTTAAAAACTCATTTAAGGAACGCTCTAATGTTTTAAATATTTGTTGATTGGTTTGGTTCACTAGATCAGAGTTAACAATTACCTGGGCTTCGAGCTCTTGCGCAGCTAATGAATAAGTCGAAAAGAAAAGTAAGTAGGCAAACAATGAAATTCTCATAAGGACAAAATTTGTTCAAAAATCTGAGTAGCACAGGATTCTTTTGACATGAGAGGGTGAGCACTTACCTTTAAACTACGGTCAATAAATGAAATTTTATTGGTGCTGGTCCCAAAACCTGAGCCTGCATCATGAAGTGAATTTAATACAATTCCGTCTAAATTTTTGTTTTTTAATTTTGATTTGGCATGCTCCAGTTCATTTTCTGTTTCTAGAGCAAAACCGATGAGGATTTGATTTTTTTTATGCTTGCCCATATAGGCTAAACTGTCTGAAGTAGGGGTCAACGTGAGTACTTCAACCCCATCTTCTTTTTTAATCTTTTGGCTTGCTTTGTCTTTAGGCTTAAAATCAGCAACTGCAGCGGCTGCTATGGCGATATCGACGCTCTCATAAAGAGACTTTACTTTGCCAAATAATTCACTTGCAGAAAGTATGGGATAGACTGTTAATTGGGGGTGGGACAATTTTTCTGCTGTAGGTCCAGATATTAAGTGCACTTCGGCGCCCATAGCAAGGGCTATTTTTGCAAGTGCGTAACCCATTTTTCCTGAAGAATGATTTCCAATAAAACGTACCGGATCAATAGCTTCATAAGTAGGTCCTGCGGTGATGAGTACTTTTTTTCCTTTGAGCTTTAATTCTGGATTAAAGTGATCCACTACAGCAGAGAGGATTTCCTCAGGGGCTAACATTCTCCCTTTTCCTTCCAAGCCACTGGCCAAAAACCCCTTACCAACGGGGAGTACTTTATTGCCATAAGTTGCGAGTGTTGCCAAATTTTTCTGTGTAGAGGGATGGGCATACATATCTAAATCCATCGCTGGGGCGATAAATACTGGACATTTGGCTGATAAATAAACCGCCATTAGGAGATTATTACACCTTCCGTGCACCATTGAGGATAAGGTATTTGACGTTGCTGGCGCTACCAGCATAAGGTCTGCCCATAAGCCTAATGCCACATGATCATTCCAAACGGGATTATCTTGGTCTTCAGCTGTAAAAGTGGAAAGTACTGGGTTTTTAGAAAGCGTAGCCAGCGTTAAGGGAGTAACAAAATCTTTGGCAGAAGTTGTCATGACTACCTGAACCTCCGCTCCATGCTGAACGAAAGCCCTTACTAATAATGGGGTTTTATAAGCGGCAATCCCTCCGGAAATACCGAGTACGATTTTCTTGCCCCCCAGGAAATTCATTGCTTATAATAGCTTAGGTTCGTCAGTTCGGCGGTGGTAGACCTTATCATTAAGCCATTCTTCAATTGCCATAGCGTGTGGCTTTGGCAAACGCTCATAGAAACGAGAGACTTCAATTTGCTCTTTATTTTCAAAAATTTCTTCTAAGCTGTCATTGTGCGTAGCAAACTCTTCTAGCTTTTCGTGCAATTCTTTTTTAATATCCAAATTGATTTGGTTAGACCTTTTTGCAATAATTGAAAGGGCTTCATAGAGATTTTCGGTATCCCCTTCTAAGGCATTGCGGTCATATGTTTTTGTTGTTGAGGCGGCTTTGGATTCTCTGTACTTAGTCATGATTTATTTTGTTTGTTGTGTCGTATTTTTATCAAATTGTTTGAGTTCAGTATAAACCTGGGTCATACGCTTATCCAAATCTGCTAAAAATAAAGTTTCTGGATAATAACGCAAAAGCGTATTGTATTGTTGTATCAGCTCTTCTAATCGTTCTTGTTTTTTTGCATCTATACTGTTGATTGCAATTTCATAGGAGGCAATAAATTTAATATAAAGTGATTCTTCTCTGAATTTTGTCCCAGGAAAACCAGAAACAAAATTTTCATTCGCTTTTATCGCCGCCTTATAATCTCTTATCGTATAATATTGTTTTGCAATTTCAAAATCTTTTTTCTCCAGCTTTTCCTGCAGTTCGGCAATCATTTGATTCGCTTCATCTGCATATTCTGATTCGGGATATAAGTTGAGAAAAACTTGTAATTTTTCTAAGGCAGTAAAAGTATCTTCCTGATCTAAACTGTGTCGAGGAGATTGAAAATAATAACTTTTTGCAGCTTTAAATGTCGCCTCCTGCACCCGGTCACTTTTAGGATAGGATTTGGTAAAATTCTCATACTGATAGGCTGCTAAATAGTAACTTTTTGTCTGAAAATAACTCTCTGCAAAAAAGAAAATAATACGTTGCGCTTGCGGCTTGCCTCTGTACTTGGGTATAATCTGTTCAAAAAGACGATTTGCTTTTCGGTATTCTCCATTATTATAATAGACTTCAGCCTGTTTGTATTTTTCACTCACATCATCGCTATTAAGCAACTTTTGATAGTCACTGCAAGCGCTACTCATCAAAATGAGTAAAAGGATCACTAAAGCACCCAAGCCTTTTAATTTCATCCTGCGAAAGTACTAATTATCAATGAGAATGGAAATTTTTATTATACTGGGATTGTTAAAGTACTCCTAAACTTTAAAATCCGTATTAAAGCGCCGCCTCTAAAGCTTTTTCAATTTTGCGTGCCAATTCAGGACTTGCACTGACAAGAGGGAGTCTGACTGTTTTTTTACAGATTGAAAGCGTTTCTAAGAGTGCTTTTATACCCACGGGATTGCCCTCCTCAAAGAGTAGAGAAACTAAGTCGACTAATTGATAATGGAGTTCATACGCCTTTTTTAAATCTCCTTCTGCCACATAGTGAAACATCTTTACAATCGGAACAGGTAAGGCATTCCCTAAAACCGAAATAGTACCTACCGCTCCCGCTAAAAGCATAGGTAGATTCAAACTGTCCTCTCCCGAAATTACCTGAATACGTGAAGGACTTTTTTTAATGAGGTTTTCAGCTTGACTCATTTCACCACTGGCCTCTTTAATTCCAATAATCGATTCAAAATCATTGGCCAAACGGACAAAAGTATCTACTTCAATACCGGCACCTGTTCTTGAGGGTACATTGTATATAATTATAGGAAGTGGACTGGCTGCAACAATTTTTTTATAATGCTGGTATATCCCCTCCTGAGTAGGCTTGTTATAATAAGGCGATACAGATAATATGGCTTGAAATGGGCTTAAGTCTGTATGTAAAATTTCGTCTACAACTTGGGCTGTATTATTACCTCCAATTCCAATGACTAAGGGAACTTTGTTTTGATTCAGTGCCACTATCGTTTTTATTACCTCCCGCTTTTCTTCAGCTGTAAGACATGCTACTTCAGCCGTAGTACCCATTAATACGATATAGTCAGCCCTACCTGTTGTTATATTTTCAACAACTGCAGGTAGCGCATTGTAATCTACTTGTCCTTCTTCTGTAAAGGGAGTGACCATTGCAACCCCAAGTCCTTTCAAATTCATAGTTTGATTATTTTAATAAAGCGGCCAGATATCTTTTAGATTCACTTAAAAAAAGTGAATGATCATTCGGATCAATTGCCAAAATTAAGTCATTCAGTTGCTCATTTGACTTTGAGAATCCCAATCGAAATTTTGCTTCAAAAGAAGCAGTCATAAAGTCTATAAAAACAGATTGTTCATTAAAGAAATTAAGCTGTAGGTCTACTGGCTTTTTTATGAGATTTCTAAAAGCCTGGGGGAGCTTCCCAAAAAAACCAATAGACTGCTTTGAAAAAAAATAGCTTTCTAATACTGTTTTGTTCTCCATCTTCAATTCTTTAGTACTTAAAACAACTAGTTTTATTTGGTTGGGCGCAAGCTTTAATGTTTTTGCAAACTCAATAAATAAATTTTCATTTTGCCACTCTTTATTGGTGCAGATAATGAGCAAAGAATTTACTTCCTTTATACTCCTCTTTGAAGAAGCAAAATATTTATAACGCTCCTTCAAGCGTAATTGCAGCAATATATTAGAGATCAAGCCTAGCATCGCAACCTAGCAATATTAGTTAATGCAGTTTGTGTGTAGAAAAAAACAGGGTTTAAAGTCAAAATTTAATATTTTGTTATAAATGTAACAAGCTATTGCTTTAATTGCATATATTCCTGCTCATTGAGTAGCGGAATTCCTAATTGTTCAGCTTTTGCTTTTTTAGAAGGGCCCATTCCCTCACCCGCAACTAAATAGTCTGTTTTAGAAGAAATAGAGCTCGCTATGATACCGCCTAAATCTTCTATTTCTTTTTTTAAATCTTCTCTCGAAAAAGATTCAAATACACCACTGACTACAAAGCGTTTCCCACTAAACTGAGAATGAAGCGCAAGAGTAGTTAGTTTTAATTCTAGTTGCAAACCAAAAATTTGAAGTTGGGAAAGTAAATCTTGATTTTTAGGGTCTGAAAAATAAGCAACTAAGCTTTTTGCTATGCGTTCTCCAATATCTTCGGTTTGAATCAATTCTTCTAAAGAGGCCTTTTTGAGTGAATCAATTGATCCGAAGCGCTTGGCCAGCTTTTTTGCTACGGTCTCCCCTACAAAACGAATCCCCAAGCCAAACAATACCTTATCAAAAGGTTTTTCTTTAGACTTTTCAATGCCCTCAATTAGATTGGTCACCGATTTTTCTGCCATGCGTTCTAAGGGGAGCAACTGGTCCTTATTGAGTCGGTATAAATCATCAATTCTTCGAATAAGGCCTTCTTGATAGAGTAAAACTACAGTCTCCCCACCCAATCCCTCGATATCCATGGCTTTACGGCTAATGAAATGCTGAATCTTTCCTATGATCTGTGGCGGGCAACTGATTTCATTTTTACAATAGTGTTGCGCTTCCCCTTCTTCTCTCACTAAAGGAGCGCTACATTCTGGACAATGAAGAATAAAATTAACTTTTTCTCCCCCTGGATTTGGGGCGGCGATACCTGTAATTTTTGGTATAATCTCTCCTCCTTTTTCAACAAATACTTGATCCCCTAGGTGCAGATTGAGCTTTTCGATTTGATCTGCATTGTGAAGTGAGGCGCGCTTTACTGTCGTCCCTGAAATGATAACCGGCTCTAACTGGGCAACAGGTGTGACAGCGCCTGTTCTTCCTACCTGGTATTGAATTCCTTTTAATACGGTGGATACTTGTTCTGCCTGGTATTTATAGGCCATTGCCCAGCGGGGTGCTTTAGCTGTAAAGCCAAGTTCTTGTTGATAATCAAATCGGTTTACTTTAATGACAATTCCATCAATTTCAAAAGGCAATGTTTTACGCGCCTTTTCCCAATATTGAATAAAATCAAAAACCGCATCGATAGATTGCACACATTTTGCAGATTCGGGAACTTTAAATCCCCAAGAACGCGCTTTTTCCAGTGCCTCAAATTGGGTTTTTACAGGCAACTGATCCCCCGCTATCGCATACAAAAAACAATTCAGCGGCCTTTGAGCCACCAAACTACTGTCTTGTAATTTTAAGCTCCCAGAGGCTGTATTTCTCGGATTCATATATAAGGGTTCTCCCTTTTGGGCCCGCTCTTCATTCATCTTATGAAAACCTTCCCACGGCAAAATTACTTCTCCTCTAATTTCAAAAAAAGGAGGATAGTCTCCATACAATTTAAGAGGCACGGTATTGATGGTCTTGATATTGGTAGTAATATTGTCTCCCTGGGTTCCGTCACCACGCGTTAACGCTTGGATCAATGCCCCATTTTCATAAGTCAAACTCACCGAGACACCATCAAATTTTAGCTCACAGGTATACTCAATCTCTTCTTGCGGACCGATTATCTTCCTAATTCTTTCTTCCCATTGTTCCAACTCTTCTTTTGAATAGGTATTGGATAAAGAATACATAGGAAAACGATGTGCCACTGTTTCAAATGATTTGGTCACTCCTCCCCCTACGCGTTGGGTAGGAGAATTAGGATCATAAAATTCAGGGTGGGCTTCTTCTAAATCTTGCAATTCCCGCAATAGCTGATCAAATTCTTGATCACTAATTATTGGTGCATCAAGCAGATAATAGCGGTGGTTGTGCTCATGAAGTGTTTTTCTCAGAGCGGCTATTTTTTCGGCTATTACTGTCATTTTATTCTTTTTCTAATCGAAACATACGCACTTTTCCAAAAAGGTCTTCGCGTTTTGCTAAGCTAAAATATTCAAAACTACTAATTAAAGTTTCTAATTCCGACTCAAAAAGTGGATTGATTTCAAAATACAGTTTCCCTTTTGCCTTTAGGTTTTTATGCGCGTATTCCAAAATATGCCGATAATATAAAAGTGGATTTTCTTGAGGAACAAAAAGCGCTTGGTGGGGCTCATAATTAAGAACATTTTTTTTCATAGTCGTCTTTTCTTGAGGAGTGATATAAGGTGGGTTTGAGATAATTAAATCGACTTTAAATTGAAGTTTGTCAAGCTGAGTCATGTCCCAGGCAATACAATTGACCTCCACTTCGTTTAAGATGGCATTTTCTTGAACCAGCCCAAGGATGTCTTGCTGGATGTCTAAAGCATGGACTTGAAATAAAGGGTGTTCTTTTTTTAAAGAAAGTGCAATACAGCCACTTCCTGTACCCATGTCTATAGCCACTACCTCACTTTGAATATCTACATAGTCCGCTATAACCCAATCTACTAACTCTTCTGTTTCCGGCCGGGGGATCAAAACCAGAGGATTTACTTTTAATACCAATTTGCGGAAAGGAATCTGGCCGAGGATATACTGCAAAGGCTTTTCTTGGATTAGTGCCTCTAAAATCTGTTTGAGACGTTCCTTTTTTTTAGCCTCAAGCTCCAAATGAGGTTGTAGCGCAATTGAAAGTGGCTCTATTTGAAGTACTGTAGCGAGTATTGTTTTAAAATAATAATCGATCTCACCTTCTGTATAGCGTGTACTTAGAGATACTCTATAAAGATTTCGAGCTTCTATGAGTGTCATTGCAGCGCTTTTATCATCCAGACTGGACACAAAGTGTGGCCTGTACTCCCCATGGGGTGATCGATATAGGAAAATCCTGATTTTAGATAAAGTTTTTGTGCCGCTTCCATATTGGGCATCGTTTCGATATAGCACTTTTCAAAGTGTTCTGACTGTGCAAAGTCTAAGCACTTCTCAATCATCTGTTTTCCCAACCCTTTTCCTCTTGCTTGGGGTAAAAAATACATTTTCTGTAATTCACATATACTTGGATCGCCCTCTTTTAAGGGCGCTATTCCAGCCCCACCCAACAGCTGAGCTTGATTTTCAACTACATAATAAATAGAACGAGGACTTTGGTAGGCTTCAAACATGGCATCGAGTTCTTTGTCTTCATAAGCAGTTCCTGTTTTGGGTACTCCCATCTCAATTAAAATCTTTCTCAATGCAACAGCTAAAGCTGCATTGTCTTTTTGAGCAATCACGCGAATCTTCATTCTTTAATATTATTATAAATTTAAGCCCAATAATAAGATACTTCAATTTACTAACCAAAAATAGATAAAAGCTTGGAGCCCATAAAGGATCAATTTTTTATGCAACGCTGCTTAACGCTCGCTTCCAAAGCACTGGGTAGTGCCGCGCCCAATCCTATGGTAGGAGCTGTAGTCGTTTATCAAAATAAAATTATTGGGGAGGGTTGGCACCAAAAGGCCGGTGAGGCCCATGCCGAGGTTCATGCAATCAATCAAGTCAGTGCAGAAGAAATCCTTAAAAAAGCGACACTTTATGTCAATTTAGAACCCTGTTCTCATTTTGGTAAAACCCCGCCTTGCGCTGATCTTATCATAGAAAAGGGAATCAAAAAAGTGGTTATTGCCTCAAGAGACCCAAATCCATTGGTTTCAGGAAAGGGTATTAAAAAACTCAAAGAGGCAGGAATCACAGTGGTTGAAAATATTTTAAAAGAAGAAGCTGAATTTTTAAATAGACGCTTTTATACATTTCATCAAAAAAAACGTCCTTATATTATACTCAAATGGGCTGAAACCCAAGACGGCTATATGGCTCCTTCTCACAAAAAGGAAAAAAAACCCTATTGGATTTCTAATGCCTTAGCAAAACAAAAGGTACACCAGTGGCGAACAGAAGAGGCTGCGATACTAGTGGGGGTACAAACCGTTATAGAGGACAATCCGCTGCTTACTGCTAGAGAATGGCCCGGAAAAAATCCCCTGAGAATGGTTCTTGACCCCAACAACAGAATCCCTGCTGATGCTGCCCTATTGCAGGATAGATTTCCCACCCTCCTTTTTTCTAATAAAAAAATCAATACGACAAACAAACAGCTTACGCAGCAAGTCTTACGTCCTTTTGATTTAGATCAGTTGATGGAGTTTTGTTATGACAATAAAATTACTTCACTCTTTGTAGAGGGAGGAAGAAAAACATTAGATTCTTTTATTGAAGCGCACTTATGGGAGGAAGCAAGGGTCTTTAAGTCGGAAAAAAAATTAGGGGAAGGACTAGAAGCTCCCAAATTAAACCGTCCCTATACTAAAGAAGAAAAAATAGGAGCGAATAAATTGAAATTCTATTTTAAGTAAACTGATCAAGTATTATTTTGGGACATCTTACAGCTTTGTTTTTTTCAGCTGTTATAAAAGCCAATACAGTAGAACCAGTACAAATTTCTTCTTCAGCTTGATTTGTAATCGCATAGTCGAATTCTAAAGTTGCAAGGGGGGGCTTTTTTAAGGATACTTTCACTTTAAAACTATCTCCAAAATGCAAAGGTTTTTTAAAAGTCATCGCAACAGAAACAACAGGCATCAAAAGACCTTCTCTTTCCATTTGGGCATAAGAAACTCCCAGAGCGTCAAGCCACTCTATTCGTGACATCTCGAAGTATTTGACATAATTACTGTGATGGACAAACCGCATTTGATCGGTTTCAGCATAACGGACTTGATGGAAACGGGTAGTAAAATTCATAAGGAGTAAAAGAAGTTACAATATGGTGTAGGAA
>WTIP01000048.1 GCA_011525195.1 Flavobacteriales bacterium | reverse complement strand
ATCTAGAGCTCACCTTTGAAACACCCCCCGCACAAATAAAACTTTTTAACCGTTTGTTTTTTAATCTTTTTACAGATCAGCAAAACATAGTGCATTTCAAAAATTTAACAGAGAGAAAAAGCTACTTATTACATAAAAAAGAGCCTGCTGTAATTTTAAGTTTTTCACTTTAATTATTATTACAAAACGACGAGATTTGTATCTTTAATGCAAACAAATTTGTCTTTATGAAAACTTTTATGCGCCCCTTAAACCTGGCTTTATTTTTTGGTTTTTTTTGCTTTTTATCCCTACATAGTCAAACGCCTCAAGGGCATACCAATACTAATAAATTTAAGCAACTCTATGATCAGTTTGCCGATCCTAATAAATACCACAATGCCTCAGGCGCGCCTGGTGTGGATTACTACCAACAAAAGGTAGATTATACTATGGATATTGAGCTGGATGACAAAAACACCCGCCTTTATGGAGCGGAAACAATTACTTACACCAACAACTCTCCCGACTATTTGCCTTATTTATGGTTGCAATTAGACCAGAATATTCGCAAAAAAGACGCACCTGCCTTAGAAAAAAATGGATCGGGAAACTCCCTGACAATGCGTCCCTCTTCTTTTGTGAGTGATTATGTCAATACCCCTTTTGATGGGGGCTTTAATATAGAATGGGTGAAAGACCAAAATGGTGAAGCCCTCCCTTACCAAATTAATCAAACAATGATGCGCGTAGATTTGCCTGCGGCAATTCCTCCAGGAGGAACCTTCGTTTTTCAAATCAAATGGTGGTACAACATCAATGATCACGTAGAAAAAAGAGGGCGCTCAGGCTATGAATATTTTGAAGAAGACGGAAATAGAGCCTATGTTGTTGCTCAGTTTTTCCCTAGACTTTGTGTCTATAATGATGTTGAAGGCTGGCAGAATTATCAGTTTTGGGGCAATGGTGAATTTGCCTTAGAATTTGGTGACTATGAAGTAAATATTACAGTTCCAGCAGACCATATAATGGAAGCAACAGGGAGCCTTCAGAATCCAAAAGAAGTATTGTCAAAAGAAGAATACAAGAGGTTTAAGGCTTCAGAGAATAGTTTTGAATCCCCAGTACTTATTGTTACAGAAGAAGAAGCACGGGCTAAAGAATCTTCATTTTCAACCAAGAAAAAAACCTGGAAATACCTGGCTAAAAATGTAAGAGATTTTGGATTTGCAACTTCTAGAAAATTTATTTGGGAGCGCCAAGCAGTAGCCTTAGGAGGTCAAAATATTATGGCGGTTTCACTTTATCCTAAAGAAGGAAACCCACTCTGGGAAGAATACTCTACCAAAGCGGTAGTTCAAACACTCAAGTCCTATTCCAAATTTACTTTTGATTATCCCTATCCCAAAGCAGTTTCTGTCCATGCTAAAAATCAAGGAATGGAGTATCCTATGATTTGTTGGAATTATGGTCGACCCGATAAGGAAGGAAACTATTCGGACCGAACAAAGTTTGGAATGATTAGTGTCATTATTCACGAAGTAGGACACAATTTCTTTCCGATGATAGTTAATTCTGATGAGCGTCAATGGGGTTGGATGGATGAAGGTTTAGATACCTTTGTGCAATACCTAGCAGAGCAAGAGTTTGGTGAGTCTTATCCAGAAGCCATCCCTGGACTCACAAAATACCCTTCAAGAAGGGGAGATCCACAACAAATTGTCCCCTATATGGCTGGAAATCAAGAATTTATTTCTCCCATTATGTCGAATCCTGAAAATGTATACCAATTGGGACCTAATGCCTATGCCAAGCCTGCTACTGCTTTAAATATTCTTAGAGAAACCGTAATGGGCAGAGCCGCTTTTGATCATGCATTTAAAACCTATGCTCAACGTTGGATGTTCAAACACCCTACCCCTGAAGATTTTTTCAGAACCATGGAAGATGCTTCTGCGATCGATTTAGACTGGTTTTGGAGGGGCTGGTTCTATACAACTGATGTAGTAGATATTGGGGTAAAGAAAATTAATAAATATTACTATTCTGATTCGCCTGATGAAAAAACAAAAGAACGACTTGAAGCCTTCGGATATTCACTGGATAACCTTCCAGATTTAGTATTTAAGATTGATCAAGAAAGTGAGTCCTTCGATCCTGCAGTCGCCCAAAATAATCCAATAGGAGACTCTCAAATTTTAAAACAATACCTGGAAGAGCAGGGGATTAATGCGGCTGATATTCCTACTTACTTCTATGAAATTGAGTTTGAAAAGCCAGGAGGTCTTGTAATGCCGCTTATTGTGGAATACGCCTATGCAGATGGTACAAAAGAACGGGTAACCTATCCCGTGCAATTGTGGAGGAAAAATGACACTAGTGTTAAAAAAGTGATTATATCAGACAAAGAATTAATCGGAGTAACTGTAGATCCTGATAATGAAACTGCTGATATCAATCAGGATAACAACAGCTGGCCAAGAAAAGACCTGCCGTCTGATTTTGAAAAGTTCAAACAAAAAATTAAAGGATAGACATTTAGAAAAAGGTTGAAAAGTAGTTTTCTTTTCAGCCTTTTTTTCAAAACCTAACTATATTTGTTCAAAATAAAATAGATGCTTTTATTTATTAGTGGAGCAGAGATTGTTTTTGTATTTTTTATCGTTCTTCTTGTGTTTGGAGCTGATAAAATACCTACTATTGCGCGTACTTTGGCCAAGGGCATGACGCAAGTAAGGCAGGCAACTAATGATATTAAAAGTGAAATTCAAAAAACAGTTGACTCAGATATAGAATCTCCTACCAAATCCTTAACCAACGATTTTAAAAAAGAAGTGGATAAAGTCAAAAAAGACTTTACAGATCTTGAAGATTCAATACGTAGAGATTTATAATACACGACTTAGCGTAATCCCGTCTCTTAGGGGTAGTAGTACCGATTGAATACGCGGGTCTTCACTCAATCTTTTATTGTATTTTTTAATAACAGCAGTTGCTTGGTCTTTAGGATCAGCCTGGTGGAGTACCTTCCCACTCCACATAACATTGTCAGAAAGCAATAAACCACCTTTTCTCATTTTGGGAAGTATTAATTCAAAATAATTTTCATAGTTCTCTTTGTCTGCATCTATAAAAACAAGATCAAAGGGTCCTTTTAGTCTAGGCAATAGTTCTAGCGCATAGCCGTTATGTCTTTTAATTTTTGAGGCATAGGGGCTTTGACTAAAATAGCGTTCTTGGATAGAAATGAGTTCTTCATTACAGTCTATGGTGTGAATGATTCCTTTTTCTGAAAGTCCTTCCGCCAAACATAAAGTTGCATAGCCCGAATAGGTACCTAATTCCAAGATGCAATCAGGTTGCACTAGGTGCGATATAAAACTGAGTAAACGACCCTGAAGCCTGCCGCTTATCATACGAGGGTGTAAAATTTTTTGATGGGTTTCTTTTTCTAATTTTAACAGCAGTTCAGGAATTGCTTCACTATGTGCAGTGGCATAATCGAACCAATCTTCATTTATGCCTTCGGAAGTAAAGGGTATATTATTTTTTTGGTCGGGCATAGGCAAAGCGTTCTAAAAGTGAAGGGAGGGCATAGCCGTCTAATCCGTTGATGCTTACAATTTCTCCTTTATCTAATTGCACCCAACCGTCCTCCTGAAGGAGTCCTTTCTTGATATAAAGCTGTTCTATACTTCCAATAATGAGCAGTGTATCATTTTCGGCTATAGAATATTCATTGAGGTATTTGCAGCCCATTTGGATGGGAGCTCCCTTAACATAGGGCGCCTTCCAGTCTCTCTTTTTTTCTGGTTCCAAAAGTGTATAATCAAATTCAGAGACTCCTTCAGGATATTTCGCAGAAGTATGGTGGGCTTCTTCTATTTGGTCTTTCGAAATGGCATTTAGAGTAAAGACCCCTGTCGACTTCATATTGGCGTGCGTATGTCGGGGAACAGTAGTAGGACGCAAAATAAATCCAATCAATGCGGGATTGCTGCCTAAATGAACGACGGAGCTAAATACAGCTAAATTTTCATTTCCCATTTCTGAACAGGTACCTACCAGATGGGCAGATTTATAACCTGTAACACTATTAATTAAATTAAGACGGTAGATTTTGGCTAAATCTTCAATCTCTTTTCTGTCAAATTGATGCATCTGCGCTTAAATTGGTTTTTGAAAAGGGAATCACTTAGCCTTCCGATTTTTTATCGAATTGAAGGACGAAAAAAATAATGATCCCCACAGCAGCTAAAAGAAGTCCAATATAACTGTAATGATCTAGAAGTTCTCCTGAAGAAAGAAAGCCTTTTATAATTTCACTATCAAGTAATGCGATAAATAAGCCTAAGGGGAGAAGCGCCAAAAGGAATTTAAATTTTTTCAATTTTTTATTTCTGCTATTCAATTTACGAAGATAGGGATAGATTCTTTAAATTTATAAAAACTAAAATTTACGTAAAATGACAGTCTTTTATACAATTTTCTTTTTTATTGCCACACTGTTTTCACAAACCCCAGCCATAGAGGGAACCTGGATTACTCAAGACGATGAAACAGGGAAGAAAAAATCAGAAGTTTTGATTTATAAAGAAAAGGGAAAGCTTTATGGGAAAATCACCAAGCTGCTGCTAGCAGAAGATCAAGGCAAAAAATGTGTAAAATGCAAAGGTGAAGCGAAAGACCAACCTATAGAAGGGTTAGTGATTATTAAGGCGCTTGAGTTAGATGAAGATACTTGGGAGGATGGAACTATTTTAGATCCTAAGTCAGGAAAGGTTTATGACTGTTCAATTGGTTTTGAAAATGAAAATACGCTTAAAGTTAGGGGGTATCTTGGTTTTTCACTTTTGGGCAGAACCCAAATCTGGACCCGTAAATAAAAAAACCGTCCAGTTGTAGAGACTGGACGGGAACTTAACTTAAACTAAAAACAAAATTGAATTAAATAAATTAAAAACGCCTAATCTTTAAT
>WTIP01000112.1 GCA_011525195.1 Flavobacteriales bacterium | reverse complement strand
ACTGCGCCATTGCCAGATTACAAAATACAATTAGTGGTAAAACAAATTTTAGATTATGCATAGAATTGGTTTTGATTTATGGGATAAAACCCCTCCTAAAGAGAGACTTTAGGAGGAGCCAACGGTTTAAATGTTGGTTTTCAATTGTGCTTTAGCCAGGTTTTTTACAATGGAATTTTGCCATGTAGCGAAGTTGTCATTAGCTAATTTTAACATTAATGCCTTGCTGTCTTCGGTTTTCCCTGTAGCTTTTAGTGCTAGCGCATAAAAATATCTGTGGTAATTATCATCGTCTAAAACTTGTTGTGGTAACTTATTGTAAAAATCTATTGTTTTATCTGGGTTACCTTCCATAAGGGAATTATATGCAGTTAGTGAATAATAGGTATTCATAGCGTTAGGATTTCCCTGTAATGCTTTTTGTGACATTTTTTCAAAATCAGCAAGAAGACTTCCTGCCTTTTCATAGTTACCGAAAAGTATATTATACCATATATCCATTTCAATTTTGTTAGAGTCTACAAAGAGTTCAATTCTACTTTTTTCCTCCTCACTAAGTGCACGATCAATAAGAATTTCTTTATTGATTTTTCTTAGTTCACTCATTTTATTGATCGACTTAACAGTTTCTTCTTCATTCAAGCTATGTCCAAAGGCTAAGAATTTTGAAAACTCTACAAAGAATAACTGGTTGTTTTTTTGTATTTCATTATCCCAATCAAAAGTGGGTATTTGATTTTGAATTTTTGATAGAACCAAGATGGCTTCATTGTATTTCTTTTCATAAAGATAGGTGTGTGAGTTCAGCACCGATACCTGTACTTTCCACCATTTATTTGAAACATCTATGGATTGCTGGTAAAATTCTCTGGCATCATTATAATTTCCTTGGAAAGTGTTTATATGCCCCATCATTAATAAGGAGTTCCCGTAAGTATTTTTTTGATTTTCATCTGTTAAATCAAACGTTTCATCCATAATTTTGAGTGAATTTTTATACGCTTGTTCCGCTTTTTCAAAATCATTTTTTGCACGATATACATTTCCTAAAAAACGAGAAGGAATTTGACTCTCAGGATATAATTTTTGTAGTTGATTCAGGAGATTAGCTGCTTTGTCAAGATCACGTTCATCCTCAGGTAAAAGTGTAGCATTGTTACCTGTTGGGAAGTGAAGAAAAGCTAGGCTTTCAATAGCGTCAAAGTTTATCGGATTTATTTCAATTGATTTTTCCCAAAGTTTAACAGCTTCCTTTACTTTAAGCATCTCAGATTTTACCTGTGCTAGGTAATTATAGAGTTGATAGTAATCTGGATATTTTTGAATTAGATTTTCAATAATTTCCTCTTGTTTTAGTTGATCACTATTAATTCTTTTTTCATATTCTGCTTCAATAATTGTTTTTTCAATTTCTGTCAAGCCTTCTCTGCTATTGTACCCTTTAAGAAAGTTTTCTCTTCCTTTACCATCGAAACCATTCCAAATTAGTGCAAAACTAAAATTTGGGTCTAGGTTTAAAATGGAATCCATTAGTTTTTCATTTAAATACCATTTTCGTTCTTCTACATTTTTATAAAATTCACCCATAAGTGCTTTTGCTTCTTGAGAAGTACTTGTATAATTAAATGTTTTAACTTCTTGTTTGCTTTCACATCCTACAATAAAAAAGAGGCAGGATAGAGAAAAAATAAAAAGGAAATTTTTCATGATTTATGGTTTATTGTTATGACTGATTAAAAATTATTCAAATAATTACAAACGATAAATAATCCAAAAAAGATTACAGCTTTTATTAATGCTTTAATTGCTTTATTAACATGCATGAATTTTGTAAACGCAATTTTTCCTGTTGCATATACCATATGTGACATATGTTGTTTATAGACTTCATCCTCCCCCATGACCTCCTCAAGCTCCTTACTGTATGATTCAAAATCCTTGTAGCCTAATGCAACATCACCAAAAAATAAAGGTGAATTTAATGAAGACTTACTTAAGCGAGGCAGGAAACAACGTACACAATTAATAAAAGAGAGGATAACGAAATAAGTCGTTGGAATTAATAGACTATAAACTATGTAATCTAGAATTGATGATGGTTCAAAAGAATAAACATTTTCATCATCAAGAATATCTATTGTGTAAGCAAATGTGAAAAGTAAACTGTAGGCTGATACAATTACGCTTGACTTTATTTCAGCAAAACGAATTTGTTCGTAATTGTATTTGATAATTTCCCAATAGTCTTTTAAGGAACGTTTCACAAAGTGAATTAATTTATGGTTGCTTAAATATACTTTAATTTTTTAATGTTTCCAACATATCGAGTTTTTGCTTTTGAAATAAAAAAACCACGAATAAAAAGGGCTAAAAAAGCTTAAGGAAAAATTTAATTTATGAATCCTCTATCTCGAAGTAAGGCTTCAATATTAGCATCTCGACCTCTAAATTTTTTGTAGGCATCTTCAGGATCCATTGTATTTTGTGCACGGAATAAATAAGTAACAAGCTTTTCTGCTAAAATTTTATCATAGAATCCTTCAGGTGCTTCTGCAAAAGCTTCTGCTGCATCAGCGGTAAGAACTTCTGCCCACATATACCCATAATATGCTGTAGCATAACCTTCACCTGAAAACACATGACTAAAATGAGGTGTACGGTGACGCATGGGTAGTTCTTTTGGCATATTTAATGCATTTAGGGTTTCTTTTTCAAAAGCTGCAACATCAATATTATTTGGGTCAGTTAAATGTATTTTCATGTCTATTAATGCTGAGGCGAGATATTCAGTTGTGTCAAAACCTTGATTAAACGTTGCTGCTTTTTTTATTTTATTTACTAATTCGGTTGGAATAGGTTCTCCCGTTTCGTGATGGATTAAAAAGTTATTTATAACTTCATCAGTATATAACCAACGTTCTAACAACTGCGATTGAAACTCTACATAATCACGAACTGCACCATTTGAAGAGGGGTATTTTACCTGTGAAGAAAAATAGTGAAGGGCATGTCCAAATTCATGAAAAAACGTTTCTGCATCTGACCAAGAAATCAGCAAAGCTTGTCCTTTTGCTGGCTTAATAAAATTAGAATTATTTGAAGCTAATACCGTTTGCTTTCCTTTAATATTGCTATGACTACGATAGGTGGTAGCCCATGCGCCAGATCGTTTTCCAGCACGAGCAAAAGGATCTAAATACCAAAGTCCAATAAATACATCGGTAGCTAGGTCACGAACCTCCCAAACCTCAACGTCCTCCTGAAAAACAGGAACACTTCCTGGAGGTACAGGAATAAATTTGAATCCAAAAATACTTTCGGCAACAAAGAACATGGCCTTCCTGAGTTTTTCAAGTTGAAGATATTGCTTTACTTCTTCGGAATCTAAATCATATTGGGCTTTACGAACTTTTTCTGCATAAAAGCGATAATCCCAAGGAGCTATAGTTATATTATCCGCTGATGCAATTTTCTGCATCATAGCTACTTCTTCATTCACACGTTTTATTGCTGACGGCCAAACAGCTTCCATAAGTTTCATTGCATTTTCAGGATTTTTAGCCATACGGTCTTGTAATCGCCATTGTGCAAAATTATCGTAACCCATCAAGGCCACCCTTTCTTTACGAAGCTTTAGGATTGCTGCAATAATATTTTTGTTGTCATATTCATCATCATTATCAGCTCGAGAGTAATAGTTTCGCCAGACTTTTTCGCGAAGTTTCCGTTCAGTTGAAAACGTTAAAAATGGATCCATTGATGAACGAGTATTGATAATGGCGTATAAACCATCTTTTCCCATTTCTGTAGCTTTTTTTGCTGCAGTTTGAATAAAAGCCTCAGATAATCCTCCCAATTGATTCTTATCTATAAATGTGGTTAAAGACTCTTCATCATGAAGAACATTATTAGAAAAATTAGTGTATAGTTTCGATAACTCTTGATTTATTGCTGCATAACGTTTTTTTTCATCTACGTTAAGGTTAGCACCACTCATTTCAAACTGTTGATACCATAATTTGGTTATACGTTGCGCTTCTCCATTTAGAGGAGTCTTCTGAGTTGCTTCGTATACAGCTTTGATACGTTGAAAAAGGCCCTCATTTTGATATATTTTAGAACTATAGGCTGACAATTTTGGAGCTAATTCTTGTTGTATTTTTCGAAAAGCAGCTGTAGCGTTGTTGGAACTAAAAATACCGTAGTATGGATAAACACGGTCTAAAATTTTTCCAGATGCTTCCAAGGCTTCAATAGTATTCTCAAATGATGGAGCAGCTGGATTAGTTACTATAGCATCAATTTCATCAAGATGAGCTTGCATTCCTACTTCCATTGCTTGCTCTATATACTTTTCATCCATTTTATCAAAATACGGTACACCACCATAATCACCCTCCCAAGCTTGAAGTAGGGGGTTATTATTGTTTGATGTATCACAATCAATGAAAAGAAGTACAACCAAAAACAGTTTAAAAAACTTTAATTTATTCATTAGTCGATAAATAAGTTATCTTGGCTTAATATAGGTAAATACCACCAAGCCAAACATGATTATATCTATGGCAAAATCTTGAATACCCATGGTAGTCAACTCAGATTGTATCATGAAATAAAATGACGCAAAAACAGGGAGATAGCCAATGATGACAGCCAATAGAATTTTTTTTGCAGCACCAACTTCAAAGTTCCTTGACATCAACAATAACAGTCCTATCATAAAGAATGCTGGAGTAATCGCGTACTGGAATAACATAGCAACTTGCGTAGCTTCTTCCCCAATATTAAACATCATCGGGACTGCTGATGAGGCAAAGATGCTATAGGCAATTGCTTGCAGGATATTTAGGCCTCCTACCAGGCTAAGTGTGATGTTAGTCTTCATTTTGTTTATGGTTTGTTATCCTAAAAGTAGCTTAAATAAATGAAATATCAAATTGAAAACCAAGCATCAATAAAAAAACCCTAGATAGTATTTTTATAACTAAATAGGGTTTTAGAAGCGGAGAAAGAGGGATTCGAACCCCCGGAGGTGTGACCCTCAACAGTTTTCAAGACTGCCGCATTCGACCACTCTGCCATTTCTCCTTGCG
>WTIP01000172.1:36499-63418 GCA_011525195.1 Flavobacteriales bacterium | reverse complement strand
GGTAATGATTGCTTTTGTTTTTTCACTATTAAATAACGCAACACCTTCGAGCGGAAATCCCGTAACCCCATCTAAGATTAAAATCTCTTGAGAGAGCAACCATAAAGGCATAAGGAATAAAAATATACTATGGTGTTTTAAAAACCTCATTTAAAACTGCACTAGATTTCGGAATTTTGAACTGCTGTAAATGTAATTTGAAATAATTTAAAATACACTCCAGAAGCGTCATTTTTCCTTTATGTGAGAGTCGAATAGACTGAAGTTTATCAAAATCTGTGCCCAAAAGAAGTACCCAAAGATCTTTAGTAGGACCCTCAATAAAAGGGTGTTTTGGCTTATGATGACTCATACATCCTTCTTGAAGATCAAAATAAGGGGCCTTATTTTCTGAGAGATTAGGATAGAAGCCCATATAGCGGGTGAGATCTAATAAAAATTTGATATGAAATAAACCAATATTTTCTACCTGATCTAGCCAACGCATTCTTTTTTCTAAAAAGGAAAATAAATCTGGATTGGCTTCTTGCTCCTCTTGGACAATTTGGTAGATTACTTCTGCAAGAAAAAAAATTACTGCTTTTTTCTTTAAGTCAAAAGGAATGGCTGTATAGGGCTGTAAAATATGGGCTTCATTTAGATAGCCCAGTTTATTGGCGCCTGTTTTTGAAGCTTCAAAGGCTACTAAATTCAGGGGTTCAAAAAGCGACTTTGATACTTTTTTTTTTCGTTTTCCTCCAAGGATTCCCCTTAGCATATAGGATTGTAATCCATATTGTTTCGTAAAGCAGGATACAATGAGACTACTATCACCATAACGAAGTGTATGTAAGGCGAAAGCGTGTACCGTAGATTTCATTGTATAGAAGTCTTAGACTACACCTTGGGCAAGCATCGCATCTGCAACTTTTACAAAGCCAGCAATATTAGCTCCCTTTACATAGTTTACAATCTTTTTTTCTGCACCGTATTGAATACAAGATTGATGAATGTCTTTCATAATGGTTTGAAGTCGCTGATCAACCTCTTCTCTTGACCAGTTGTAGCGCAATGAATTTTGAGCCATTTCAAGTCCTGATACGGCAACACCTCCAGCATTTGAAGCCTTCCCTGGCGCAAAAAGAACTCCCCTTGAAAGGAATTGGGCGATGGCCTCTGGTGTACTGGGCATATTTGCTCCTTCCCCTACACACAGACAACCATTTTTTATTAATTGTTCTGCGTCTTTAGCTTCTAATTCATTTTGGGTAGCACAAGGCAGTGCCAGATCACAAGGAACTTCCCAAGGTCTTTTTCCTGCATGAAAAGAAGCCTTCTTAAATTGCTGGGTATATTCTTGAATTCTCCCTCTTTTTTTATTTTTTAGATCCATAATAAAGGCTAGTTTTTCTCTATCAATTCCATCGGGATCATAGATATAGCCTAAGGAGTCTGAGAGTGTGAGCACTTTGCCTCCGAGCTGGATGCATTTTTCAGCAGCAAATTGTGCGACATTTCCAGATCCTGAAATCACAATTTTTTTATGTTCGATACTTTCATTTTGATGCGCTAACATTTCCTGCGTAAAATACACAACCCCATAACCGGTAGCTTCTGGGCGTATCAGTGAACCACCCCAAGAAACACCTTTCCCTGTAAGCACTCCCGTAAATTCATTTTTTAACCTTTTGTATTGCCCAAAAAGATAACCGATTTCTCTACTTCCAACCCCGATATCACCAGCAGGGATATCTCTATTGGGGCCAATATGACGAAAGAGCTCCGTCATGAAGCTTTGACAAAATCGCATTACTTCAGTATCTGAACGTCCTTTTGGATTAAAATCAGAGCCTCCTTTTCCACCACCCATAGGTAGTGTGGTTAGACTGTTTTTGAAAATTTGCTCAAAAGCCAAGAATTTTAAGATACTCAAATTCACGCTAGGATGGAATCTCAATCCTCCTTTATAAGGGCCAATTGCAGAATTCATTTCTATGCGATAACCTCTATTGACCTGAATTTCTTCATTGTCATCTATCCAGGCTACTCGAAAAGAAACGACACGCTCTGGCTCTACCATGCGGAGTAAAATATTTTGTCCGTAATAAATGTCGTGTTGAACAATATAGGGAATTACGGTCTCAGCTACTTCTGTAACGGCTTGCATAAATTCAGGCTCATTTTGATTTCGAGCATTCACCTGTGCTAAAAAATTAGAAACCACTTTATCCATAATAGATGTTTTTAGGTCCTTCTAAGATACCTTCTTTTTCTTAAAAAAGAGTGATTTTAAAATAAGAAATCAACTAAAGAGCCTACGGTTTCAAGTAGTACTTTTTCAATTTTTAATCCCGCATTACCTACTTTAGTGAATTTAGAAATTGCAACTTGTTCGAAACCAAGTTTTGCGGCTTCTTGTATTCTAAGGTCTGCTTTAGCCACGGGTCTGATCTCCCCTGAAAGCCCTATTTCAGCGGCAAAACAAAGCTGTTGAGGAATAGGGACATCGTGATAGCTGGAAAGCAGTGCGGCTACGACAGCTAAGTCTAGCGCAGGATCTTCAAGGGCAATACCACCTGTGATATTGATAAAAACATCTTTGCTTCCTAATGCGAAGCCTGCTCTTTTCTCAAGGACTGCCAACAGCATATTTAATCGCTTTGCATTAAATCCCGTAGCACTGCGCTGAGGGGTCCCATAAACAGCTGAACTGACGAGCGCTTGGACTTCTATCATCATTGGTCTTATCCCTTCAACGGTAGCCGCTATGGCATGTCCACTCAGAGTCTGACTTTTAGTGGAAATCAGTACTTCGCTGGGATTTTTTACCTCTCTGAGTCCTTGGGTTTGCATTTCGTAGATACCGATTTCAGAAGTGGCTCCAAAGCGGTTTTTATTGGCCCTTAATATGCGGTAAATATGATTCCTGTCTCCCTCAAATTGCAGTACAGTATCTACCATATGCTCCAAAATCTTAGGTCCTGCTATTGCTCCGTCTTTAGTAATATGACCTACCAAAATTACAGGTGTATTATTAGTTTTGGCATATTTTATCAATTCAGCCGCGCAAGCTTTAATTTGTGAAACACTCCCAGCACCACTTTCAATTTGGGGCGTATGTAAAGTTTGAATCGAGTCAAAAATTACAAGTTCAGGCTGCAGCTGAGGGATTTGATCAAAAATTTTTAAGGTTTCTGTTTGACTCAAAAGATAGCATGAGTCAGCAGTGAGTCCCATGCGGTTTGCACGGAGTTTAATTTGCTGCTGACTTTCTTCCCCTGAAACGTAGAGAACTTTTCGTTTTATCGTCAGTGAAAGCTGAAGTAAAAGTGTTGATTTGCCGATTCCAGGTTCTCCTCCTAACAGCACAACAGCACCAGGGACTAAACCGCCCCCTAATACCCGGTCTAATTCAGAATCGTTTGTCTTAATCCTTGGAATTTGGGTGGTATCTACTTCGTGAAGTAAAATGGGTTTTGGGGTTTTCTGACTGGATGAACCCGACCAGTTTTCAGTAGAGGATGCCTTTTGAATAAGTTCTTCAGCTAGTGTATTCCATGCTTTACAGGCATTACATTGCCCTTGCCACTGGGTGTGCTGTGTGCCACAGCTTTGACAAAAAAAAGCTTTTTTTACTTTGGCCATTGCGCTTCTCGACTCCTATTTTTGACGGTTTACTAAAGGTAATACAAAAAATGAAAGACTTCCGAAAATGAGAATCATCAGCGTTTGTGAAGTCCACATAATCCACCCAAAGGCAAGCCCTGATTCATTAGAAATGCTAAAGGCGTTTAATACCAAAGCCACAGAAAAGGGATAGATTCCTATGCCACCATTTGTGGCAGAAATCGCAAGGCCTCCAGCAACAAAAGCAGGGAGTATGGCTTGTATACCCAAATCTACTGTTTCAGGCACTGTCCATTTGATGACATAAAACATACCCAGGTACATCAACCATATAAATAGGGTATGTCCAATAAATAATCCTTTATTTGGCATATGTTTGAGCGTCATAATGCCCTCCTTTAGTCCCTTAAAAAAATGCTTAATTTTTATTGCCAAAGGGTTATTTATTTTGATTTTTAATTTCCTTACCCCCAGATAGGTAATTGTTAGGAATAAGATTACGAGACCTAGCTCGGGCAGGGCAATATTCTTTTTCTCTAGAAGCGACCATATAATATCAAATTGGAGTAGCAAAGCGGCCATGATAAATCCAGCAAGGAGAAGAAGGTCAATAATTCTTTCGGCTACTATTGTTCCAAAGGTGTGATCAAAAGGAATTTTATCATAGCTACTCAGAGTGGTGGCCCTAAGAACTTCTCCTGAGCGTGGGATTCCTAAATTTGCGATATAGGCTATTAAAACCGCCAATACCGAGTTGATAAAACGTGGTTTATAGCCCAGTGGGGCAAGTAAGTATTTCCAGCGGTAGGCACGCGATAGATGGCTTAAAATACCAAAGCAAACAGAAAGCAAGACAATGCGAAGATCAGCACCTTGGATATAGCTGAAGATGAGCTTTCTCTCTTCTTCAGAGGTTCCATTAAAACTGAGATAGATAAATAAAAGACCGATCCCTAGAGGCAGTACTACTTTGAGAAATGAATTGAATTTTTTCAAAGCCTATTGAAGTAAATTACTTTTTTCATCAGGAAAGATAATAGTAGGCTTAAAAGTTTTTGCATGCTCAAATTCTATTTGAGCATAACTGATAATTATAATGAGGTCTCCTTTTTGAACTTTTCGTGCAGCGGGCCCATTTAAAGTTACTTCACCAGAGCCTGATTTTCCTTCAATAATATAAGTTTCAAGGCGCTCACCATTATTAAGGTTGACAACTTGCACTTTTTCCCCCACGACAAGGTTGGCGGCTTCAATGAGCTTTTTATCTAATGTAATACTACCGATATAGTTTAGATCAGCGTCTGTAACTGTAACCCTGTGAATTTTAGATTTTAATACTTCAATTTGCATGGCGCAAAGGTATTATTTTCTCACCAATTCTAAGGTATCAATAAGGCGTATATTCCCCACAAAAACAGCCGCGAATAGACGATAATTTAAATCAGGTTCAAGTGTTTTTACTGGCACTAAATCAGTAACTGCAGCAACAGCAAAATAATCTACTTTAAACCCCGCTAGCGCCTCGATTTTCGTTTTAAAAAAGTGCTCCATTTGATTGACACTCCACGTGTCAATAGTATCGATTAATAAACAAAGTGTTTGATAGATCTGAGCCGCTTTTTTCTTTTGCTCTTCAGAGAGTACTGTATTTCTTGAACTGAGGGCCAGCCCTTCAGCGGTTCTTTCAATAGGACAACCGATAATCTCAATACCCATATTGAGCTGCAGATTCAAGGCATTGATAATTTGTAATTGTTGAAAGTCTTTCTCTCCAAAATAAGCCTTATGGGGCTTCACCCTGGTAAAAAGTGCTTCAACGACTGTTGCTACACCATTAAAATGACCGGGTCTAGAAGCCCCTTCCATGTGCGTAGCAAGACTTCCAAAGTCATAATTTTTACTCACGATTCCTTGGGGATAAAGGGTTTCATCTGAGGGAGTATAAATAATAAGGTCCTTAGAGAGGGACTCTAAAAGGACCAAATCCGAGGCTAATGTTCGGGGATACTTTGTCAAATCTTCTTTTCGATCAAACTGCGTAGGATTGATATAAATGCTGACTACAACTGTTGTATTTTCTGAAATAGCACGCTTAATCAGAGAAAGATGACCCTGGTGTAAGGCACCCATTGTAGGAACCAAACCCACACTGGCTTTTCTCTGTGCTAAGGCAGTAAGAAGCGCTTCAGCAGTTTTTATAATTTGCATTTCAATTTATTGGTTCGGCTAAAGTAGCTAGATTTTGAGTACTTAAGTATTAATTTTGTATTTTTGCAAAGCTTTTCCCACGGATGTATTTGTATGAAGGACAAAAGAGTTTTAATTATTTCCTCAGAGGTAGTACCCTATTTGCCTCAAACTGAACAAGCCATCAATTCTTTTCAAATCCCAAAAGCCATCAATGAGCAGGGGGGTCAAACCCGGATTTTTATGCCGCGCTATGGGCTTATTAATGAGCGAAGGCATCAGCTGCATGAAGTGATCCGACTCTCTGGTATGAATTTAGTTATCAATGACATGGATATGCCTTTGATTATCAAGGTAGCCTCTATCCCCAAGGAGCGGATGCAAGTGTATTTTATTGATAATGAGGAGTATTTTAAAAGACGCTCTATCTTACACGATGACAAAGGAAAGTGCCATAAAGACAATGATGAGCGAATGATCTTTTTCACTAAAGGGGTAGTAGAAACAGTTAAAAAACTGAATTGGTCGCCCGATATTATTCATCTACACGGATGGTTTACTGCACTTTTTCCTTTGTATTTGAAGAACTATTTTAAAGACGAACCGCTTTTTTCAGAAAGTAAAATCATAAGTTCAATTTACGAACCCAATTTTGAGGGTGCTTTTTCCCACAATTTTGAAGAAAAGGTAGCATTTGATGGAATTGAAAAAGCGCTTATTTCAGACTTAGAAATGGCAAATTATCAAGCCCTTACAAAGCTTGCAATTGCGCATTCAGATGGACTAATTATGGCTTCTGAAAACCTTCCAGAGGCCACAGTTGAGGAAATTAATACTTCAAAAAAACCCAAATTGACCTATGTAGAATCAAAAAATGAAGAAGTATATCTAAAATTTTACTCTGATAAATTTTAATACCCCGAGTTACGTTATGCATTTTTCATTTAAACTACTTGTGAGTCTTGGTTTTTTAACGATTCTTCTTTCCTGTATCAAAGAGTATACTCCAGTGGGACAAGAACTACTTCTTGATCAAACACTTTCCACCTTGACCGAAGCCTTTCCAATAGAAACCTATCAAGAGGGGCTAGAAAAAGTCCAAACAAATTCATTGCCTTTAATTCAGTTAGGGACCATTGAACACCCTGTTTTTGGGAGAACCCAAGCAAGCCTTTCTGCTCAACTGACTCTGCAAAACGAAAATCCTACTTTTGGTGAGTATACCCAGAGCCAAGAAGAAGAAGAAAATCCATCGTCTATTAGAATAATCCCTGAGAATGAAAAGGTAACTTCTGTTTATTTAGAGCTCCCTTTTTTTACTAATCAAAATGACCGTGACGGGGATGGCGTAATCGATGCTTTAGATGCAGACCCTGAAGATCCGACAAGTAACTCAGATAGTGATGAGCTCACCGATATTGTAGAAACCCAAGCAGGATTAAATCCGTTAAGCGCAGACAGTGATGGAGATGGAATTCTTGACCATAACGATGAGGACAATGAAGGTTACGATAATGAAAATACAGTTTATGAGGTCGACTCGCTATATGGCAATCCCAAGGCAAGTTTTAATCTCAAAGTATATGAGCTTACCTATTTTTTAAATGCGCTTGATCCTGCCAAAAACTTTACTTCAAATAAAGTATATTATTCGGATGAAGATTATTTTTCAAAAGGCTTTTACAGTTCTGAACTGAGTGATGAAAGAATAACTTTAAACCTTGAAGAGCTTCGCTTTAATTATGAAGAAGATGATCCCGAAACAGCAGAAGTTGATGAAACAACTCAGGTAGAAACTCGTTTATCTCCTCGACTGAGAGTCCCATTAAATACTCAATTTTTTCAGGAACGACTGCTCGATTTGGAGGGAAGTGAGATACTCAAATCTAATGGTGCCTTTCAAAGGGAAATGAAAGGCATTATCATTCAAACAACAAATTTTTCTGAAGACTTGTATATGCTTCTTAATATCCAAGGCGCAGCAGTGAAAATAGGCTATGAATATGATAAATACAATACCAACGGTACTGAGGAGGACACCATTGACGATGTGATAGAAAAGGTAAAAAAAGAATTTATTTTAAGCCTTTCAAGTGTGCGTGTAAATACCCTCATTGCTTCCGCTCAAAATTCTTTTGTAGAACAACAAATTGAGAAATCAGACAATGGAAAACCTACAGACAAGCTTTATTTACAAAGCGGGCGCTACCATGGAAAAATAAAATTATTTCCTGACCAAAGTCAAAGTGAGTCTACTATTTTAAATAATTTAAAAACTAAAAATTTGCTTATTAATCAAGCACGCCTAGTATTTTATTTAGATCCAGAATTGGCAAACTTAACACTAAACCTTTTGGCGCCTCGATTATACCTTTATGAATACGAAAATGGAGCCCCTTTACTAGACTATACAGCGGATAATTCTGTTACTACTACGGGGGGTAATACAAATAAAACTATTTTTGGAGGATTCTTAGAATACGATGATTCTAACCGCCCTTACCGCTATACTTTCGATATAACCAAGCATATTTCAAATCTGATCAGAAATGAATCCTCGAATTTTGATTTAGGGCTTGTCGTACAGGCCAATATTGAGGATATTGCCCTCATCGAAGCGGTAAAAAGTCATGGTGCTGAAGCACTGATCAAATACCCAAGAGCGGCGGCCCAAAATAATTTGGGAAGTGTACTTATCGGTTCGTCCACGGCTGAAAATAATTTACTCAAGGCACAATTAGAGATTACTTACTCTTCCTTCTAAAGAAATTGCCACATTTTAAAACCTAGCCAAACAATACCTAGGCCCACAAGACCCTGGAGTAATGTGCCCACAGTATGGCTTCTAAAAGCGGATTTTACATCCAAATCACCCATTTGAGTAACAATCCAAAAATAAGAATCATTCGCGTGAGAAACAGTCATGGATCCTACTCCTAATGCTAGTATAGCCCATACCTTACCCATTTCACTATCTAATCCTAAAAGAGGCAATAGTGGAAAAATAATTGAAGAGGTAGTAATAATCGCAACTGTAGAAGAGCCTTGGGCTGTTTTTAAAAGGGCCGCAATAAGGAAAGGAATCAGGATGCCTAAGCCCTCAAAAGCAGTAAGTGATACCGCATAATCTTCCAAAGGAATCGTCTGTATAATACTGCCTAATGCGCCGCCCATTCCTGTAATTATTAATATGGGGGCTGCTTGTTCGATTCCCTTCTTTAATGTCTGATTTATAAAAAGAGTATTGTTTTTTTTGGATTGCGAAAAAGCAAAAAGCATTCCTATCCCTAAAGCCATTGTAGGGCTAGTGATAAAGTTAAAAATTTCAAAGAGGGTTGAGGAAGAGGCCGTTCCTAATTTTACGATTGTTCCAAAACACATCAATACAATGGGAACTAATATGGGAAGAATTGCTTTAAAAAATGAAGGGAGCTCTTTCATTTCTTTACCCTCTATTTCCTTAGTATTTTCTAATTCAGTATAAGGCATTCTTTTTGTTAAAAAATAGCCATAGGTACCCCCTACAAGCACTAAAAGTAAGGCTGTGACTCCTCCAAAGACAATGAGTAGAATTAAATTTTCTAATTCTAAATTTGCTGCAGCAGCCAAAGGGCCTGGCGTTGGGGGCACAAGAACATGGGGAGCGAAAAGACCAGTAGACAAAGCAACGGTAAGCCCTATTAAAGGTGTTTTTGTTTGTTGAGAAAGCGTTTTATTTATATGGGATAAAATCACAAAAGCCGCATCACAAAAAACAGGGATAGAAACCAAATAACCAATACAACTTAAGGCATAGGGAAGCGGTAGTTTAGTTAAAGAGTGCAAAATTCCCTGAGCAATTGCAAGGGTTGCGCCTGAACGCTCCATACTAACCCCAATTACAGTTCCAAAGAGAATTAGGAGTCCTATTTTTTCTATAATTTGTCCAAAGCCACGCTGTAAAAGTGTCAGCGACTCCATCAAGGGGAGTCCCAAGAGAATACCCAAAAACAAAGCTGCCGTAAACAGCACAAAAAAGGGATGAATCTTTATCCAAGAAGTGCCCAGCACGATCCAAAGAATGGTCAGTAAAAGACAAATAACTACAAAAATCATAGGGTTTTAGATTTAAAATTTTGAAGTGTATGAAATACTGCATTAAAAAGGTTTTTTTCCGCATTTAGCATCGCTTTTTCAGGGGACATAGAAGGGGGGGTTGTATTTACGAGCGTACAATTAGGGAAGTCAGGGATCGTCTTCATATGAGTATGTCCTGCAAAGACGATAGTAGGAATTTTCTCTTGTTTGGCTATAATAGCTACTTGAATAGGAAGTTTACCGAATAGACTTTGCTCATCAAACCGACCCTCACCAGTTAGGACCAAGTCAAATTTCGGAAGTATTTTTTTTAATCCTGTTGCAGTCGCTAATAATTCAAAACCCTGAACTAATTGAGCATTTAATAAGGCATACAGCCCTGCGCTTACACCTCCTGCCGCTCCTCCACCTTTCAGTGTACTCAAATCAATTTGAAGTTGCTTTTGGACTACTTCAGCAAAACGAACCCCTCCTCGTTCAAGTTGATCAATTTCTTTTGCTGAAGCCCCTTTTTGTTGGGCATAGGTATGGGCAGTACCCGCTTTACCAAGTAATGGGTTTTGAACATCACAAGCTACTATCCATTCTGTATGAAGTGCTTTGTTATTTAAAAAACGCAAATCTATTTCTGCCAAACGATACAATTCTCCTCCACCGGGAGGGAGTACTTTGCCCTGTTCGTCTAAAAACCGAACGCCGAGTTCTGAGAGTATTCCCGTTCCTAGGTCCTGAGTAGCACTCCCCCCAATCCCTATATAGATTTTGCTCAAATTTTTTTCAAGAAGCTGAAGGATCATCTTTCCAGTGCCCCTTGTGGAGGTTATTAATGGATTGCGCTCTTCTTTTTTGAGTTGAGCGAGTCCCGCTGTTTGTGAAAGCTCTACCCAAGCACTTTTTTGATCGCTAAAAGCAAAATAAGGTGCTTTTATGGGTCGCGCTAGAGCATCTGTTGTCGCGCAGTCTATTCGTGTTCCTTGAGCATATTTTTGAAGTACCTCTAAGGCACCTTCACCTCCATCAGAAAAAGGCATTAGCCTAGTATTACAAGAGGGGAAGACTTTTTTCAATGCCGCTTCCATTACCCTGGACACCTCAGAGGCTGTGAGGCTTCCCTTAAAGGAGTCTGGAATAATTAAAACGTCCACAGGCTTATTTTCTCTAATTTACTAAAACAAGCAAAACAGCGGCTATTTTTTTTTGATCGATTCAATAATCCGCGGCGCATGAATTCTTGAATTTTCAATAAACCACTTATTGGTTTTATAACCACCACACACAACTCCAGCCAAGTACACCCCTTGAATATTACTCTCCATTGTTTGCTCATTATAAACGGGAGTTCGGTATTCGTCCTGTTGAAAATTTACGCCAAGTTGCTCAAGTAGTTCAAAATTGGGTTCATATCCAGTCATGGCTAAAACAAAATCATTGGGAAGGGTATGCACTCCCTTTTTGTCTTTAAAAACGACTTCTTTTTCTGTAATACTCTCAATCTCGGCCTCATAATAAGCATCTATACTTCCTTCTTCTATTCGATTCACAATATCTGGACGGGCCCAATATTTTACATTTTCCCCAATTTTTTTTTCCCGGATAATCATCGTCACGCTTTTGGCCCCTTTTCTATAGGTCTCTAAAGCTACATCTACAGCAGAATTCGCCGCACCTACTACTACCAAATCCATGCCGAAATAAGGATGGGGCTCGCTGTAATAATGTTTTACTTTATCCAACTCCTCTCCAGGAATATCTAGCAGAAAGGGACGATCATAAAAACCGGTTGCAACAATTATATTTTTTGAAGTATAACGTCCTTTCGAGGTTTGAATGTCAAAAGCGAGGTGCTGTTTTTGTATGGAAAGAATTTCTTCATAAAGTTTCAGATCCAGATCCCAATGCGAGCTGACTCTGCGATAATATTCCAGTGCTTCTGCACGGGTGGGTTTGGCATTGTGGGAAATAAAGGGAACTCCACCAATTTCTAATTTATCAGAGGTCGAAAAAAAGGTCATATTCATCGGATAATGATAAAGTGAATTCACCAAAGCCCCTTTTTCAATAATCTGATAATCTAGCCCTCTTTTTTTAGCCTCTATTCCACACGCAAGACCGATAGGTCCTGCACCAATAATAATTACATCTAGCATCTAGCGAAAGTACAAATCTTAACGAACTTCTTAGTAGTATAAATTTTATCTATGTAAAAAATTAATTCAAAATTTAAATTAGATAAACAGTATTATTTTTAATTTAAAAAAATAAAATAAAGAATATAAAATAAGAAAAAACTATTAAAAAAATATTTATAATAGCAATATTCTTTGCCTCAAAAATAGACAAAGTAAACTAAAGAGCCAATAGCCTATCATCATTGCAGTTCCAAAGAAAAAGTAAATCGCGAAACCACTCCCCAACCACCAGAGAGGAAAGAAAAAAACACCCATAGCATATTTCATAGAGCTGATAAAAACCAAGTCTTCAAATTGGGCGACTACTTTCCGAGTAATCCAAAGTGGAACAAGAGTAGGGAGACTTAATAATAAAGCTGTAAAAGTCACTAATTTTGACCTTTTTTTCCGTCCGGGTAATGACTTGTAATCTTCCTCTAGTTTTGATTTAAGTTTTGAAAATGTAAGTTGGGTCGTATGTTTATTTATTTTCTCTTTTTTAAGGAAATATTCTTCAGAATTTTCGGGCAGCCACAAACAGTCTTTCATTCTATTTTCAAGTACCAATCTTAATTTATTAATAAGCTCTGCTTCACTAAATTCACCCTCATTTATTAATTGAGAAACTTCAATCGGATCTCCAAAGATAAAATGAAGGGTGCATCTAGGCTGGCGATGGTGACCATAGTTTAAACCGACCGGCATTAGAAACATTTTTTTATTGGGATATTGCTTTTGAGCTTGATAGATTAAGCGGCTGCTCCCTTTTGAAAGTTTTTGTAAATAATATTCATCGTGGTGTCCCCCTTCGGAGAACATCAACATAAATTTTCCTTCACTGAGTAGTTTATAACATTGAGCAAAAGTGTCTTCATTTTTTTTTAGATTACTGTAGCCATTTCTGATTCGGTATACGGGTAGCATTTGAAAAGCATCTAAAAACCATTGAAAAGGGCCACCGAAAACATCGCTACGGGTCAAGGAGGTTATTTTATGAGGCGTCAAAGACCCTACAAGTAAAGGATCTAAAAAAGCACCTTGATGATTGGGGGAAAATAAAACGCCTCCCTCTTTCGGAATTTTATCATAACCGATGACTTCAATCTTTCTAAAATAAATATAGTTATAGTACCGAAGCAGGTATTTGACCAAATAGTAAAAAAAAGCTTTCAAATAAAGGATTTTTTATAGCACCTAAAATAAGAGATACCACCGAGTTTACCTAATCATTTTAAAATCTCTCCCAGTAGAGGCGCTTGTTTAGTCAATAAAAGTTTATAATTTCTGAATAGAAACATTGATAAGTCTTGAGAATATTTTACTATTCCACTTAAAAATATACTAACTTAGAGGCATGAATCATAAAATACCTGGCTGCTTCGGTAGGTCCAACTGTATTTATGAATAACTGAAAACAAAAAAATATGAAAACAAAAAATGCATTTTTAAAAGGTCTGTTTGTGTTACTATTGCTCTCAGCAAACCTTGGAGCGGCACAAACTACGATTTCAGGATCAGTTGTCGATGCCGAAAATAACGAAGCCATTCCTGGGGCGAATATTATTGTAGTCGGATCCAATACAGGGACTGTTGCTGATTTTGATGGAAATTTTAGTATTAATACCTCTTCTAGTTTTCCTTTGACACTAGAAGTGAGTTATATTGGTTTTGGCACAAAACAGATCGAAGTTACTTCTGCAGATCAAACCTTAGTAATTGCTTTGGATTATGGACAAAGTTTAGATGAGGTTGTGATCTCTGCGTCTAGGAGAACAGAGAAAGTTTTAGACGCGCCCGCTTCAATTTCAATTGTCTCATCAGCTGAAATTGAAAATTCAGCCAATGTAAATGACCCAATAAGAAACTTGGTCAATGTTCCTGGGATTCAAATCCAACAGCAATCAGCCAATACCATTAATTTTGAGATGAGAGCGGGATCAGGAGTTTTTGGTACGCGCGCATTTCCAATTTTAGATTATCGTTTTATACAATCTCCTGCCTCTGGGTCATTTTTTAACTTTCAATCAGGACTTTCCAACCTCGATCTTGATAAAATTGAAGTGGTAAGAGGAGCTGCATCAGCCCTATATGGTTTTGGTGTAGAGTCTGGAGTTGTTCATTTTATGTCGAAAAAAGCGATTGATAAGCCTGGGACTTCTGTTGAGCTGATCGGTGGAAATTTAAGCACCTTCTCTGGTGCCATTCGTCATGCTTATGCGAATGATAAGAAAACCTTCGGGTATAAAATCAATGCACAGTATAAAAGTGGTAATGAATTTGGCCTTGACCCCGAAGAAGATCGAGATTTTATAAATCAAATAAATAGTTCTACAGTTAATGGTATTTTCCAGCCTATCATCGTTAATAATAGAATTGACCCCAGTCAGACACCGACAACTCCTATATTAACCCGGAGTGAAATTGATACTGATGGCGATGGAAATGCATATATGGGGGAATATGAAAACTATAGTTTAAATGCACATCTTGAATTCAGACCCAGTGACAATACAGAGGCTGTAGTAGCTGGAGGTTGGAATGCAGGGAATGGACTTATTAATCAGGCCCAAGGTCCTGGATATGCAGCAGGGAATGACTACTGGGCGCAAGCTAGATTAAGGTCTGGAGGCTTTTTTGGTCAACTTTCTTATAATTATAATGATGGTGGGGATATAGACAATCCCTTTTATTTATACCTCACTGCACAACGTATTATTACAAAAAGATCAGCTTTAGAAGGGCAATTACAGTATAATTTTGATGCAAAAGGTTTTTTAGACTCTAATTATACATTTGGTCTCGATTACAGGGATATCGGAACGGACTCTGAAAACACTCTTTTTGGAAGAAATGATGGGAATAATGATTATATCCTTTACGGCTTATACGGACAGGGGACTTCCAGATTTGGAGATAAATTAGATTTTACCTATGCTTTGCGCTATGATAAACCGAACTTTGTAGATCAGGGTAAAATTGCACCTCGATTGGCTTTAGTATTTAAACCTGACAATAAAAACAGTTTTAGGCTAACTTATAACGAAGCGATTTTTGGTCCCAGTGCTTTAGAAGTTTATGTAGACTTCCCTGTCCAAATTCAATCTCCAGGCGTATTAGACGTATGGCTTTCAGGGCAGGCTACTGCTCAAAACTTCGATCCTAATGCACCTATAGAAATAGTTGGGGGTAATGGAGCAACTTTGCCTGCCGGTTTAAGTCAATGGCCACTTGCTGTTCCTTATGGTGCAGTGGCGGGTCAAGTACTGCCCGCGCTTTATCAAGGGTTGGGAGCAAGTCCTGCTTTTGCGCCACTACTTCCTTTTGTCCAAAATTTCTTTAGTACTTATATACCATCTGGTACATCAGGTACTATACAAGGTTATAATGCATTTAATGGAAGTTCGCTCCCTAATGCAGTTGGTACACCCGCTGCACTTTTAGGAACTACACAATCTTTAGAGCTGGGGTATAAAGGTTTATTTGGAGACAAATTTGCCCTAGGGATTGATGTTTATTCATACGCCCGTACAGGTTCTACACAATTTACTGCAATTGGTCCAACTTTTAGGTTAACAGGATATGATGGAATCCCAACAGATTTGGGGGCACAAGTAGGTTCAGATTTTGTCAATGATCCTATTATCAATGCAGTAATAACTCAGGGAGTAACTGCACAAGTAAATGCGCAAGTACAGGCAGGAGTTGAAGCTCAATACACAGCAGGAGGTATTCCAGAAGCCATTTGGGCAACTGGTGCTCCAGAAGGCGCTTTATTTCCTGGTTCACCCGCTATTGCTCCTGTTGCAGATGTAGTAGCCCAGACTGCAGCTCCGCTTATAGCTCAAGCTGTTCCAGCCACTCTTGCTCAAGCACAAGGCTTAATAGGTGGCGCTTTTGTTCAAGGTGGACAAGGCTATGTTGATGTTATGAACCAAGGAGCCTCTGCCGCTGTTGGGGTTATTGAATCTCAAAGAGTACCACAAAATGACGGAATATCCCACATCTCAGCGGGTTATCGAATTTTTGAAAATGTAACACGTTCACATTGGGGGAGTGATATTTCTATGGAATATTTTGCCAGTGAGAAGTTAACTTTTTGGGGAAATGCCTCTTGGTTAAGTCAAACAGAGTGGATTCCAGGTCAGGATGACGATGACGGATTACCCTTTCAGGACTTTTTAAATGCACCTCGTTTTAAGTATAGATTAGGAATGAATTTTACTGATAGAAGTGGTTTTCAAGCTTCATTTGCATTTCAACATGATGACGAATTCAATTCAAATCAAGGCTTCTATGCCGGAACAGTTCAGGCAAGAAATCTTGTTGATGCAAGTTTAGGTTATAAACTTTCTAATGGCGTAAAACTAGACCTTTCCTCAACAAACTTGTTTAACCAACAGTACAGGGCATTTCCAAATATGCCTGTAATTGGAAGAAGAGTAAATCTTAGAGCAACTTTCCAGTTGTAAAAAACCAAGAAAGTTTCAATTAAAGGCAGCGTTTTCTCGCTGCCTTTTTTTTTGAAAAAGGGGGATGTGGAGAGTCAATAAAAAAACGCTTTAAGTATCGGATTATTAAGATGAACCCCATATATTTGCAACTTGAAAATTGACAAATAAAATGAATCCTAAGTAGATTAAAATGGCGCAAAGTATTGGTAAAGTTTCTCAAATTATAGGTCCTGTTGTAGATGTTGAATTCAGTGGTACTGAAAACCCACTTCCACAAATTTATGACGCATTAGAAATTGAAAATTCAGATGGAACAAAATTAATTCTCGAAGTTCAATCTCATGTTGGAGAGGAAACAGTAAGAACGATTTCCATGGACTCTACAGATGGCTTAAGTCGTGGCGTAGAAGCCAAAGCATTAGGGAGCCCTATACAAATGCCGATTGGGGATCGTGTTTACGGACGTCTTTTCAATGTTATTGGAGATGCCATAGATGGTATGGAAAATTTACCTAAGGCCGAAGAAAATGGTTTACCCATACACAGAGAAGCGCCAGCGTTTGAAGAACTCTCTACTTCTACAGAAGTTCTTTTTACGGGGATTAAAGTTATTGACCTTATTGAGCCCTATGCCAAAGGAGGTAAAATTGGATTATTTGGTGGTGCTGGAGTTGGTAAGACAGTACTAATCCAAGAATTGATTAATAATATTGCAAAAGGACATGGTGGACTTTCTGTATTTGCAGGTGTAGGAGAGCGAACACGTGAAGGAAATGATTTACTTCGTGAAATGCTTGAATCAGGAATTATCAAATACGGAGATGATTTCATGCACTCTATGGAAGAAGGTGGATGGGATCTTAAAAAAGTAGATCCTGAAGCACTTAAAGAATCGAAAGCCACTTTTGTTTTTGGACAAATGAATGAGCCTCCTGGAGCACGTGCTCGTGTAGCGCTTTCTGGACTTACTATTGCAGAATACTTCCGCGATGGTGCAGGAGATGGTCAGGGGAAAGATGTCTTATTCTTTGTCGATAATATTTTCCGTTTTACCCAAGCAGGTTCGGAGGTTTCCGCACTTCTCGGGAGAATGCCTTCTGCTGTAGGGTACCAACCTACATTAGCTACTGAGATGGGCGCCATGCAAGAACGTATTACCTCTACCAAAAAAGGATCCATTACTTCTGTACAAGCCGTATATGTCCCTGCAGATGACTTGACAGATCCGGCACCCGCAACTACTTTTGCCCATTTGGACGCCACAACGGTTTTATCGCGTAAAATTGCAGAATTAGGAATATACCCGGCAGTAGATCCCTTAGATTCATCTTCCCGTATTTTAACAGCGGATATTTTAGGTGATGACCACTACAACTGTGCACAGCGTGTTAAAGAATTACTCCAGCGCTATAAAGAATTACAGGACATTATTGCAATTCTAGGGATGGATGAACTTTCAGAAGAAGACAAACTTGCGGTATCTAGAGCAAGACGTGTACAACGGTTTTTATCTCAACCCTTTCATGTAGCCGAGCAATTTACTGGAATTCCTGGGGTGCTTGTAGATATTAAAGACACCATCAAAGGATTTAATATGATTATGGATGGGGAATTAGACCATTTACCAGAAGCTGCTTTTAACCTTAAAGGAACAATAGAAGAGGTGATTGAAGCGGGAGATAAAATGTTAGCTGAAGTTTAATAGGTATGCTGCTTGAAATTGTTTCTCCAGAAGCTCAGCTCTTTAGCGGTGAAGTTGAAAGTATAACTGTGCCGGGTGCGTCAGGTTCTTTTCAAATTTTAAATAACCATGCACCAATTGTTTCTACTTTAGTAGCAGGGAGTGTTAAAATACAAGGAAAAATTACGCTGCCAGCAGCCCACAAATCAAAATTCTCTCAAGAAGGAGATTTGGTATTCATTGATATCCAGTCAGGGGCCATCGAGTTAAGTGAAAATAAAGTCATTCTTTTAGCTGAATAAGCGACCATCTTCTCCCTAATACAAATAGGAGCAAATGCACACTTTTATAAGTAAAGGGTATAGGTTCTTTTTAATTTTTATAATAATTCCTATTGCCTTTCTTCAGGGCCAAGTTGATAGCTTATCTCAAACGCAACAATTAAAGGAAGTGGTTCTGCTTTCTACGAGAATAGACCTTCCTTTAAAAGAAAGCGCTCGAACGATTCAAATACTCAGCTATGAAGAACTCAAAGCAATGGGGGCGGTAACGATAGCTGAAGCCCTGCAACAGTTTTCAGGGATTGACATCAGACAGCGAGGGGTCAGGGGGATGCAAGCAGACCTCTATATAAGAGGAGGTAGTTTTGACCAAACCTTGTTATTGATAGATGGAATAAAGCTCGATGACGCCCAAACAGGACACCACACACTCAATTTTCTTCCTCCCATAGAGTTAGTCGAACGCATTGAAATTCTTAAAGGTCCAGCAGCACGGATTTTTGGCCAAAATGCATTTACAGGAGCGATTAATATTGTTACAAAAAAAGTAACCTCTAAAGAAGGGAAGCTCGCACTTCAGACCGGCTCTTACAACCAGCTAAATACTGCATTGACTTATCAGAATAGCAGTAAAAATAATAGTATAATTACCCATTACACGAGAACGAGTTCGGAGGGATATCGCTATAATACAGATTTTAAAAACCATACCGTCTTTTTAAAATCTGGTCTTTTTCAGCAAAGTAAATTACCACTCGATTTAATTACTTTTTTTTCGGGAAGAAAATTTGGAGCAAATGGATTTTATGCAACTCCAGAAGCCAGAGATCAGTATGAAGAAACAGAAGCCAGCCTTTTTGCACTTCAGTCCAAATTACAAAAAGGGAATTGGCTACTGAAGCCTAGAATTTATTGGCGCAGAGGACAAGATCACTATCTGTATATAAGAACACGTCCTGAAGTATATGAAAATTGGCATATTACCCACAAAGTAGGAATGTCTTTTGATGCCAGCTACAGTTCCAAACTAGGCAAAACAGGTATGGGAGTTGATTTTTCAAGGGTCTCTATAGCAAGTACGAATTTAGGAGACAGAGTAAGACAATTGGCGACCCTCTTTTTTGAACAACAATTTGTCTTTTTTAACGGGGCAATAGATCTTACTCCAGGGCTTGCACTTAACGGATATTCTGACTTTGGTATTTATGCTTATCCTGGGCTAGATTTGGGTGTTGCCCTCAATTCTCAATGGCGTTTTTATGGTAATTTGGGAACAACCTATCGGATTCCAACCTATACAGATCTTTATTATTCGGACCGAACGACTCTGGGAAATCCCGATCTTAAACCTGAAGAGGCTTTTTCTAAAGAAGTTGGGTTGCGGTTTTCAGGTACGACACTTCAGTTTTATCTCGCTTATTTTGATCGAAAAGCAACACATTTGATTGACTATGTAAAGCCTAATGAAGAAGCTTTATGGCAAGCGACCAATATAGGTGAGCTTTTTACTTCTGGAGGAGAAATGGAATTGAATTATCGCTTTCAGTGGGGAAAACAAAATCAAAAAATTAGACTAGGCTATACCTATCTCATCGATGATTTAATCGATCAAGGGTCTGTTTTTTCACGCTATAGCCTTACTTCTTTAAAGCACCATTTCACAACAAGTTATACCGCAAATTTAAGCTCAAAAGTGCAAGCTTTTCTAGGCATAAAGTATGCCCAGCGTGTGGTTCTACCGCCTTATACTGTAATCGATTCTTCACTCAATTGGAAACTTGGTGATTTTCAGCTGAATCTGGCCTGCTTTAACCTGCTCAATATCGATTATTCTGAAACCAATTTAGTGCCAATGCCAGGAAGAAATGCACTCTTTTCTCTACAATATAATTTTTAATCAAAGCGCATTAAGGGCCTGATAAATAAGTTCAGATTCCCACCCTCTATAGCTAAAAAAAGCAAGTATTTTTTTCTTTTTTTCAGCAGCAGAGCCTCCTTTTACTCGCTCTTTTTGTTTTTCAAAAAGGGCCCAAAAGGCAGCATCATACTCTGTAGCCGAAATTTCGCGAAGCCCTAATTTGATATTATAATCAGAGATTTTTCGGGCTTTCAGTTCTCTTTTAATACGTACTTTTCCCCATTTCTTGATGCGAAATTTACCTCGTGCATAGCTCTGAGCAAAACGTGTTTCATTGAGGTAGTTAGATTGAATCAGATGAGAGACAATCATATCAATAGCAGCAGGAATCATTCCCATTGCTTTTAATTTAGCAATTACTTCTTGATGGCATCGCTCTTGATAGGCACAAAAATGCTCTAATTTTTGTTGTGCCTCTACAAGGGTGAAGGTCTGTTTCTGATTCATAAAAATAGAAATTCCTTTTCGCTCATATGAAGTTCGTAAAAAAGAAAGATAAAAAAAACCACCCAATCTACAGATGGGTGGTTTTGAAATTAAGGTCGGAGTCTTCGTCGGTCTTTATTGACAAAGCGAAACTCCAAATATTGATAAGCGTGGCGTGGAACAATTCGAATCCACTTTTTGTATTCTAAATACCATGATAAACGTTGGGATGGAGTCCCGTTTAAAAGGTAAGCGGCTACAAAAGGATGAACATGTAAAAATATTTTTTCCTTTTGGTTGCGCTTGTTCTTAGTAATTTTACTAAGCTCTGTGTTGATTTTGTCAATTAATACAATTGGAGCTTCTACTTCTCCATTGACATTTGGATTGGGCTCCTTGGTTTTGATATTCATTTCAGGACGTACACGTTGTCGTGTAATCTGAATAAGACCAAAACGGCTTGGAGGCAGAATTTTGTGTTTTGTTCGGTCTGAACTCATTTCTTCTTGAAGGTGTTCAAACAGCTTTTTTCGATTTGCATTGGAATTTAAATCAATAAAGTCCACCACAATAATTCCTCCCATATCTCGTAATCTCAATTGTCTGGCTATTTCAGTAGCTGCAATGAGATTTACTTCCATAGCGGTATCTTCTTGACTTTTTGAACGGTTAGATCGGTTGCCACTATTTACATCAATTACATGTAAAGCTTCGGTATGCTCAATCACTAAATAGGCTCCTTTTTGCATGGAAACTGTTTTTCCAAATGCAGATTTTATTTGCCTTTCAATCCCAAATTTTTCAAATATGGGGAGGTGTTGGTCATAAAGCTTTACAATTGATTTTTTTTCTGGCGCAATTGTAGCTAAGTAATCTTTGATTTCAGATTCCATAGTTGCATCATCTACATGTATACCGGTGAAATTATCATCAAAAATATCGCGTAAAATGCTTGACGAACGATTAATTTCACTTAAAACTTTCGCTGGGTATTTGTCAATTTGCTTGAGTTTGGAAGATAAACCCTTCCAACGTGCAAGTAATTGTTGGATATCTGCGTCCAAAGCGGCTACTTTTTGTCCTTCGGCTACAGTTCGGATGATTAATCCGAATCCTTTTGGGCGGATGCTTTGCACTAGTTTTTTTAACCTACTTTTTTCTGCTCGGTCTTCAATTTTTTGAGAAATTGAAACCCGATCTGAAAAGGGCATAAGAACCATAAAGCGGCCCGCTAAAGAAATTTCAGAACTCAATCTCGGTCCTTTCGTTGAGATGGGTTCTTTAGCAACTTGAACCAAGACAGTCTGTTTAGAAGAAAGTACTTCTGTGACATTGCCGTCTTTTTCAATATCACTTTCGTAACGAAATTGTTTTAGTAAATAATCTTTGTTTTTACCTGTGCTTATCTGTTTAATATACTTAGAAAGAGAAGGGAATTTAGGCCCGAGGTCGTGATAGTGTAAAAAACCATCTTTATCATGTCCGACATCGACAAATGCGGCATTAAGTCCGGGCATTGCTTTTCTGACTTTGGCGACAAATATATCACCTACAGAAAAGTTATTGTCTTCCACTTCTTTATTGAGCTCAATTAATTTTCCATCCTTGAGCAGTGCAAAATCAACAGCAGAGGAATGCGAACGTATAATTAATTCTTTATTCACTCTGAATTATTTTGTGTGACTGTGCCTAGGGCGCAGTAACGGATTAAACAATAAATTTTCAGGATTTTCCTGAGGTGAAATTTTATTTTTAGAATTTCACCATTTCAATGAACTTTTGATAATTTTTTAAAGTGCTTTAACCTGCACTAACTCTTTTTGTGACGATTGGCTCTTCTGCGCTTTTTACGCTTGTGAGTAGCCACCTTATGTCTTTTTCGTTTTTTACCACTTGGCATATATAAATGGGTATTAAAAGTTATAAACTATTTTGCTACAGGCACTTTTGATTTTACCCCCTGAACAAAAATTTTAGCGGGTTTAAAAGAAGGAATATTATGCGCAGGAATTTTAATAGCCACATTTTTTGAAATATTACGGCCTGTTTTTTCTGCTCTTGTTTTGATTACAAAACTACCAAATCCCCTTAGGTAAACATTTTCTCCTTTTTCTAGAGAAACTTTTACCTCTTTCATAAATTTTTCTACAGTTGCTTGTACATCAGCACGGTCAATACCTAATTGATCTGAAATATTCGATACAATATCTGCTTTTGTCATAATTAATTTATTTATCGCTTAAATTTTAAGGCTCGCAAATATATAAATTTTAATTATAAAATGCTCTGTACAAAGTTTTTATATTCTTGTTGTTTGTTTATTTTTAGACAGATTTAAGTGAGCGATAGATTTTGAATTGGACGCAAAAACTCCTTCAGTGGTATTCAGAAAATAAACGTGCGTTTCTCTGGAGAGAAACACAAGAACCCTACAAGGTCTGGCTCTCTGAAATTATCTTACAACAAACACGCACAGCGCAAGGACTTCCCTATTTTAAAAGATTTATTGAAACTTTTCCTACCCTAGAGGCAATTGCCCTTGCCTCTGAAGACCAAGTACTCAAATTATGGCAGGGGCTGGGCTATTATTCACGTGCTCGAAATTTGCACTTTACGGCGCAATATATTCACACTCATTTAAAAGGACAATTCCCCAAAACCTTTCACGACCTTTTGGCTCTAAAGGGGGTAGGAGATTATACTGCAAGTGCTATCGCTTCCATTTGCTATGGCCTTCCAGAGCCTGTTGTAGATGGGAATGTATATCGATTTTTATCACGTTATTTTGGGATTAGTACGCCCATTAATACCCCAATTGCACACCGAACCTTTAAAGCCAAAGCCAAACAGCTAATGGGTCAAGCAGCTCCTGGAATATTTAATCAGGCCATGATGGAGTTCGGAGCCTTACAATGCATACCCCAAAACCCTAAATGCACAGACTGTCCTTTTATTTTGGACTGTAATGCTTATAATCAGGATAAAATCGTTTTTTTCCCAGTGAAGCGGCAACAACAAAAAGTTAGAACTCGTTTCTTTAATTACCTTGTTATCTCAGATCCCGATCAGAACTATTTAATGGAAAAGAGAACACAAAAAGGCATATGGCAAAACCTTTATCAGTTTCCCCTCATAGAAACAAACGGTCCGATAAAATCTTCTGAGAAATTAAAAGTGCGCTCTGAATACCCCTCTGAGTTAGCCAAAATTCCTACTGCCTTATGGAATAGAACACCCATAACTCATAAATTAACCCATCAAATCTTAGAAGTAAATTTCTGGCTAATCCAAGCCAAAACGAAAGCTCGAAAGGCATATTCTAAAGACGCGATAAAAGCATTAGCCGTTCCTGTAGTGGTTCAAAATTTTATTAAAGAATTCTTTTAATTTGCCCGTTTAATCGCTAAATTTATGATTATTAATAACTCAAAATCTTTCAACTGTGAGCGGAACACTTAATAAAGTTATGTTAATTGGACATTTAGGAGATGATGTTAAAATGCATTATTTCGAAGGTGGAGGATCTATTGGTAGGTTTCCACTAGCGACCAATGAATCCTATACGAATAAGTCAACTGGAGAAAAGGTGAGCAATACGGAGTGGCACAATATAGTTGTTCGAAATAAAGCCGCCGAAATTTGCGAAAAATACCTCAGTAAAGGAGATAAGATCTATATTGAAGGTCGCATCAAAACAAGAAAATGGACAGCTGAAGACGGAAATGACCGTTATTCAACTGAAATCAATGTCAATGAATTCACCTTCTTGAGCACAAAAAAAGAATCAGACCAAGAGAATATGATGGGAAGTGCGCCCACAGAGGAGAGTAAAGTACCCCCAGCTGAAGATGACGATTTACCCTTTTAAAAGTTAAACGCCTTTGGATCCAGACTCGTTACCGCAGATAATTACTATTTTTTCAGCCTCTAACCTGATCTGGATCCAATCGCTTATTGTGGTGGTCTTGCTGATAGGCTCAGCATTGATCTCTGGTGCTGAAGTTGCTTTTTTTTCACTACAATTAAAGTCTTTAGAAGACATTCAAGAGAGTGACACTGATTCTGCATTAGAACGTGTTATCAATCAACTTAAAAATCCAAAGCGTTTACTTGCGACTATCCTCGTCGCCAATAACTTTATAAATATTGCCATTGTACTCGTATTCTCTGCTTTAGGTGATACACTCTTTAAAGGCATTGAAAACCCCTATCTCATTCTTTTTATAGAGATAGGTCTTATTACCTCACTAATTCTACTTTTTGGAGAAATATTACCTAAAATCTATGCCAATCGTAATGCTTTGGCGTTTTCTAAGCGAATGGCTTTACTCATTTCATTTTTGGATCGCTATCTTCTTTTTTGGATTACCTACCCCATGAGTCAAACGACGAGCTTTTTAGAAAATCGGCTGGGAGATAAGAAAAACCATCTTTCAGTGGATCAACTATCTCAAGCCTTAGAACTAACTGGAGCAAATGAAACTACTTTTGATGAGCAACGAATTTTAGAAGGTATTGTCAATTTTGGAAATACTGATACCCGGGAAGTAATGTGCCCAAGGATGGATATGTTTGCCCTTTCTGATACGCTGACCTTAGAGGAAATTTTGCCACTCATTTTAGAACAGGGTTATTCAAGAATTCCCGTCTATCACGAAAAAAGAGACAATATTAAAGGCATTTTATATACCAAAGATTTATTACCCAATCTTGAAGAACCTAATTTTAAATGGCAGAAACTCCTTAAGCCTCCAATCTATATCCCAGAAAATAAAAAATTAGACGACCTACTCAAAGAATTTCAACAAAAGAAAATTCATCTTGCCATAGTAGTAGATGAATATGGAGGAACTTCGGGGCTTATTACCCTTGAGGATATTATTGAAGAAATTGTTGGAGATATCAGTGATGAATTTGATGAGCAAGATTTAAGTTATTCAAAACTTGATGACCAAACTTTTGTTTTCGAAGGAAAAATAAACCTAAAAGATTTTTTTAGAGTAATCAACCTTGAAGATTACACACTTTTTGAGGAAACCAAAGGAGAAGCTGAAACTTTAGCAGGGCTTCTGCTTGAAATGGCAAAAAAATTCCCTAAAAAAGGGCAAAAAATCAAATATCAAGGTTATGTATTTACAATAGAGGAGATGGAGCAGCTCCGTATTAAGCAAGTAAAAGTTGAACTTCCAAAAACGAAATAAGTTTGAGATTTCTACTGCTTTATTTCGTTTTGAGTTTAGCCATGCGCTGTACAACAGCAGCACAGCCTAAGCCTATGGCCTATTTGCGTCTTGACTATCCCGAAGCGAAGTATACAACCACTGAAAAACGAGGCTTTTTTACTTTTGAGCAAAATACATTTGCTGAATGTACCCCCACCACCGCCTCAAATTTTAATTTGGTTTACCCAGAGATGAAGGCCACAGTGTATTTGAACTACAATCAGGTCAATCATAATTTAGATTCGCTTTTAAATGACGCCTATAAATTGCCTTATAAACACCTTTCAAAAGCAGAATCCATACCTGAACGTATTTTTGTAAACCCACAAAATAAAGTATACGGCACCTTGTTTACTGTGGTGGGAAATGCCGCCTCACAATATCAATTTTTTTTAACAGACAGTATAGATCATTTTTTAGTAGGCTCACTTTATTTTTATGCCAAACCCAATTACGATTCAATCTATCCTGCTGTCAAATATATAGAGAAAGATCTGGTTCGCCTTATGGAGACTCTTCAATGGAATTGAGGCGTTTTAAGTTGAGAAGTAGTATTTTTTAGGAGAAACTTAATATAAAAGTGCATTTTTGTACCCAATGTCAATTTCATTAAAAAAATGGGGCTATCTGTTTTTACTTTCTCTAATCTGGGGGAGTTCTTATATACTCATAAAGAAAGGACTAATCGGACTTACGCCCCTCCAGTTGGGTTCTATTCGCATCTTAATGACCACCTTTATTCTCTTTTTATTTGGATGGAATCAATTAAAAGAAATCCCTAGCGCAGCTTGGAAGTGGATCGCAATCACTGGATTTTTTGGCACTTTTTTCCCTAGCTATTTATTTGCTTTTGCTGAAACGACTATTGACAGTGCTGTAGCCGCTGTTTTGAATGGAATGAC
>WTIP01000172.1:34280-36399 GCA_011525195.1 Flavobacteriales bacterium | reverse complement strand
CTTTTGCTGAAACGACTATTGACAGTGCTGTAGCCGCTGTTTTGAATGGAATGACGCCTCTATTCACTCTAATTTTAGGACTTCTTTTTTTCAACGCTCCTTTTAAATGGGTTAAAATGCTCGGGGTATTAGTCGGTTTCGGGGGAACACTCGTTTTAGTTTCTAATGAGTTTACAATTCATAATGGACCACAAAGTTGGTATACGCTTTTAGTCATTGTCGCTACACTGTGTTACTCCATAAATGTCAATTTAATAAAGTACAAATTAGAGGGTATTTCTTCATTGGCGATTGCGCTAGGGAACTTTATCTGTATTTGTATCCCCGCATTGATTATTTTACTCTATTCAAATTTTCCTTATGAGGAAGCATTTTGCTCAACAAAAGTGAGCACCTCTATGGGCTATATTTTAATCCTATCCCTTTTTGGCACCGCACTTGCAAAAGTCATGTTTAATGAACTCGTTGCGATTTCTTCTCCTGTATTTTCGATATCTATTACCTATTTATTACCCATAGTTGCCATAGGCTGGGGTATTTTGGATGGCGAAACATTTTCTTTACTTCAGTGGTCAGGATGTGGACTCATTCTTCTGGGCGTATATCTGATAACAGAAAAAAAGCAGTTAAAAAATTAAAAATCGCTGACAGGAGTTACTTAAAAATTTGGGGATCGATTGCTGGATTTAATTCTATGAGTGTTGTATCAAAAGCCACTTCTTGAGGCCCTGTTAATAGGACGGTACGATGAGGGAAAAAAAGGCCTTCAACCTCTTTCATATTCCCCTAATTTGTTAGTAGTGGTTTGTGAATTCACCATGAGTTCCATAGTTTGAAAAATTTGAATTTTTAAATAAGTAGGTTGGATTAATCGAAATTAATAAATTTGAAATTAATAACAAATTCATAATATGCGCACTTTTTTTTCTTTTATTCTTCTGGTATGCTTTACTTCAAGTTGGGCACAATCAAGACATACTAATATCTTAAATCAACTCGAAAACAGAAGTGAGGAATACGCTACTATCGCACAAACAATCTGGTCTTTTGCAGAGGTGGGTTATCAAGAACAAAAAAGCAGTGCACTCTTACAAGAAACCCTAAAGGGGGAAGGCTTTGAAATTCAGGCGGGCGTGGCAGAGATACCTACCGCATTTGTTGCTACCTATGGTTCTGGGAGTCCTGTGATTGCAATTTTGGGGGAATATGATGCTTTACCAGGCCTATCACAACAAGCACAGCCCTATAAAATTTCGAATAATGGTCGTGCTGGACATGCCTGTGGGCACCACCTTTTCGGTACTGCCTCAGCAGCGGCTGCAATTGCGCTTAAAGATTACCTCCAAAAGCAGGGAAAGCAGGGAACGATAAAGTATTATGGATGTCCTGCTGAAGAAGGTGGCTCTGGAAAAGTTTATATGACAAGAGCAGGATTATTTGACGATGTAGATGTAGCCTTACACTGGCATGCAGATAGTAAAAATGCGGCAAGTAAGCGGCCCGCATTAGCGAATAAATCAGCAAAATTCCGATTTTATGGCAAAGCGGCTCATGCGGCAGCAGCCCCCGAAAAAGGACGCTCCGCATTAGATGCGGTAGAAGCAATGAACACTATGGTTAACATGATGCGGGAACATGTTTCTGAGAGTACCCGTATCCATTATGTGATAACACGGGGAGGGGAAGCACCCAATGTAGTTCCTGATTTTGCAGAGGTTTACTACTATTCTCGACATAAAACAAGAACAGAAGTAGCTGCAATTTTTGAACGTATTGTCAATGCTGCTAAAGGAGCAGCCCTTGGAACGGGGACTAAAATGGAGTATGAAATGATAGGAGGCACACACGAGCTTTTATTCAATGATGTTCTTCAGCCTTTGGTTCATAAAAATTTAATGACAATAGGAGGCTATACATATACACCCGAAGAGCGTGCTTTTGCAGAGAAAATTGCTGAAAGCCTTGGGGAACCGCTCAATACAGAATTTATTGAAGGTGTTGTTCCCTATAGTGAAAATGCAAAAGCAGGTGGCTCTACAGATGTAGGTGATGTAAGTTTTGCAGTACCTACAGCAGGATTAAGAGCAGCAACTTGGGTGCCTGGCACCCCAGCACATAG
>WTIP01000172.1:16036-34180 GCA_011525195.1 Flavobacteriales bacterium | reverse complement strand
TACCTACAGCAGGATTAAGAGCAGCAACTTGGGTGCCTGGCACCCCAGCACATAGCTGGCAGGCGGTGGCTGCAGGGGGAACGAGCATCGGTAATAAAGGGATGATGATAGCTGCAAAAACACTTGCCTTGACGGGTATGCAACTGATAGACAGTCCTAAACTGGTGCAAGAGGCACGTGAAAATTTTATCAAAAAAAGAGGTAAGGATTTTAAATATAACCCCATGCTGGGCGATCGTAAACCAGCACTTAATTATCGAAATTAAATGAAGATGAAAGTTTATTTTTTACTGCTAAGCAGCTTATGCCTTTTATCTATACAGGCCCAAGTTTTTTCTTTTGAATCAAAAGAAGACAGCAATACAATTACCCATAGAGTATTAATGGATGACACCTATTTTGTAGAAACACTTTATAGGAGTGATTCGGCCAATTTCATTTTAACCCGTGGCGGATTCTACACAATAAAAAGAAATACGATACAGGTTAATTTTGAGTTTAATTCAAATTTTGAAAAGGACGGCTTAAAGCAGATGGATTTCAAAAAAACGAAAGACTGGAAAAAAATTTCATCCCCTCCTAAAGACTTAAATGGCAAATGGCTCATGGCGGGTCGGATGACCCCTGAAGGAGAAAGAAGACGAGATACTTCTGGGCCACGCAAAACAATGAAATTCTTATTAGAAGGCTTTTTTCAATGGATTGCTTTTAATACTGAAACCTTTCAATTTTTTGGTTCTGGTGGAGGGTATTATACTGCAGTCGATGGAAAATATACAGAACACATTGAATATTTCTCAAGAGACAATACCCGAGTAGGGGCAGCTTTACCCTTTGACTATGAATTAAAAGGGACAGACTGGCACCACCAAGGCCTCAGCAGTAAGGGCGCCCCTATCTATGAAATATGGAGTCTTAGAAATTAGGACTTATAAACCTAAAAATCCAATTTTTACCTATGATTGATCTTACTGCGCTGATTTCTTTATTACAACTTGAAAAAAAAGACGACCACCACTTTATCGGACAAAATTACAAAACTGTTTGGGGGCGTGTTTTTGGAGGCCAGGTATTGGGACAGTCTTTATATGCAGCCTATCAAACAGTACCCAAAAACCGTTTGGCGCATTCTATGCATGGCTATTTTATTTTAGGGGGCGATATTAATATACCTATTGATTACCACGTCGATGCCATTCGCGATGGACGGAGTTTTACTACCAGAAGGGTCGTCGCTTATCAGAATGGGAAAGCCATTTTTAATATGGCAGCCTCTTTTCACTTAGAAGAGGAAGGTGCGAATCACCAAATTACCATGCCCAATGTTTTAACACCAGAACTCTTACTTACCGATATTCAGCAAGCGGCCCCTCTAAAAGATAAAGATCCAGAACGCTACCAAACATTGATGATGGCTCACCCTCAGGTTTTTGAATTTAGACCGGTAGGCAAGGCGGTATATTTAGAAACAGAGAATAAGCCCCCCCTGTCTCATATTTGGTTTAAAACCAAAGAAAAAATTAAGGCAGACCGCCCTCTACAACAACAGCTCCTCGCATTCGCTTCGGATTATGGATTATTACTATCCGCAACTTTACCCCACAGAAGTGAATTTATCAAACACAAAATTTATTATGCAAGCTTAGATCACGCACTTTGGTTTCACCGTGATTTTAATATCGACGAGTGGTTGCTTTATGCCATTGAAAGCCCAAGTGCTTCAAATGCGAGAGGGTATAGTAGAGGGAGTGTATTTGATCGTTCAGGAAAAATGGTCGCTTCTGTCTCACAGGAGGGCTTAATGAGAAAATTTAAATAAAAAAAAGAAATGTTTAAAAAGCAAATGCGTCTATTCGCTCTACTCTTCTTTGGGGTTATCACAATACTCAGAGCTCAAGAGTATTCAAAACAAGAAGGTCTGTGGAATGCTGTTTTTTTTGATCTTCCACTAACAGATCAACTTACTTTGCGTTCAGAAATTCACTTGAGAACTACCGATTACTTCAATATCTGGGACCAACATATTTTGAGACCTCAATTAACTTATACAACAGCTAAAAATATAAAGTGGACCGCTGGCTATAGTTTTTTAAGAAATTTTAATACAGATGTAAATGCTGATCCCAGAATACGCAATGAACACAATCTTTGGGAGCAGCTGCTTTATACAGTGCCTTTAAAAAAGGGGGCTTTGTCTACTTGGCTTCGTTTGGAACATCGCTTCCAAGAAAATTTACCCCTACAGCAAGACTCCAGTTTAAGAAGTTTCGGTTTTTCTAGCCGAATTAGAGTTAGAGTTACCTACCTCAAGCCCTTGACCACAGAGGCGGCAAAAACCCCAGTAAATTTTGTTTTTTATGATGAAATTTTTACGCTGATGAACCCTTCAGGCATTCCTTATAAATTTAATCAAAATTGGACCTTTTTTGGATTTAGAATTAAGCTCAACGAAAAGATGACTCTCAATACAGGCTTCCAAAAGAATACGATTTTTAAATCATCCGAACAGTATCTTACAAAAAGACTGTGGAATACGATATTATTCTACAAACTTTAGAGCAGATCATTTGGGAAAGGTTTTTTATCTTTAATTCAGTTTAAAACAGTTTAAAGATGCGAAGCACTCCTATCTTCTTTTTCTCACTCCTTTTTTTATTTAATGGTTTCTTGGCTACCGCCCAAAATTCATTTTTTAATGCAGCGGAGGGTCAGTATTGGCTAAGCACAGATTTACACATACATACCGTATTTTCAGACGGTGCTGTATGGCCGAGTATTAGAGTAGAAGAAGCACGACGAGAAGGCTTAGACCTCATTGCAATGACAGAGCATTTAGAATATCAGCCGCATGAGGAAGACATTCCCCATCCAGATAGAAACCGCTCTTACATCCTTGCTTCGGACATGATTCAAGAAGGAGAAAAACTTCAGGTAATAAATGGCTCAGAAATCACCAGAGAAATGCCCCCAGGGCATATCAATGCGGTTTTTATCAAGGACGCCAATGCCTTACTTCATAAAGATTCACTTACTGGGATTCAACAAGCGAATAAGCAAGGTGCTTTTGTCTTTTGGAACCACCCCAATTGGGACGCACATCGTAAAGATGGAATTGCTCGACTCGAGCCTTTTCATAAATTTCTCATTCAAAATAAATTACTCCATGGCATAGAAGTCGTTAATGAAACTACCTTTTCAGAAGAAGCACTAGCCCTCGCGCTTGAGCATAAATTGACAATTTTGGGGACTTCAGACATTCATGGACTCACAGACTGGGCGCATAATCTAAGTAAAGGAGGACACCGTCCAATGACTTTTGTGTCTGTGCGTGATAAATCAGCAGAGGCAGTCAAAGAAGCCTTATTTAATCGTCAGACAGTGGTCTGGTTTAACGACCTGATTATCGGTCAGGAGGCCCTAATAGCTAAATTAATTCAGGAAAATATAGACTTTGATACCCCCTCCTATGCAGAAGACCTAAACCTGATGAAGGTAAAAGTGACTAATAAAAGCAGCCTTTCCTTTCAAATGGAATACACAGGGGAATACAGTTTTCACCAGCGAAGCTCAGTCTTTACACTCCCTGCAAAAGCTTCTATAGAATTAATTATCAAGACAAAAACAAAAGAAAAGAGCATCGAATTGCCTTTTAGGATTTTAAATGCGGTCATTGGACCTAAACGTTTTTTGGACAATACTTTTTTAGTAAAATAAACTAAATTTGTTAGGGGTTAAATAATTTTCCTGATCAGATGATAAAAAATACTAATTGGAGGCCGTTACCGGATTTTCTTACCATCAAAGAGAGTCCTATTGAAGGTCTTGGATTATTTGCTGTTGAGCAGATTAAGGCAGGTACAGATCTTGGCATGACCCATATTTTCGACAAACGCTTCCACGATCATTATATAAGACTCCCACTCGGGGCTTTTATCAATCATCATGAAATTCCAAACTGTGAAGCCTTATTTGCAGAAGAAGACAAAGAAATCGGAAAAATTAAGCACATTAGAGTTACGGCCCTAAAAGACATTCCAAAAGGAAGTGAGATTACAATAAAATATGTAATTAATAAATTGGAAAATCCCAATTGGGAATATGAGTACGAAGCGACTCAATAAATTTTAATTTCCACGTTCAATATAACGTTCTACCAATAGCCAGTAGAAAAAGCCTGTGAAATAAAAAAGGGATTTTAGATAGCGTTTCATTTTTTTCGTAAAAATAAAGGATCTAAAAAAACCACATATTACATAAAAGTTAATAAAAATTAAATAGCGTGTTATTGAGCGCTTTTTTTATATTTTTGTACTATCAATTCTTCATTTATGAATTGGTTTATGGTTATGGCCTTTGGGAATAAATCCTGAAGGCCTTTTTTGTTTTTTTAAGGCACTTTAGTAATGGGCGCACTAAAATTCAGGTTACTGTGTGTACTCCCAAGTTCTTTTAAACGGGAGATCAACCACCAAACTGATTCATATTGAGTATAGAGAGGAGCAATGCCAATACGAATTAGATTGGGAGGTCTAAAGTCTGGAATAATTTTAGGGACACTTTTATTTCCAGCGATAAGTGCCTGTGTAATGGGCCAGGCATGAGGGTGTAATAAGGCAATATGAGAGCCCCTGTATAGACTTTCATGAGGACTGTGGAATTCGAAGCCGAAAGGTTCTAATTCTTTTTGAACCGCTTTTTTAATAAGGGTGGTTATTGTAATACTCTTAGTTCTAATCGCTGAGATTCCAGCCGCTAAACTTAGGTCTATTCCAGCCTCAAGGGCTTGCATAGAAAGAATAGAAGGGGTACCATTTTGAAAACGTTCAAGCCCTACTGAATGGGTATAATCCTCATCAAAATTAAAAGGATTTTGATGTCCAAACCAACCCTGAATGGGATTATCTAGCTCTAAACCCAAAGTATTATTGATATAGAGAAAGGCGGGTGCTCCAGGGCCTCCATTCATATATTTATAGGTACAGCCCACTGCTACTTTTGCACCACTGTCTTTTAAATGAATGGGAACAGCTCCTACAGCATGACTTAAATCCCAAATAATAAGCGCACCCTGTGCTTCGGCCCATTGGTTTAATTCTTGCATAGGGTAGAGATAGGCACTTTTATAAGTGACTAAACTCAGGCAAATAATCCCTGGCTTCTCTTTGATTAAATCTTTGAGCATATCCAGTTCAGCACGAATTTCCTGACCGTAATTAAGTCTTGTTAAAGTAGTGCCTTTGTAATTCTTTGTAAATCCTTGAAGTATATAATGATCTGTGGGAAAGTTTAAATTATCGGTGATGAGGTGATGGAGATATTTTCCGCTATTTAATAGTGCATATATAACTTGATAAAGGCGTACAGAGGTAGATTCTCCAAAAAGAATTTCACTGGGATCTGCATTTAAAAATTGTGCATATTTTTCTGAAAGTCGGGTGGGTAGCGCCAACCACTTTTCATTCCAGCTCCTAATTAATTGTTTTCCCCATTGTACTTCCAGCGTTTCTTTAAGTTGATCTATGACCGCTTTAGGCATTTTACCCAGCGAATTACCATCGAAATAAATCTCATTTTTATTGTGGTGAAAATGACTTCTAAAATGTTGTAAAGGATCATCTTGATCCATTAATTGAAAGGATTCTAGATCATTCATTTTTATGATTTATAAAAAAGGGTACTATTTCATCAATCCAAGCTTCGTATTGTAGTCCACTTGGGTGCAGTCCGTCTTTAGCAATAAATGCTGGATGCGTATCTATGGTTCTTGAAAGAGGAGTAATATCTATAAAGGCCACACCTGCTCGTATACATTGCTCATATATTACTTGATTAAAGTTGTCAATTTCAAGGGCGATTTGCTCCCGATCGCGCTCTTTGGCAAAAGGGGTTTTCCCCCAGTCCGGTATTGAAATGACAAAAACGTTTTCTTTTTTTGACCCAGCAAAAAGTATTGCCTGGCTGAGGAGTTGCTCAAATTCATTTTGAAAGGCTACTATACTTTTTCCCTCGTATTGATTATTGACGCCAATTAAAAGCGATACCCAATCATAGGGAAAGTCTAAAGCGGCTTCATCTACCGCATTTTTTAAATCAATCGTAGTCCATCCATTTTCTGCAATGACTCGAGGCGGCCCTATAATGATAGACTCAGCGGCTAGTTTTTTTACAAGTTGAAACGGCCACGACTCGGATTGGTCAACTCCTATACCTACCGTATAGCTATCCCCTAAAGCCAAAAAGGATTGTTGGGGCGGCGTTTTTTTTTCAGCACACGAGATCAAGATGAAAAGAGAAAGAAGAAAGATAAACCTTTGTTTCACAGTATGTAAGAATATAGAGTTAACAGAACAAAAATAGAGAATAAGATAGGAAACGAAAGCGAAGTTTAAGTATATTGTATTCATAAACTATTACTCATGCACCTTTATATTTTTCTGTTTAGTAGTCTGTTTTTTTGTCACGCCCAGCTTTCAGTAGTGACCATCAAACTTCCTTCGGAATTAGAAGAAACTTCGGGCTTAGAATTTAAAGGAAATCACCTTCTCACACATAATGATTCTGGGGATAAAGCAAGACTCTATGAATTTACTACAGAAGGGAAATTAATAAAAAGTACGCTCTTCTACGATTTGAAAAATAAAGATTGGGAAGATTTAGCTGCAGATGAACACCATTATTACATTGCTGATACGGGTAATAATTTTGCGACTAGAGAGAATTTAAGAATTTATATCTTGAATAAAGAGTTAATTCCAGAAGGCACCATACAGATTCGTTACGAGGCCCAAAAATCCTTTTCTAAAGCATCGATCAATGAATATGATGCAGAAGCCTTGACAGTAGTAGGAGAAAATTTAGTACTCTTCTCAAAAAATAGAAAAACCCGTCAATCTCAAATCTATACGTTCCCAAAAACGGCAGGGGATTACAGCCTATCACCGATCGCAACTATTGATACCGAAGCACTCATCACAGCTGCTGACTATAGCGAAAAAGAAGACTTACTGGCGCTTACTGGATATGACTTTGACGGAAAACAATACTTCTATACACTAGCGAAATTCAGACAAAATGGAATCAAAAATATCGATTTAATGCGGTACCCCATCCCTGTATATCCTGCACAAATAGAAGCATTAAAAATTATTAATAAAAACGAATTTTGGATTACTTCAGAAAGTGAATCTAAAGGAGAACCTCGACTATTTCATCTTAAACTATAGCTTTAAGGCTCACTATAAATAATTATTTTATGAAAAAACCAATTGTATTCTTATTTGCGCTACTACTGATTAGTCCTTTTTCTTTTAGTCAGAAAAGAAAAAAAACAGCGAAAACCAACGAACAAACACTGGCCGTCTATAATAATTTAAACTGGAGAAATATTGGTCCCTTTCGCGGGGGCCGAAGTGTTGCTTCAGTAGGGGTCGTAAATGCACCCGCTACCTTTTATATGGGTACAACGGGAGGGGGTGTCTGGAAGACAGAGGACAATGGATTGCATTGGAAAAACTGTTCTGATGGATTTTTTAAAACAGGAACTGTAGGTGCCATAGCTGTATCGGAAAGTGATCCAAATGTGGTTGTAGTAGGAATGGGTGAGCATGCAGCTAGAGGGGTAATGTCCTCTATGGGAGATGGTGTTTATAAGTCTGAGGATGCTGGGGCGACATGGAAACACATCGGCTTGGATTTGTCAAGACATATATCCAATATAGAGATTCACCCTACTAATCCCGACCTCATTTATGTTGCAGTACAAGGCGCGCAATATGGTCCCACTAGCGAACGTGGAATTTACCGCTCAAAAGATGGAGGAGCTAACTGGGAAAAAGTACTCTATATTTCTGAAACAACGGGAGCGGCTTCTTTAAGTATGGATAAAAACAACCCACGGATTTTATATGCAGTACTCTGGGACCATCAGCGCAGTCCATGGCAAATGCGCTCTGGGGGTCCAAATTCAGGCTTATATAAATCTACTGATGGAGGAGATCATTGGACTAAAATGGAAAAGGGGTTACCGGAAGTTTTTGGTAAAGCAGGAATTTCAGTTTCCAGAGCCAATTCAAGTCTTATTTTTGCTAATATCGAAGCGGAAGGTACAGCTGCAGGGGTTTATCGGTCTGAGGATGGGGGAACTTCTTGGCAACAAGTTAATAAAGACAGAGTGGCAGTGGCCCGCTCCTGGTACTATATGGAAATCTTTGCAGATCCAGTAGATGAAAATACAGTTTATGTGCTTAATGCCCCTGTTTTAAAATCTATTGATAGGGGAAAAACATTTACGCCACTCCCCACGCCGCACGGCGATAATCACCATTTATGGATTCATCCTGAGAATAACCAAATTATGATTAATTCTAATGATGGAGGTGCCAATATTTCAACCAATGGAGGAAAGAGTTGGAGCACACAACAAAACCAGCCTACGGCTCAATTTTATCGAGTCATTGCAGATGCTCAAGTACCTTATCACGTTTATGGGGGGCAACAGGATAATTCAGCTATAGGAATAAAGAGTAGAGCTCAAGATCGGGGTATCGATTGGAAAGATTGGTATTCTGTGTCGGGTTGTGAAAGTGCTTTTTTGGCTTTTAATCCCAAAAGTCCACGGATTGTTTATGGAGGTTGTTACCAAGGAATAATTGAGCGCTGGGATCGGTCCACACAAACGACTAAAGAAATCAAAGAATATCCTGAATTATCTCTTGGGAATACACCGAATGCATTTAAATACCGTTTTAATTGGAATGCTCCTATCATTAGTGCTCCAGATGACCCCAATACGATTTATCACGCAGGGAATGTGGTATTTAAAACACAAAATGGCGGAATAGACTGGGAGGTAATAAGTCCAGATTTGACCCGAAATAATAAAAACCAGCAAGTAGCAGGGGGTGCACCTTTTACAAATGAAGCTGCTGGAGGAGAGAATTATAATACGCTTAGCAGCTTAGTAGCTTCTCCCCACGATGCTCAGGTGCTCTGGGCTGGGAGTGATGATGGATTGTTACATCTTACCCGTGACGGAGGAAAAACCTGGGAGAATAAAACACCCAAGGGGCTTAAAGAAGGTATAATTAATTCAATTGAAGTATCGCCTCATAATCCGGCAGTGGTTTATATAGTTGCAATGCGTTATAAGTTTATGGATTTGACACCCTATATCTTTAAATCAGAGGATTTTGGTGCTAATTGGGAATTGATTACTCAAGGAATAGAGGGCAAGCACAATTTTGTACGCGTTGTACGTGCGGACCCTAAAGTTAAGGGGCTATTGTACGCAGGAACTGAAACAGGTTTTTACCTTTCTTATGATGAAGGAGCGCATTGGCATGCCTTCCAAAGTAATTTACCGGTAGTTCCAATTAATGATCTTTATATTCAAGACAACGATTTGATTGCTGCTACTGCAGGACGTTCTTTTTGGATTTTAGATGATCTTGGTCCATTGCAGCAGCATTCGAAAACAGAAGAAATTCTTTTAGTAAAACCAAAGGCCTCCTATCGCTTATCTTCAACACAAACACCCAAAAACAGCAGTCAGGGTACAAACCCGATGAGTGGAGTCTATATTGATTACTATTTGCCAGAGGTCCACGATTCACTGGAGGTTCAATTAGAAATTATCCAAGACAATCAAGTAATTCGCACCTATACTTCAGCCAAAAAAAGTGATTTTAAATCATGGCCTGGAGGTCCGAGTCCCGAATTAGTGCTACCCCATAAAAAAGGATTCAATAGAACTTATTGGGATTTTAGGAGAGCGCAAATTCCGAGTGTTGATAAAGTATTTGTTTATGGAAGTTATGAGGGGAGTAAAGTTGCGCCTGGTAAATTTACCGCTCGTTTGACATATGGCAAGGCACAAAAAGAGACTGAGGTTGTTATTTTACCCAATCCGAATTTAACCTATTCAGCAGCTGATTTTGAAGCACAACAACAACTCTTAGGCAATATAGAAACTGCTCTAAAAAGCATACACGAGTCCGTTACCCAAATGCGGAAAGCACAAAAGCAGTTAGATCACTATTCGGCTATTTTGAAAGATAAGGCAGCCCACAAGGATTTGTATAGTCAGGCACAAAGCATAACGGAAAAATTAAAAAATTGGGAGAAAGCGTTAATTCAGCCCTCACAAAAAACCTTTCAAGACGTCATAAATTTTAATAATAAGCTCAATGCGGAACTTATGTATTTAAAAGGTTTTGTGGATGCTGAGGAACCAAAAGTAACGCAGGGGGCAAAAGATCGTTATCGAGATATAAGTTCAATTTGGCTAAAGCATAAAAAGGTGTTAAAACAGATTATTGAAGAGGACTTCAGTGCCTTTGAAGCAGCCTATCGAGCAGCAAATATACCCCTACTCAGTATCAAATTAGACAGCCTTTAAGCTAGAGTCCGATGAGGTATTGAAATTTTAGGAAAAACTGGGTTTGGTCTACTCGAAATGGAGAATAAAACTCATCATTATAGTCCTGAAGTGAATTCTGATTTCCCCCTATATAAAATACAGTAGCAGGGTTAGGATTCCATTGAATTAAGGGCTGAATAAAAAACCGATCGGCAAAAGAATTGTATTCAGAGATAATTCGAATGCTAAAAAAATTATTAAACTGATAGCGGGCAGAAAAGCGACTAATTGCCCCTTCAAAATAATTATCATTGGTTTCTAGATTTTTCAATCGCGCATAGCGTACAGAGGGTGAAAGACGAAATTTATTTCCCAATTGAAAACTAGGCATAAAGAGCAGCGTGAATTCTCTTCCTACTTCTGGATTTTCTTCATTATAGGCCAAATCTCTTCCAAAGGTAGACCTTAGCATTAACGAGAAAGATTCACTTGGGTTATTGCGAATATTGAGCTCACTCTTACCGATATTGCGATAGTCTCTGCCAAGAAAATTTTTAAATAGATCCCAATCATAGGTATAATCTATTACCGTATTTAAAAATGTCCGCATACTAAAAATACCATCAATACTGATGGCTTTGAGGTAGTTTTGGAAGGTATAGTTCAAGTCTGCTTTGGTTCCAATGCTGAAAAACTGCAAGCCTTTTTTATTGATAAAATTCTGATATTCATGATATAAGGTGCCCCATCTTCTATTGTTTTTAACTACAAATCCCACATTGGCTTGGTACTCAGGAGTGATATTTCTAAAGAAAAAATAAGACTTCCAATGTTCGGTATTCCTATAGAGCTGAAGATAAAAGGCGCTCCCCATGTACTTTTCTTGATTTAGAGCTACCGTTCGCCCCTCTATTCTATCCTCACTTGTGATCCAATTGGCCTCTGGTTCTTGATTGAAATTCGTAAGAAATTCATAAGTCAACCGCCAATTTTTAGAAATCAAAAACCAACCATCAGTAGCAATAAGATTTCCATAACCTCCTTCTTGATAATATCGATTGGTGGTAAACAAGCCCAAGCGTGTATTTTTATTGACCAATCTTTGGTACCGAAATACATTGACAAAGGATCTTCCTCCTTGGCCCAAGTAGGATCGGTCTTCTCCTGCAATTTGATAAGGAGAATTTTGATCTAAGGCGGTTAAAAAATAAATTCTCGAACTTTTGCCTTGGCTGAGTAATTTTGAAGAGAGCAGTGGATTATTTATCGATCGCGAATAAAAAGCACCATCAGTAAAATTTACGATATCTGTACCTCTATTAAAAAAAGGCCTACGTTCAGGGTATTCAAGTGCAAAAGAGGAATTTACATCGATTTGGGTGACATCTGCTTCTACTTGCGAAAAATCAGGATTTAGGGTAAGTTCTAAGCCGCTGTTTTTACTCAGATCAAGATTAAGCCCCAAACCTGTATTGGGTTTAAAAGCATCATACTCAAGATCACCCGCTCTATCAGGTCTTTTACCGCTCAGGTTACCTGCTATATAGGGTAATAATTCGACTCTTTTTTTAATTGTAATGTCATTGAGCAGCAATACTTGCGTTGTTTGACAAACTTCACAGGGATTATTGCGATCAAATTGTTGACTCTGGACTTCAACTTCGACATTTTTTTCATCGAAGTACTTTCTTCCGATATTAAACTGCCATTTCTGATCTTTTCCATTAGGAAAGGGAAGTGAAGCAAAGGGTATTTTAAATTCTACTTGGAAACCATCACTGACAATACTGCCCTGCGTTTCAAAGTCCATATTAAAACTACCGTCATAACGATCTTCATCCGTGACCGCATTTATTGCCCGTACATCAAATTGGCTCCCAAAGGGATTGGCTACGAGTATATAGTTATTACGCCCATCAGCAAAAGTGTCAAAGCGTACAGAAACAATATCATCCTGTAGATACATGGAAAAATCATCTCTAGAACGAATAGAGGCCCTTATATTTTGAGGATCGTCAAAAGCATGAATTCCGATATAAAGGGCTGTATCAGTATAAGTTATATACCCAATTGTTTTCTTTTTAGCAGGACTGTTATTTCCAGGATTGACTTCATAATTCAGCGGAACTTGTACTGCATTTTTCCATTCTTCTGTCTCGATTTTCCCATCGAGGACAATCATATTGGCTGCTGATTTATTAGGTTGAAATTGCTCTTGTCCAGAGGAAAATTGAGGAAGAAGAAAGATGAAAATTATTCCACCTACAAAACAGAACCTTGACATAAATATCTTAAATTGAACCCAAAGATACAGAAGCTAATTATAATCAAAGTAACCAAAATTATACGATCAATCAGATTTAAGTATGAAGCGTAGTCAATTTTAATCTATGGAAAAAAAAATAATTGGGAGTCAAGAGTGGTGCACATTTGAAAGATTGAAAATACCGGCAATAAAAGCACGAATTGATTCTGGGGCCAAAACCTCATCAATTCAATCCACCAATATTAAAAAATTTAAAAAAGGAAAAGAATCTTGGGTCTCATTTGATGTAAATCCAATCCAAGACAATTTGAGTATCGTTATTCATTGTGAGGCTAAAATCATCGCTACGCGTCTTGTCAAGAGTTCTTCGGGTATAACAGAGAAACGTTATGTCATCAAAGAGACTTTACAACTCGGAGAGGATGCGTTCGATATTGAGCTTACATTAGCAAATAGAGAAGGGATGGATTTTAGAATGTTACTCGGCAGGGAAGCCATGGCAGACCGCTTTATCGTGGATCCTTCAAAGCATTGTTTGACAGGTGAAATACAGCAAGAGGTACTGGACAAAAAATACAAGCACCTGATGTATGAAAAAACAGGACTAAGCATCGGATTACTCGCCACTGATCGAACGCTGTACAGTAATAAACGTCTTATTGAGGCTGGAAAAGCACGCGGTCACGAAATGCATTTTTATAATATCCAACAATGTTATATGCGCTTGGACACCCATACCCCTGAAGTGCGATATAGAGGAGGGAATATCATTCAAGATTTAGATGCCATTATACCCAGAATTCGCCCGAGTATGACTTTTTATGGTTGTGCACTTTTAAGACAATTTCACTCAATTGGGACCTATTGCCTTAATTCTGACACCTCTATTTCACAGTCCCGAGATAAGCTCTTTTCTTCTCAATTATTTACAGGGAATGGCATTCAAATACCCATTACTGGATTTGCAAAATCGCCACTCGATACAAAAGACCTAATCAATATGGTAGGAGGCGCCCCATTGATTGTAAAATTACTCCAGAGCGCCCAAGGAAAAGGAGTAGTTTCAGCAGAAACTGATAAAGCAGCTGAAAGTGTAATTAATGCATTTAAAAGCTTACAGACGAATATTTTAGTACAAGAATTTATAAAGGAAGCTGCGGGTAAGGACTTGCGTTGTTTTGTAGTTAATGGTAAGGTTGTAGCTTCTATAGAGCGCTCAGCACCCAAGGGTGAATTTCGCTCAAATATTCATATGGGGGGAAAGGCGCAGAAAGTAAAAATAACGACTGAGGAAAGACGGCTCGCCATAAAAGCAGCAAAAATTTTGGATTTAACGGTTGCGGGGGTAGACATTATTCGGTCCAATAAAGGACCCTTGCTTTTGGAAGTCAATTCTTCCCCTGGATTAGAAGGAATTGAAACCGCTACAGGGAAAGATATTGCGAATGAAATGATAATTGCAATTGAGAAAAAATTAAAATTTAAAAGACTTTAAATAAGTCATCAAAGTTGGCGTTGATTTTCTTTTGAGGAGTCAATGATAATTTTCACCGACGGGGCGATTTTAATAAATGGGTGTTGAAGGTCTTTTCCCTTTTTTGAGGGTTGGGGGTGTTGCGTGTGTTTTTGCGGTGGAGTTCCAGCTCATACCCTTTAAGAAAAGAGTTTGAGGAGTAAATTCATTCGGAGTGATTCTTGCTTTTAAAAATGGGAAATCGCTGTAGATTATTCTCTTAAATTAAAGCTACCTCATCGAGATTAATTAATTTTAAATTCAAATCCAAAATACATGGAATTTTTACTTTTAGGTTTATTATTACTTGCGATACTTCTTCTCCTAATGCTTTTCTATAAAAAAAGCAGCGCTCCTCTTTCCCCCTTGGAAGACTTATTAAATAACAAACTTCAAAAAGAGTTTTTACTCAATAGAGAAGAACTTTCAAAAAATTCAAAAGAAAACAGAAATGAACTGATACAGAGTTTAGAACGTTTAAATGAAACTTTAACTAAAAAAGCTAAAGATGACCGTGAGGAGCTGCGCACTACCTTAAAAGATTTTGAAGCCAGTTTTTCAAAAAATGTAGAAGCCTTTAATACCCTTCAGAAAGAAAAGTTTGACCAAATGAAAGTCAAGCAGGAAGAAATGATAAAAACAACGGAATTGCGTTTGGAGCGCATGCGAGAAACGGTAGACGAAAAGTTACATAAAACACTAGAAGAGCGACTTGGAAAGTCTTTTGAAATGGTCACCAAGCAGCTATTGGTAGTGCAAAAAGGACTCGGAGAGATGCAGACCATCGCTTCGGGAGTAGGCGACCTTAAGAAGGTATTGACCAATGTCAAGACCAGAGGAGTATTGGGAGAAATTCAATTGGGGAATATACTGGAAGAAATTATGGCGCCTGAACAATATGCTTCAAATGTAAAAACTAAAAAAGGTTCCGATGCATTGGTAGAGTATGCCGTAAAACTTCCAGGAAAAACACCAGACGAAAAGCCTGTTTATTTGCCTATAGATGCTAAATTTCCCCAAGAAGACTATATCCGACTCCAATCGGCTTACGAGGCGGGCGATACCGCAGCGGTAGAGGTGTCTTTAAAAGCATTGGTACAAAGTGTAAAAAAATTCGCAAAAGAGATTGCCGACAAATACATTGACCCCCCCCATACAACGGATTTTGGAATTATGTTTTTACCTGTAGAAGGGCTCTTTGCTGAGGTTGTAAGACAGCCAGATACCATTGCTTTTCTTCAGCGAGAATACAAGATTGTGGTCACAGGACCTACGACCTTAGCGGCCATGCTCAACAGTTTGCAGATGGGCTTTAAAACCCTTGCCATTCAAAAAAGAAGCAGTGAAGTATGGAAGGTATTGGCCTCGGTCAAAAAAGAATTTAGCACTTTTGGAGGGGTATTAGAAAAGGCTCAGAAAAAAATCAATGAAGCCAATAATGAAATTGAAAATCTGGTAGGGACCCGTACCCGTATGATGCAATCCAAATTAAGAAATGTAGAGCAACTCGAGCTGAATGCAGATTCACAAGAAGACACTCCCCCTCTTTTAGACTATAAAATTAAAGAGCAAGAAGACTAAAACTTAGAGGTGTTTTTCTATCGTTTGCTCTAAAGTATTAATATCCATTACACCGGATTGCTTCCATACTACATTTTGGTGTTGCATGAGCACTAAGGTGGGTACTCCCCTTACCTGATATTGTGCGGCTAAAGATTGGTTTTTGTCCACATCGATTTTTAAAATCCGAAGGCGATCACCCATTTTTTCCTTTAACTGAGTCAAAACAGGAGCCATCATTTTGCAAGGGCCACACCAATCGGCATAAAAGTCGAGTAAAACGGGTTTATTATCCGAAAGGATTTTTTTAAAATGGCTCATCGGTTTTTTTACAATTAGGACCAGTTGGAAAAACCTCCGCGCAGGTCAAAAACCTGTGAAAAGCCCATTTTTACTAATAAGCTAGAAGCATTTTTACTTCGGTTACCCGACTGACAAAAAAGATAGACGGGTAAAGTTTTATCCAGTTTTGCTGCTGCAGTTTTAAATCCTGAACCATCAAAAAGATTCATATTTTTTGCCCCTTTGATGGTGCCGTTTGCAAATTCATTCGGCGTTCTGACGTCGATTAATTGTACAGACTTTTGCTGAAGGGCTTCTTTAAATTCTGAAGGCGTCAAAACTTTAATGGCATCATTTTGTGCTGCTTTACCGAAAAAATTAGTTAAAAACATAAGAATTATTTTTCTTCAAAATTAACAGAGATTTAAAAGAAGAACGTAACCTAGGCTACACAATATAGGGGTAGGCTTCAAGACTTCATTTTGAATTGAAGCAGTGCAATCACCAGCTTTTCAAATCGAGCGCGCCGCCAATGTTTTATTTTGAAACCCGAACAGCCCACGCCCATTTTCTCAATTTGCCGATTCCAAAAAAATTGGTCTGCTATATGGGGAATTATCGCTTGGGGTTTACCGTGCAAAAGGGCACTATGGGTCGTGCCGGATCCGCCGTGGTGAATAACCGCCCTTAGATGAGGGAATAAGAGGTGAAAGGGCTCATTTTTAATTTTAAACGCCCACGGAGGAAGTTTTTCGGGACATTCTAAGCCCCCCCAGGATTCATTGAGCACCGCAGGGATTTGAAGCTTTTCACATACAGCGAGTATATCCAGCACAATTTGTTTGGGTTGGGCATTTAACATGCTTCCAAAACCGACATAAAGGGGAGCGGGGTAGTTATTTAAAAACGCTTTAAGGTCTTCAGTTAAGGTTGTAACTGTGCTTTTCTTTCGTTCTCTAAAATGTGATACCTGCGCCCGTGAAGGCCAATAGGAGGGTCTGACAAAGAGTAAATCGGAGACAGCGTATTCTACAGGAAGAGAGGTTCTATAAAATTGCTTGAGCGCTGCAGTAGTGAGATGCAGCTTGTTTTTTTTCATAAAAGTTTTTCCGTATGACAGTATGGACTGATGAATCAAGGCGTATTCGGCAAGGCGGTATGTTATTTTATTCCAGGTCTTAGAACGCGGTTTTCCAAAACCTACATGTGGAATGTCTTCAATAGGGTCCAGTAGAGCCGGTATAGGACTTAATAATTTTACGGTTCCCTTAAAATGCAAGGCCCAAAAAACAGGGTAAATACATTTGATATTAAAAATAATCTGATCAGGATTAAATTTCTTAACGGCTTCCTCTTGATCTTGAATAAGCTGCTCTTGAACAGATTTGATTTGACGCCAGAGTTTGAATAAGGTAAATAGTCTGGAAAATCCATTACCCTCTTGACTCATTATTTTTTTTATTTCTGGACCTTCAACTAAATCCAATAAGGCTTTGTCTTGCGGGAAAAAATGGGGGGTCAATTCGTTGACTAAGGGCTCAAATTGTACAGGCATACAACAACCAATTTTGTGCCCTTCTGCAAGGGCCTCTTCTCCTAAAGCCAGAAACGGCTCCATGTCACCTCTTGAGCCGATACTCATCAATAAAATTCGAGCCATTTTTAGGTGTTGTTTGTAATAAATGTAAACAAAATGTAGGATTTACAGTTGCCCTCAAAAGAAATGGCTTTTTCCGAGTAGTTTTTTTATTCTCCTTAACTTGAAATAACGAACGATGCATTCATCCTACTTCTTTTAGGGCCCCTATGAATCGCTGAAGTTTCTTTTACTTCAGTCTCTAAAAATAAAGAATGCTATAAGTTTTACTCCTATACTTTGGGAGAAGAAGTATTCCCGCTATTATTCGATTTTTATGAAATTATTTACTTTTATTATCACTTGAGTGATCCCTTCAACTTTTTTATGTATTAAATAAAAAAAAAGGGAGGGTAAAACAAAAGTTGTTTGTTCTATGGTCAAACAACTAATATTTTAAATCTTAAAAATGAAAAAAATTGTACTACTTACAACAGGAATTCTTCTTTTATCTTGTTCTAATGAAGAGCTAGCAGAAGATCAAAATTTGATTGATGATATAGAGCTTCTTTCAAACGAAAATGAACTCA
>WTIP01000172.1:12280-15936 GCA_011525195.1 Flavobacteriales bacterium | reverse complement strand
TGAACTCATCTTTGATCTTAACGGTAATTTTCTCAGACTAGATGATTAAGCTATATTCAATCGTTACTTTGCTCGTTTTTTCTCAGGGGATCTACAGTCAAGTTTCAAGTTCTTTATTTGATGAAATTGAGAACAAACCCACCGAGGTAAAACTTCTTCCTGAATCAATGATTTTTACGCAACGTTTATTTTGGGGAGAAAAAGGATTGATGAGAAAAACCGATTTATTTTCGCTCTCGATAGAAAGTCGAGAGCGGGAAATGAAAATTAGAAGAGGGATGTTAACCGCTCATCAATTGATCGGATATGCCACTCTTTTGGGAATGATTGGCCAGGGTATAACAGGAGTTCAACTGTATAATGGAAATAGAAGAGTTAAAGACCTTCATGAGTCTATCGGAGCATTTACTACAGCTTCTTATTTTACAGGAGCAGGATTGTCACTCTTTGCGCCTCCTCCGCTGGTCAGTATAAAATCCAAAGGATTAAATTCGATTAAAGCACACAGATGGTTAGCAACTGTTCATTTTTCTTCAATGATTGCGACTAACCTCTTGTCTGAAAGCAATAAATCCTATCACAGAGCGGCTTCATTTACCTTGTTTGGAAGTTATGCTTTAGCCATTCTATCCTTTAAATTTTAATTATGTTTCGATCTTTCTATTACACCGTATTTTTAATGGGTGTCATGCTGGTCCACGCACAGGATCAAAAATGGCAACTACATACTGAAACGAGCAAGATTAGCTATTCCGCCAATCACATCCTTCATCCTTGGAAAGGGATCAATACGAATGTCAAAGGGGTAGTGGTTGTAGCGCCCGAAACCAAAGACCTCAAAGAGATGGCTGTTTTGGCACGCGTTCAAGATTTTGACAGCAAAAATGAGGGGCGTGATGCGCACGCCCTTGAAGTTTTAGAGTCCTTGTCTTTTCCAGAGGTTCGTTTTTACTCTAATTTGATAGAACAAAAAAAAGATTCTCTATTTATTCATGGACAATTAGATTTTCATGGCGTACTTAAAAACACTACTATTGTTGGGATTAAAAAAACAGTAGAAGATCAACTCGTTTTAAGCGGCAATTTTGAAATTAAACCCACTGATTTTCAAATCGAACTCCCCTCTTTTATGATGGTTAAAATGGATGATCTTTTAAAATTTGAATTTGAATTAAGATTTACGGAATAAAAACAGTACCGCTCCATTCTTTATGTGATCAAAGTGTATTTGAAAAAGTTTACAAGCAGTACTCTAAAGACTTGTATCGATTTAAAAAAACCCTGTAAATCATAGGCTTACAGGGTTTAAGTGTGGTACCTCCAGGAATCGAACCAGGGACACAAGGATTTTCAGTCCTTTGCTCTACCAACTGAGCTAAGGTACCCGCTCTTAAGCAAGTGCAAATATAATGGGGTTTTCTTTCCGTGCAAAAACTTTTGAATGATTTTCTTTGTAATTTTAAACCCTCAACAACAAAGCAGATGCAACTTGCTATTGATATCGGCAATACCCAAATCAAGTCTTTTCTTTTTAAAGAGGATACACACCTAGAAACCTTTAGCGATCAGCTGAAAAACTGGAAAACACAACTCGGACAAATTATAAGGGACTATCCTCAAATTAATGAGGTGATTATTTCAGATGTCAATACAACCTTTTCCGAAGCGCTAAAAACCCTTTTACTTAATTTTAAGGTTTGGCATTGTAGTACAGATCTTATTCTTCCATTTCAAACCCGCTACAAGCCTAAAAATAAATTAGGGGCAGACCGCATCGCACTTTTGGCCTCTTGTTGCCTGCATTACCCTGGCCAAGAGGTTTTGGTAATTGATCTAGGGAGTTGTATCACTTATGATTATTTAGATGCTAAAGCGGTACATCATGGAGGGGCAATCAGTCCGGGATTTGAGATGCGCTATAGAGGAATGCACGAATTTTCAGGCACTTTACCTGCCTTAAATTTTGAGTATGCGAAGCAACCTACTGCGGTCTCTACCCAAGAGGCAATGCATGCGGGTGTTTACTTTGGCATTGTATATGAAATAGAGGGGATTATTGATTATTACACTAAAAAAAAGAAAAATTTAACGGTAATTTTAACAGGCGGTGCGGCGGAAAGGTTGCCAAAACCATTTAAAAATGGCATATTTGCCCATCCAAATTTTTTAGCTGAAGGTTTGAACTACCTCTTAGCATTGAATCAATATTCATGATACGAATTCTAAGTATCTTATTTTCTATAACTGTTGTCCACCTGGCTGCTGCTCAAAGTGGATCGGTTTCTCCCTATTCCTCAGCGGGATTGGGGGAAAGAAATTTTAACGGTACTCAAGCAACTCGCCATATGGGGGGGCTGGATGTATTTACAGATTCCATTCATGCCAATTTGAATAATCCCGCAAGTTATGGATTCCTTAAAGTGACCACCTATTCTTTAGGGATACATTACAGAAATACCAACTTAGCTTCACTAACCGAATCAGCCAACGCAGATGATGCTTCCTTAGACTATCTTGCCGTGAGTATACCTGCAGGCAAATTTGGCTTTGGTTTTGGGATTTTGCCCTACTCCTCAGTAGGTTACCGCATACAAACTTTGGATTCCGCAACTGAAGGGCAAAATACACTTAATCGTTATGAAGGAGAAGGGGGAATCAACCAGGCTTTTTTGTCGGTTGGGTTACCATTAACCTCTTTTTTCTCAATTGGCGTGTCTGCACAGTATAATTTTGGAAATTTATTCTATCGAACCGGACAATTTATAGAAGGTGTTGATACAGGTACACTACTTACTAATCAGTCGAGCATTTCAGGCCTAAATTATCAATATTCAGCACAAGTTAATATTCCGATAAAAAGAAAATACCTCTTGCAAGGAATGTATGTTTACCAACCAGAAGCCTTTTTAAATTCACAAAATGACCGGATATTTTATACCCAGTCCTTATCAAACGATACAGTTGTGGATTTTGAAGAAATTGACCTCAATACTCAAGGACTTCGTGAAACCGAGCTTGAAACCTCTCAAACCACCAAAATAGGACTTGGATTTGGGGAAAATAAAAAATGGTTTTTAGGGATACAGCACAATTTGACAAAATCTGCTAACTTTACCAATAATTTTTTTAGCAGGAGTACTATAAGTTATAGAGATGCCAAACAATGGACAGTTGGGGGGTTTTATATTCCTGACTATGCTTCATTTACTAGTTTTTGGGAAAGAGTCGTCTACCGATTCGGGTTTCGAACAGAACAAATGAGCCTCATTATCAATAATCTTCCCATTACAGAAACTGGCATATCTTTTGGTATAGGTTTACCCCTTGGAAGCCTTTCAAATGCAAATATTGGATTTGAATTTATTCAAAGGGGCGCAAAACAATCAGGACTAATTCAAGAAACATTAATTGCTATGCGGATTGGATTGTCCCTTAATGACATTTGGTTTATAAAAAGAAAGTATAATTAAAATTTGAAATGATGAGAAAAATTTGTGTTCTAACATTCACCCTTTTGGGCCTCATTAACACCCCACTTCTTGCTCAAGATACAAATGTTTGTATGCAAGATTTATCAATTTTTGCAGAGAGTGCAAAAGTTAAAAATTACAAAGAAGCTTACGAGCCTTGGATGCGCGTAAGAACGAATTGTCCAG
>WTIP01000172.1:0-12180 GCA_011525195.1 Flavobacteriales bacterium | reverse complement strand
GTTGTTATACAACTATTTTAAAACCCTTTACGACCGCTATAAAGCAGGGGATCAAGAGGTGAGTATGGAGTTACTTTTCAATAAATACGAGGAAGTTTCTGAAAAATTTGAAATAGAAGGAACAGAGCTCGCAAAAAAGCTTGATATCATTCTTAAAAAAGAAGAGTCAGGCACTGCATTGACCAGCAGAGAGACGCGTAATAAGCGTATATACGATGTGAATTCAAGTGCGATTGGGACGTTTTTGTCAAACCTCGATGCAATTATCGCAAAAGAAGCGACCTGTGAAAACCTAATCCCACTTTATCAAAGAAATTTTGAAGCCAATAAAAACGACGCCCTGTGGATTAAGCGTGCTGCAAGCCGAATGGATAGTAAAGAGTGTTCTGATGATCCACTTTTTGTGACTTTAGTAGAGGCTTTACATACCCTTGAGCCTTCAGCAGATTCTGCTTACTATCTAGGCTTATTAAATGACAAAAAGGGCAATGAAGAAGAGGCTTTGAAGTACTATGAAGAGTCTATTGCGCTACAAACAGACGACTATAAAAAGGCCAAGATACTCTTAAAGATTGCCAATAAGTTTCAGCTCGCGGGCAGAAAGACCTCAGCTCGAAGCTATGCTACAAAAGCGCTTGAGCTTCAACCTTCACTGGGGCGGGCCTATTTACTCATCGCCAATTTATATGCAGACAGCGCCAACCAGTGTGGTGAGACCCAATTCGAAAAAAGAGCTGTTTATTGGTTAGCAGCAGATATAGCAAAGAAAGCAGGACAAGTAGACGCTTCTCTTAAAACTATAGCCAGAAAAACAGCTGAAAGCTATACGGGAAGAGCACCCAGCAAAACAGATATCTTTACGGAAGGAAATGCAGGAACGGTAATCAAATTTGATTGCTGGATAAATAGAAGTGTGACAGTTCCAAGTCTCTAAATGAACGTACAATATTTTAAAAAAATCAAAGGGTTGCTGTTTACCACAGCAACCCTTTTTTATGCTTGCACAGATAATTCACAGGCCCTAATGGAGCTTAATGCGGACCTTCAAGAACCCTTAGGTACTGCCTCGAATATAAGAATGGTCTATACCGATTCACTGAAAATACAAGCTATTTTAACGGCCCCCAAGCATTTGGATTTTACCAATCTTAGCTTCAAATATGCGGAATTTCCTGAGGGCTTAAAAGTTATTTTTTTTGATGACCAGCAAAGAGAAAATGAGGTAGTTGCTGATTACGGAATCTTATACAATGATACCAGAATAATAGACCTAAAAGGGAATGTCAAATTAAAATCTCATGAGGGCGCTATTTTGACAACCTCTCAGCTTTTTTGGGACGCCGAATCTGAATGGCTATTTACCGAAAAGCCATTTACATTCGAAGATAAAGACTACAACTTTGAAGCATTAAGATTGGATACCAATAAGGAATTTACTAAATTTCAAACAGGAAGTCTGATTGGAACAATCACTGTTTCTGAAACAACAGACTCTCTCGAACAAAAATGAAAAACCACCGTATATCTGAGATTCTTTATTGGGTAATAGCAGTGATTTCAATTTATGAAACCTTCACGCGTTGGAATTTAAACCGCGATCGCGCCCTTTTATTTGCTGGATTTGCTCTTGTCTCAATTTTTATGGCTTTATTTAGAAGGCATTATCGAAAAAAATTTGATAAGCGTTCAAATTCCTCAGAATGAACCCTTCCGATCTTGTCATTATACTTTGTCTTTTGCTTTCAGCCTTTTTTTCAGGAATGGAAATTGCTTTTGTGTCCTCAAATAGGATCTTTCTTGAAATTGAAAAGCTTCAAGAAGGACTGACCTCTCGTATTTTAAAAAAAATCACAAAAAACCCCTCACGATTTATTGCCAGCATGCTCTTAGGAAATAATATTGCATTGGTTGTTTACGGAATCTTTATGGGCGATCGTATTCTTCAATTATTTTTTCCTAATACCTTGCTCTCGGGGAATACAAGCCTTAGCATCGTTTTTTATCAAACATTAATTTCTACTGCAATTATTTTATTGACTGCTGAATTTTTACCCAAAGTATTTTTTCAATTATACGCCAATACTTTTATCAAAATATTTGCCCTACCTGTCGCTTTTTTTTACTTTCTTTTCCTACCGATAAGCTATTTGATTATCCAGCTTACAGATCTTATTCTTAAAAATTTTCTCAATACAGAGACCGATCAAGTACAACTTTCATTTTCTAAAATCGAACTCGGAAATTATATCGAAGAGCAACTTGAGTCTTCGAAGGACAAAGAAAACTTAGATGCGGAAATACAAATCTTTCAAAATGCACTTGAATTCTCTGAAGTAAAAACGAGGGAGGCAATGGTGCCTCGAGCAGAGGTTATCGCTGTAGAAGAAACAACTTCATTAGAAGAAATCACCGCATTATTTATTTCTACAGGACTCTCTAAGCTTCCGGTATATAAAAAAAATATAGATCATATTTTGGGTTATGTCCACGCATTTGAAATGATGAAAAAACCCAAGGGAGTCAAAAATATTTTGATGCCTGTAGCCTATGTACCCGAAACCATGCTTGTCAATGACGTTCTAAAGCTGCTAACCAGACAGCATAAAAGCATTGCTGTAGTCATTGATGAATATGGGGGAACCTCAGGGATTGTTACGGTAGAAGACATCGTTGAGGAGCTATTTGGTGAAATTGAAGATGAATATGATACTGTAGCGCTCTTAGAGCGTCAAATTTCGGAGGGGGTATACGAATTTTCTGCCCGCTTGGAAGTAGATTATCTCAATCAAAAATACGATTTAGCCTTGGCTGAGAGTGAATATTATGAAACGCTAGGAGGGCTGATCGCCTACACTATTGAGGAAATTCCTGAAAAGGGAGAAAAAATAGAACTACCCCCTTACCTTCTGGAAATTAAAAAAGTTTCTGCAAAAAAAATTGAACAAATTATTCTCACAAAATTAGAAAATGACTAATTCTTTCCAGTATGATAAACATACTGTAGATATTTAAGTTGAGAGACTTTCTTAATTCACAGGAATAGCTTATTTTCGCAAACTATCAAAAATGAGCAATTATGGCTATTTTAGGAAAAATTAGACAGCGATCCATCTTCTTAATTTTAGTAATTGGGATGGCGTTATTTGCATTTGTAATCTCAGGGGTTTTCGATGGAAATTCAGCAAATAGTGGACCTACAGATCCTATCGCTGTGGTAAATGATGAAGAAATTGATTTAACTTTCTTTCGCCAAATGGTGGAGCAAACAGAGCGGACCTATAACTATTCTACACTACAATCTGTTAATCTAGTTTGGAATCAAGCCCTTCGAAATACAATCTTTAACCAAGAATTTGAAAAACTGGGGATCGATGCGGGGAAAGACCAACTGGAACAGATTATTTCTTCAGATGAAGCGGTCATAAATAATCCTAACTTTCAAAATGAAGCAGGTTTTTTTGATTTTGGAATTTTTACAGATTATATCGCTCAATTGAGAGTGCAGGAGCCTGCAGCTTATGAGAATTGGAAAGCCCAAGAGCAAAGCATCATCAATGTAGCGAAACAAAGAATTTACCTCGACTTGATAAAGTCTAGTGGAGGAATGACAGAAGCTGAAGCTAGAACGCTTTATCATTTTGAAAATGACAATATCAATATCGAATACCTCCAAATCCCTTTTGATGAAATTCCTGATAGTCTCGTGTCTGTTTCAGATGCAGAAATAAAACAATACATCAAAAGCCACGAGAAAGCCTATGAGCGATCAGCAAGTCGTAATTTACAATATGTCCTTTTTGATGAAAGCCCAACCGAAGACGATTTAGCGACTATTAGACTAAGACTTGAAGGATTAAAAGATGAGCAAATTGCCTATAATGATGTATCCAAGCTTACCGATACGATTCAAGGTTTTAGGACTACAGAAAATATTATAGATTTTGTAGACCGTTATTCAGAGATTCCTTTTGATTCTATCTATCGCCCTAGAGGAGAATTTAATAATGAGTATGCGGATATCTTATTTGGATTAGAAGTAGGAGAAGTTTTTGGTCCCTATAGAGATGGAAATTATTTTAAAATCTCTAGACTACTAGATCGTAAAGAGGAGGCTTCCTTGAGAGCAAGTCATATTTTAATCGCCTTTGAAGGTGCTACCAGAGCGCCCTCTACTGTCACACGCTCTAAAGCTGAGGCACAAAGAGAAGCCAATCGTGTATTGCGTCTCGCAAGAAGAAACGGGGCTGATTTTGAGGGACTCGCTCGTGAATATTCTGATGGACCTACTAAAACAAGGGGTGGAGATTTAGGATTTTTCCAAGAAGGGCAAATGGCCGAACCATTTTTTGACTTTGTAAATAAAAATAGAGTGGGAAGAATTGGTTTAGTAGAAACAGAATTTGGATTCCATATCATAAAAGTTACAGACAAAGATGATTTAGCGATGATTGCGGATGTGGCGAATGAAGCCGTTGCTTCAGACGAAACTGCGAATGAAATTTTTAGAAAAGCAACTCAATTTGAAATTGAAAGTATAGATGCTTCAGATTTTATCGGAAGTGCTGAAAAATATCAATATACTGTACGTCCAGTAAAAAAGATTACAGCCTTAGAAGAAAATCTTCCTGGGTTATTTAATCAACGACAAATCGTGCGATGGGCATTTGACGATGAGACTCGCATAGGCGATGTACAAAGATTTACTTTGAGTAGTGGAGGCTATGCCGTAGTGCAGCTTACAGCTATTAATAAAAAAGGGTTAGCCTCTATAGATGAGGTAGGCGCTGAGGTAAGAAATAAAATACTTCAGGACAAAAAAGCGGCTTTAATAGAAAAGCAATATGCAAATGAAACCCTGGAAGCCCTCGCTGAAAAGGAAGTATTTACGCTCGAAACAGCCTCAGCAATTAATCAAAAAAATCCGACTCTAGTTGGAGCAGGAAATGAGCCTTATGTAGTGGGCGCCGCATTTACAATGGAAGAGGGCGCGGTCTCTGGCTTAATTCAAGGTGAAAGAGGAATGTACAAAATTAAAGTGCTTAAGAAAAATGAAGCAGAGCCCCTTGAGGACTACCTCCAATACAGCAGAGAGTATCTTCGTGATGCGAGCTTTAGACTACTTGAAAATATTTTTGTTGCTCTCGAATCTAATGCTGCTATTGAGGACAATAGAGCATTATATTATTAGACCTTATTACTTCGTATCAAGCTTAACTAAGGCCCCTAGTCACTAGGGGTTTTTTTTTGGCATGGATTTTGATTTCAACTCAAAAAAAGTGCATGAAATTCTTCAAAAACAAATCAAAAAAGATCAATTCAAGCAGAGAATTAGCCAATACTGTTTGGATCTGCGAGACCACACGCGAGTCAAATGCGGCCTATTATTTGATGCGCTTCGCCGCAGTTAATTTTGTAGAAGGGTGGGTTAAATATAAAGACCAACAAGAGGAAATACGTGCTTTTTCTGCTGTTTATTCAAAAGAAAACAATCTATTAAAATTTCAAAAAGAAGATGATCTGTTTGTAGCAGTATATACTAAAGAAAAGATAGCTGCTGTAATTGATGGACAGACACTTAACTTTTACCGAAAAGGGTAAGCAGGTATTTAGAGCACCATTTCTTTAAATGGAATTACAACCCGATAGCCTTTCTGTGTGAAATAGTCGATAGGATTATGATCTGCAGATGCCAAAACAAAATCACCACCCCAAGCACCTAAGCTCTTTATGGCCCCCTTAAAATCAGAAAATAAAGATTCTTGAATGGGTTTTTGATTTAATAATTCTGCGAGGGTTTCTTCATGAATTTGTAGAAGCGTATTAAATTCACTTTGCTCTTTAGCGGCCAAGATTTTGGCGGTAAGCATACTGATTTTTTGAATATGTGAGGTGGTTAAAGCACTCTTATCGAATTGAGCAACGGCCTCTTGACTGTCTCTTTTTTTATTGAGATAAACAAAATACAACTGATCGATAAAAGGATAGGAGAGGCTTACAGTTTCTACTTCGGGTATTTTATTTATGCGGCTGTATATTACAGGACCCTTGGCTTGAGCGCAGGCTATATCGTATCCACTACCTCCAAAACTCATTTCTAGGAGCAGATAAGGGTCAACTTTGGCCCAGAGTGAAAGTGCGGATACTAAGGTAGAAGAACTGCCTAAGCCCCACGATCGGTTAAATTCAAGCTTAGTTTCTACCGTTCCTCCTTGTTTTAAAAATTGGGGATTAAGTTGCCTGGTGGCACGAAGTAATTTTAAAAGATTTTTCCAAATTTCATCTGCTGTGGTATGCTCTAATTGGAGGGTGGCAATATCGAATTTCGCTTCAAACCAGACCCGGCCATTGGAATCCAAACTTTTCCAGTATAAGGTAGTTTGTTCTTTCTCTTTATAAGTCAAGAATTGGCCCAATTTACAAGGCATTGCTAAAGCTTTAGCCCCTTTTAAAACAGCATATTCTCCAGTGAGTAGTAATTTGCCGTGGCTGTAAAATGAGCTCATTCTAAGTATTTTTATTCTTTAAAAATGCACCAACAGCTTGCACACTGACTGTATGCTTTTTAAAATAATCTAAAGCGGCTTCTTTCTGATTTGCTGTGGCTCCCAACTGATTCAGAATATTGAGTAGGTGCATTTTCATATGCCCCTTTTGAATCCCTGATGTTACTAAAGAGCGAAGGGCCGCAAAATTTTGAGCAAGCCCTGCAGCTGCACAAAGTTGCATTAATTTTTCAGCACTCGGATTTCCTAATAGTTCGAGGTTCCATTGAACCATGGGATGTAATTTAGTTAAACCACCAACTGTCCCCAAGGCCAAGGGTAATGTAAGTTCCATATGAAAAAGGCCCTCTTTAATCCAAGCCTCACTCAAAGAAGTATATTGCCCCTCTTTTGCGGCATAAGCATGAACGCCAGCTTCTACAGCTCTAAAATCATTGCCTGTAGCCAAGATGAGTGCATCTACACCATTCATAATTCCTTTATTGTGTGTCACTGCACGATAAGGTTCTTTTTTAGCAATAGTAACTGCTTCGACAATTTTGTTGGCAAAGGCTTCACCTGTCCATCCTTTTTCAGGACTTAACTCAGAAACAGGACACTGCACCGCAGCACGAACCAGACAGTCTGGAACATAATTTGAGAGTATGCTCATTACGACCTCTAGCTCTTTTGATTTAAACTCTTTTTCAGCCAGCTGTTCCATTTCTGTTGCTATAGTCTCTAAACAAGAGTTTATAAAGTTTGCACCCATAGCATCAGCTGTTTTAAAATGCAAATGCAGTTGATAATAGTGAGGCATTAGAGCGGTCTTGTCTCGAAGTGCGATACTTTGTATCCCCCCTCCTCGTGCTTTCATATTTTGAGCAAAAGCGAGAGTAGACTCTAAAAGGGCGGCTTTGTTTTTTTCAAAAAAAGCATTGAGTACTTGAGGATCACCCTCAAATAGAAAATGAATTTGACCTACTTTAAAGGTATTGATGATTTGGGTTTGGAAACCGCCCCTTGAAAGCCAAAATTTTGCTGCATTTGAAGCGGCAGCTACTACAGAACTTTCTTCTGTCACCATGGGCAGCGTATAGAGCGCTCCATTAATAAGAAAGTTGGGAGCAACTCCAAGGGAAATATAGAAATTACTAAGTGTATTTTCAATAAATTCATCATGTCTATTTTGTAGTGCTGTATCTGAATTCCAATATTGGGTTAAGAGGGCTTTTGCCTTTTCTGGATTTTTAAAATGCGTTTGTGTAATCCAATCGATTTTTTCGGTTTTGGTCAATTTAGAAAACCCCTCAATTCGTTGGCTCATTCTTTTTTGTATAAAGATACTGATTTTGACCCCCTCTAAAAATTAAGAATCCTTTCATTTTTTTTAAATTGCCTGTGAAATAAATTACAAAATCTTGAAAGATTCCTATATCACCCATCAGGGAGGGTACCCTCGTTTGGGCAAATCATTATTCACGGGTATATTAATTTATCTAGTGACGTGCAGCTTGACTTCACATTTTGAACTTTATGCACAAGAAATACTTTCTCTTGATAGTTTATGGAGTGGCACCTACAGTGCAGCGCGCATGGAGTCTATTCGTTCTTTAAAAGATGGGCAGTCTTATACACTCCTGGAAGAAAATTTGCAAAAAAATGGAAATCAACTGGTTCAATATTATTACGCAGAACCCAATAAAAAAACACTTTTGGCTGATTCACAGCACTATGAGCAAATTCAACGTTTTACAGACTATCATTTTTCAAAAAATGAGGAAAAAATACTTTTTGAGACTGAGGCAATGCCTATTTACAGAAGGTCAAAATTAGCCTATTATTGGGTGTATAATCGTCAAACTCAAGCATTAGAAAAAGTAAGAGATCAAAAAATTCAAGCCCCCTTATTCTCGCCTGATGCCTCAAAAATTGCCTATGTTTTTCAACGCAATCTTTATCTTAAAGACCTGACTACTTCTCGAACCACCCAGCTTACTTTTGACGGTAATTATCAAATTATAAATGGGATTACAGATTGGGTCTATGAAGAAGAATTTGGTTTCGTTCGCGCCTTTGATTGGAGTGCTGATTCAAAAGAATTGGCGTTTATGCGGTTTGATGAATCTAAAGTCCCTGTTTTTTCAATGGATATTTACGGTTCGGACTTATATCAATTTCCTTATATGTTTCGCTATCCTAAGGCAGGGGAGGAAAATGCCACCATTGAATTATTTGTGCTGGACACCCAATCTTTTCAAAAAACCAAAGTCTCTTTTGAAAATGAAAACCCCTATTATATTCCACGTATCCAATTTGGCGGGGGTCCCAATTCTTTAATCATACAGACACTGAATCGACATCAAAATCACCTTAAACTGTGGCGCTGGAATACTACTGCTAAAAAATTACAACTCCTCTTAGAGGAAAAAGAGGATACTTATGTAAGTATTCATGATAATCTTATGTTTTTAGAAGATGACAGTTTTCTTTGGACCAGTGAACGCGATGGATATAATCACATTTACCATTATGATGTGCAGGGTAACTTCATCCAGCAGCTTACCAAAGGACTTTGGGAGGTTACGGAATTATATGGGATTAATCCTAAGCGCAAAGAATTATATTATCAGTCAGTTGAGGGAGAAAGTACAGAACGAAAGGTTTACTCGATACGTCTTAATGGAAAAAATAAAAAACTACTTCAGGGAGCGTCAGGAACAAATGGTGCTTCTTTTAGTGTAGAGGGGAGCTACTATATTCACTCTTTTTCAAATGAAGAAACGCCCCCTGAATTTGCGCTTGTAGAAACGCGAACGAATCGCCTAATCAGACCCATACTCAATAACGGAGCGCTTAAAGAGCGACTTGATAAATTTGGATTTTCAAAGCGGGAATTTTCTACACTTACTGTCAATGGAGAAGCACTTAATATGTGGATGCTTAAGCCTGCTGATTTTGATCCCAACAAAGTCTATCCCTTACTGCTCTTTCAATATTCTGGACCTGGCTCCCAACAGGTTGCCAATCGTTGGGGAGATGAGCGTCTATTATGGCATAAGAGCTTGGCCAATCAGGGTTATATCATTGCTTGTATCGATGGACGGGGGACAGGCTTTAAGGGTGCAAAATTTAAAAAAAGCACCTATTTAAATTTAGTCAAATACGAAGCTTTAGATCAAATTGCTGCAGCTAAACAACTCGGAAATTTGCCCTATATCGATCAGAACCGAATTGGAATTTGGGGCTGGAGCTTTGGTGGCCATATGGCTGCACATTGCTTACTGACCGGGAATGATACTTTTTCTATGGCTATCGCTGTAGCACCAGTGACCAATTGGCGCTTCTATGATACCATTTATACAGAGCGTTTTTTGCGTACCCCTCAAGAAAATCCCGAAGGATATGATTTAAATTCTCCAATAAATTATGCAGACCAACTTAAAGGGAAGTTTTTAATTATTCACGGCTCAGCAGATGATAATGTTCATCTACAAAATACGATGCGGATGGTTGAAGCCCTTATTCAAGCGGACAAACAGTTTGAATGGATGATTTACCCAGATAAAAATCACGGCATATATGGAGGCAATACCCGTAAACATCTCTATGCTAAGATGACACAATTTATTTACGATAATTTATAGAACTATACAATGACACAAGCAACTTCTACAGCTACTACAAAAACCCTTTTTGGACATCCACCAGGGCTCTATGTCCTTTTTTTCACAGAACTTTGGGAGCGTTTTTCTTACTACGGCATGCGCGCGCTATTTACACTCTTTTTAGTAGCAAAAACACAAGGTGACAATCCAGGTTTTGGCTGGACCAATGCGGAGGCCATTGCGCTTTATGGCTGGTATACAATGCTTGTTTATTTGGCTTCAGTTCCAGGAGGATGGATTGCTGATAATTTATTAGGCCAAAAGAAAACCGTTTTACTGGGAGGAGCACTACTGTGTATTGGGCATACTATTTTGGCTTTTGATACTGAATTTAGTTTTTATTTGGGCTGTTTATTTGTCATCCTTGGTGTGGGCGGCTTAAAGCCCAATATTTCCTCTATGGTTGGAGGGCTGTACCCAGCCGGAGATGAGCGAAGAGATTTAGGGTTTTATATCTTCTATATGGGGATAAATATTGGGGGTTTTACTGCGCCACTGTTATGTGGATGGGTGGGTGAGACCTACAATTGGCATTATGGTTTTGGGCTCGCAGCTATTGGAATGCTTTTTGGACAAATCACTTATATCTATGGTCAAAAATTTTTAGTGGGAGTAGGAGATTTTATCGGAAAAGCCTCCCATCCAGAAAATAAACTTAGAACACAAAAACTTACAGCTATTGAAAAAGACCGAGTTAAGGTTTTATTAATTTCATTTTTACTGATTATTATTTTCTGGGGCGCTTTTGAGCAGGCGGGAGGTCTTATGAACCTGTATGCCAAACAGAAAACAGAAAGGATGCTACTGGGGATCGAAATTCCAGCTTCTTGGTTTCAGTCTTTAAATTCGTTTTTTATTATCACTCTTGCTGTAAGTGTTGGTGCTTTTTGGATGAAAATAAAATTAAAAGGAAAAGAAGCATCTTCCCTCTATAAAATTGCAATTGGAATTATTATTATGGGGTGGGGCTTTTTATTTATGCGCTTTGCTGCTGCAGAGTACGAGCTCTTAGGGAAGTCAGCCATGTATTGGCTTGTTTTGGCCTATTTATTTCACACGATAGGAGAACTTTGTGCTTCACCGGTTTCACTTTCTTATATCACTAAACTGGCGCCTGTAAAATACGCGGCCTCAATTATGGGGCTCTACTGGGCAGCAACTGGACTTGGAAATAAATTAGCTGCGAGTATTGGAGGTTTTGCTGAAACAGCAGGCGAAAAAGAGATTTTTACGGGCATATTTATTTTCTGTACGCTTATCGGTGTATTGGTCATCCTTTTACTAAAACCACTTAAACGACTGGCCCATGGCGCGGAAGATTTAGTAGTAGAAAAATAAAATGTAATTTTGACCTTAAAATGGTATCAAATTAGTCTATGAAAAAATTTATCCTCCTGCTTTTTGTTTTATCCGTAGGCAATCAAACCCTTATCGCTCAGAAAATTCAGTGGATGAGTTTTGCGGAAGCCTTAGAGGCCCAAAAAAAAGAGCCAAAAAAAATCTTTATGGATGTCTATACAGATTGGTGTGGCCCCTGTAAGTTATTAGATAAAAATACGTTTCAAAACCTTGATGTTTCCCGATATATAAGCACCCATTATTACGCTGTAAAATTTAATGCCGAGGGGCAAGAGCAAATTGATTTTTTTGATCAAACATTTACAAATCCCAATTTTGATCCCAATCGTAAAGGAAGAAATGCAACACATCAGTTTACACGCTTTTTGGGAGTAAAAGGATATCCTACAGTCGTTTTCTTTAGTGAGCAGGGAGATCCAATAATGCCTGTAGTGGGGTATCAAAAACCCCAACAGCTAGAACTCTATTTGAAAATGATTAAACAGGGGGATTACCAAGTTTTTTCAAAACCCGAAGACTTTGAAAACTACCGAAAGGCATTTCGGCCAAAATTTAGGGGGTAATTTTTAATGCACCCCTAGCGTGTGTAGCATAAAAATTATAGCCTTTCTCTAAACAGTTTCATTCCCCTAATTTACAAGCTTAAATAAGAAATTCTTTAGTGAATGGCC
>WTIP01000080.1 GCA_011525195.1 Flavobacteriales bacterium | reverse complement strand
TAACTGGCATAGATATAAGAGCAGAAGACCCTGGATTAGTAGTTCAGGTAACCTCTAATAATGCAAATTCTCTTACTGATGCTAAGGAAGGCGATGTAATCACAGTAACTGTATTGTCAGATACGGCCTGGGCGTTAGATACATCGACTATCTCACTTACTATCACAGGACTCTCGCCTCATCCCAACCTAACCTTTAATGAGACCAGTAACAACCCTTATACCTACACAACAAGCTTTACCCTTACAGCTTCTAACACTTACACTGACGGCAGTCTTAACTTTACTCTCGAGGCTTCAGATACCATTAGTTCTACTAAGGTAACTACCCCTAACAAGGTCTCTACTAATCAGAGTGTACTTACTGGCAGCTTTAGTTTAGATGGTACGGCGCCTTCCTTTACAGGCACTGCTTCACTTACTATCACTGAGGGTACTACCACAGGAGACTCTGCTTCTGCTGATGAGACAGTAGTCTATAGTATCACAGGGGGAGCAGATGCAGGTAGTGTAACGATCAATCCACAAACAGGAGCCATTAGCATCAGTCCATCCCCAGAGTTTGATACCCCTACTGATGCAGATGCAGACGGCACCTATGAGATAGAGGTTACCATCACAGATATAGTAGGCTATACTACCACTAGACCTATGACAGTAAAAGTACTAGAGGTGCCTTATGGTATTGAGTTTACAGCTGTAGAGAATAGTCCTACAGAGGGAGAGTCAGCAAGTTTTACAGCAGTGCTTACTTCCCCTCCTACAGCCCCTGTAACCATACCTATAAGTTCTAATAACTCAAGAGGAAGACTTCCTATAACCCAACTGGTCTTTACCCCTGAGAACTGGAATGTACCACAGACTGTTACAGTTGCCACTGATAATGATAGCTCTGAAGGTGGGGATGTAACAGTAAATATAGTAACAGGAAAACCTGTATCAAATGATCCTAACTACAGCGGACTCTCAGCTGAAGACACTTCAGATGCTACCCTTACCATAGTCGATGATGAGGTAGATGCAGACAGTGATGGTTATTATGATTATCAGGATGACTTCCCTAATGATCCTAATGAGTATCTAGATACCGATGGAGACGGTATAGGTAATAACGCCGATGAAGATGATGATGGTGATGGTCAAAGTGACGAGCTTGAGATTACCAATGGAACCGATCCACTTGTGGCTAATGCAAGACCAGGAGATACTGATGGAGACGGTCTGGCTGATGTAATTGACCCTGATGATGATAATGATGGGGTAAACGATAACAATGACGCCTTCCCACTAGATGCTAATGAGAGCGTAGATACTGACGGTGACGGTACAGGAGACAATGCCGATACAGATGATGATGGAGACGGCTTTACAGATGTTTTAGAGGATAGTGTAGGTACAGATCCTAAAGATCCTACTAGCATGCCTGACGATAAGGATAATGACAAGCTTCCTGATCTTTCTGAAGAGTCTATAGGTACAGATCCTGATAATCCTGACACTGATGGAGATGGAGTAATTGATGGAGAGGATGATTATCCTCTTGATCCTGACTATCAGTATGACACTGATGGGGATGGTATTCCTAATAAAGAAGATCCCGATGATGACAATGATGGCTTAGATGATCCTATTGATCCCTTCCCGCTAGATCCTAATAACCAGCCTGACAGCGATGGTGATGGTCTAAATGATGGTATTGATCCAGATGATGACAATGATGGCTATAGTGATGAGCAGGAACAAGGCGCAGGAACAGATCCACTGGATCCTGATAGCGTTCCTTCAGATAAAGACAATGACGGACTCACTGATGTTGAAGAAGATCAGCTAGGTACAGATCCTAATAATCCAGACACCGATGGTGATGGAGTAAACGATAAAGATGATTTAGAGCCTCTTAATCCTAATGTGGGACTAGACACCGATGGTGATGGTATCCCTGATGCTACAGACCCTGATGATGATAATGACGGAGTAAGAGATAATAACGACGCCTTCCCAAGAGATCCTAATGAGACCCTAGACTATGATCAGGATGGTATTGGAGACAATAGTGATCCAGATGATGATAACGATGGGTATGACGATGTAACAGAAAACCAAGACGGTACAGATCCAAAAGATCCGCTGGACTATCCTCGTGATCCTGATGGGGATGGATTAACTAACAACCAAGAAGAAGAGCTCGGTACAGATCCTTATAATGCAGATACCGATGGAGACGGTATAGGAGATAAATACGACCCTGATCCATTAGAGGGAGATGCAACAATCGATACTGATGGGGATGGTATAATAGATGCGTTAGATCCAGATGATGATAATGATGGGTATAGCGATCAGATAGAGACCGATCTAGGTACTGATATTAAGGATCCTAATGACATCCCTGAGGATGGGGACAATGACTTCTTACCTGATGCTTTAGAGGAGGATTACAATACAGATCCAACTAATCCAGATACTGATGGGGATGGTATTTTAGATGGACAGGATGACTTCCCAACTGATCCTAATAAGGGTGTAGATACCGATGGGGATGGTATAGATGACACTTTAGATCCGGATGATGACGGGGATGGAGTAAATGACAGTAATGATCTTTACCCACTAGATCCCAATGAGAGTAGAGATACTGATGGGGATGGTATAGGTGATAATGCCGATAGTGATGATGATAATGATGGCTATAGCGATATAACAGAGAATCTAGGTGGATCAGACCCTAAAGATCCATCGAGTATACCTGATGATCAGGATGAGGACTTTTTATCTGATGCTCAGGAAAAGATTATAGGCAGTGATCCAGAGGATCCTGACAGTGATGGCGATGGTTTAATTGATGGTAGAGACCCTAATCCTCTAGGGGGTGATAATAGCAGAGATCCTAACGACTTTGATGGAGATGGTATTCCTAACGCTATAGATCCAGATGATGATAATGATGGGGTGCCCGATAAGAAAGACCGCTTCCCATTAGATCCAAATGAGAGTCGTGATTTAGATAATGATGGTATAGGAGATAACTCAGATAACGACAGAGATGGCGACGGGGTAAATAACACTAGTGACCGCTTCCCTGATGATCCTAATGAATCTTCAGATAATGATAAAGACGGTATTGGAGACAATAGCGATCCAGATGATGATAATGACGGTTATCCTGATGTGATTGAAATAAGAGAAGATAGTGATCCATTAAATCCAGCGAGTGTACCTGAAGATGCCGATAAAGACGGACTCTCTGATGCAGAAGAGATCATCCTAGGTACAGATCCTACTAATTATGATACTGACGGAGATGGAGTAAATGATAAGGTCGACGCCTTCCCACTAGATCCTGAGCACAACAGTGATCAAGACGGTGATGGTATACCTGATCTATTAGATCCAGATGATGATAATGACGGGGTGCCTGATAAAACAGATGTCTTCCCTTATGATCCTACTGAGAGTTTTGATACAGACTCTGATGGAATAGGTAATAATGCGGATGAAGATGATGATAATGATGGTTATCCTGATGTGATTGAGATCGAGGCAGGCACAGATCCTAAAGACAAGGAGGACTTCCCAACTGACCTTGATGGAGATGGGGTCTCTGATATAGAAGAAAAAGCACAGGGTACAGATCCAGAGAATCCAGATACGGATGGCGACGGGGTAAATGACCTTGAGGATGCCTTCCCACTAGATCCAGAGTTCACTAAAGATACCGACCAGGATGGTATACCCGATCAGATTGATCCTGATGATGATAATGATGGGGTGCCAGATAGTGAAGATGCCTTCCCAGAAGATCCTCAGGAGCAGCTTGATACCGATGGAGATGGCAAAGGAGACAATAAAGACCTTGACGATGACGGGGACGGCTACAGTGATATTGATGAACTGCTTGCGGGAACAGATCCCAAAAATCCAAATGAGAACCCTAAGGATAGTGACAATGATGGACTATCAGACTTTATAGAAGAGTTAAAAGGTACAGATCCTAATAATCCTGATACCGATGGCGATGGAGTAATTGATGGAGAGGATGCCTTCCCACTGGATCCAAACTTCTCAACCGATAATGACAATGACGGTATTCCTGATCCAATAGATGTTTATGGAGACAATGACTCTGATGAGCTAGGAGACATCCCTGATATAGATGATGATAATGACGGTATCTCCGATGTGGCAGAAAATGTATTTGTCACCTTCTATAAAGAACATAAAATCTCGATCAACGGCTCTGGAGGTAAAACTGGAAAACTCACCTCTAGACCTACAGATCCAAAAAGATTAAGAAATGTAGGTAAATGGAAGGTTCGTAAAAAAGTAGTCGGTGGAGCTGATGCTGATAAGGTAACTATTATAGGAGGAGAACCTGCAGCGGTTAGTCAGCAAAAGTTCTCACACCCCTACTTTAATAGAAAAAACAATACAGGTGAAGGCTATCTTTCATTTATTAATGCTCCAGACCCAGACAATCCAGATGATGCCAATGGAGATGGTATCTACGAGGTAGAGATCGCTTATGTTAATACCACCGCAGGGGATGCTAATGTACCCATACCTGAGGCAGAAGAGTTTATAGAGGTAAATCCAAGTGATGAAAAAATCTTTGACCTTGACACTGAAATTACCCCTGTAAATAAAGTAGACCCTGCTCTTATTAGTTCGGATACCGATGGGGATGGTATTATTAACTCGCGTGATCCTGATGATGATGGTGATCATATTTACAGTGAGTTTGAAGGCTCTCTAGTTGAAGGAATCGTTGAAAATATAATTGCTGACTTCGGTGCTCAGGACACTGATGGGGATGGTTTTGCGGATTATCTAGATCCAGATGATGATGGTGATGGTATATTTAGTCTATTTGAAGGTACAGATCCTGATGGGGACTTTGATCCAGCAGATGCCATTGACTCGGATGGGGATGGTACGCCTGATTATCTAGATCCAGATGATGACAATGACGGGATTGCTTCTGAAAATGAAACACCAGATACAAACCTTGATGGTAATCCCTCAGATGCGCAAGATTTTGATAATGACGGCACGCCTGACTATTTAGATACTGATGATGATAATGATGGGCTTCTAACTATAAACGAGG
>WTIP01000130.1:12889-19720 GCA_011525195.1 Flavobacteriales bacterium | reverse complement strand
CATATATAGTTAACCAAAATGAACAATCGCAAAATTTTACTCAACGAAAATGAAATTCCTGAAAATTGGTATAATATAATAGCCGATATGCCTAATAAGCCACTCCCTCCCTTACATCCAGGGACGCTGGAACCTATTGGTCCTGAAGCATTAGCTCCACTTTTTCCAATGGAACTCATTAAACAGGAGGTTACACCAGATAAATGGGTGCCAATACCCGATGAGGTTAGAAATATTTACTCTTTATGGCGTCCTACTCCATTATACAGAGCCTATGGCTTGGAGAAAGCCTTAGATACCAATGCTAAAATCTATTACAAATATGAGGGGGTAAGCCCTTCTGGCTCACATAAACCGAATACAGCAGTAGCCCAAGCTTATTATAATAAGCAAGAAGGGATTAAAACCATAACAACAGAAACAGGTGCTGGCCAATGGGGGAGCGCTTTGGCTTTTGCATGCAAACACTTTGGCATCAACTGTGAAGTTTATATGGTTAAACTTTCTTATGAGCACAAACCCTACCGTAAAACAATGATGAATACTTGGGGGGCAAAGGTTTTTCCCTCTCCTTCTGAAGCTACAGAAATCGGGAAAAAATTTCTTCAGGAAGACCCTAATACTTCAGGCTCTCTGGGTATTGCAATCTCTGAAGCTATAGAGCGTGCAGCGAGTGATGACAGTACAAAGTACGCCCTTGGTAGTGTATTAAATCATGTAAAACTACACCAAACTATAGTAGGGCAGGAGGCCATTAAGCAACTTGAAAAAGCAGGAGACCTTCCTGATATAGTCGTTGCTCCCTTCGGCGGAGGATCAAATTTTGCTGGCCTTGCCTTCCCTTTTTTGAGGCTGAACTTTGAAGAAGGTAAAAAGATTCGTTGTATCGCTAGTGAACCTGCATCCTGTCCCAAACTGACTCGAGGAGAATTTCGTTATGACTTTGGAGATACGGGCGGTATGACTCCACTTTTGCCTATGTATACACTTGGACATAATTTTGTACCCGCTCCAATTCACGCAGGAGGCCTCCGCTATCACGGAGCAGGAGTTATAGTAAGCCAACTTTTAAAAGATAAACTTATAGAGGCAGTAGCACATGACAATCTTGAAGTTTTTGAAGCGGGTGTTACCTTTGCTCAAGCAGAAGGAATTATTCCAGCACCTGAAGCCACTCATGGAATTGCAACAGTAATTCGTGAAGCGCAAAAGTGTAAAGAAGAAGGTGTTTCTAAAACAATTCTTTTTAATTTATGTGGGCATGGTAATTTTGATATGAAAGCCTATGAAGACTATTTTGCCGGTAAGATTCAAAAACACGAGCTCAGCGAGGCTGAAATCAAGGCGTCATTAGCCAAATTAAATACACCTACAATCTAAATTGAAGGTTTCGATAAAAAAGGAGGAGATCTACTGACTGCTAATCCGTAAAAAGCGGATTAGCAGTTTTATTTAGGGATCAAGACAGATTTCATCATAGGCTTTCTCAGATTTATAATAACTGAGCCTTTGTGCTTCTCCAAATATACTGGCATTACATTCTTTATAGATTCTAATCAAATTTTGATCTTCGTCTAAGTAATAGGTAAAGGTGCCACAGTGATTAATTTTTTCCCCTTGTACTCTATATCCGAGTTCAAGCGTGTCCGGTGTATTTTTTTGTACGTTGTAAGAGAATTTATTCTCTCTAACAATCGTATCTCCTTCTCGGTATTCAAGGCAAATCCCGTCTTCTACAATAATTAATTTAAAAGGATTTCCTTTGAAAGACTTATAATTTGATCCTCTTGTCCACACAATTTCGTCAACTTTATCCAGAAATAATTCTTCTTTCGAATTTTCTTTTGAACAAGCTTGGAAAGCCGTTATCAAGAAAAGGGAGGATAAAAAATAGAGACTTATCTTCTTCATAAAACCTTCTTTTGTAAGTTCAATTTTTTTTCAAATATAACGAATTAGTACTATTGTAAAAATGTCTATCGAAAGAGAAAATTTAGTTGAGGGCTGAATTTACTTTCCAATACAGAACTGACTAAAAATAGTGCCCAATATATCGTGATCATGATCAATAACGCCCGTTATAGTACCGACGTGATAGATGGCTTCTTTGAGTTCTATACTTAGCAAGTCTCCTGGCAACTCATTATCAATTCCTTCTTTTACTTGAGTAAGTGCGTCTAGTGCTTCAGAAAGCGCATGATAGTGACGGGCATTACTAATGACAATACCATTGCTGTTGTGCATGGATTGAACAGCGGTCAAAAGGGCTTTTTTAAGTGGACTTAGTGTATCCTTTACTTTAGTAGACAGGCCTAAAAATGGGGTTTCTAGTTTAAGGCTAAGTTTTTCAAGGAGTATTTTTTGGAAATCTTTATCAAACCCCTTTGTTTCTAAATCAATTTTATTTTGAATTAGTATGAGCTTTAGGTTAGGATGAAGTAATGTTTTTATCTCTTCTGCAAGAAGCTCAGGAGCAGTTGTTTTGTCATACAAATAGAGTAAGATTTGGGCTTTAGTCACTTTTTCTTTTGCTTTTGCAACCCCTATTGATTCGATTTTGTCTTCAGTTTCTCGTAGCCCTGCAGTATCAATAAATCGAAACAACAGATTTTCTATCACCAGTGTATCTTCAATAGCGTCCCGCGTAGTTCCAGCAATTGGAGAAACAATTGCTTTTTCTTCATTAAATAAGGCATTGAGAAGCGAAGATTTTCCAACATTGGGTTTTCCGGCAATTGCAATTGGGACTCCTTTTTTGATTACATTTCCATAGGCAAAAGAGGACTTAAGAAGAAGGAGTTCACGCTCCAATTCGTTGAGAAGCTTTTTCAGCTCCACTTTTTCAGCAAAAGTGACATCTTCCTCACTAAAATCCAATTCTAATTCAATAAGCGATTTAAATTCAATTAACTTTTGCCTTAAGAGCTCCATTCCTTTAGAAAATCCTCCTCTTAATTGCTGTATTGCAATTCGATGCGCCTCAGCGCTCTCTGAAGCGATCAGATCGGCTACTGCTTCAGCCTGACTTAAATCTATTTTCTTGTTCAGATAGGCACGTAGCGTAAATTCTCCCGCTTGAGCAGGTTGAATCCCTGCTTCTAAATAGGTGGACATTATTTTTTGAATAATAAAGGGGGATCCATGACAAGAAAGTTCGATAATATCTTCTCCAGTATATGAATGAGGCCCTTTGAAAAAAGTGACTACTACTTCATCAATGAGTTCTTGCTGAGAGATAAATTCGCCAAAATGGGTTCGGTTGGGTTGGGCAAATACATCGGTATTTTTCACTTTGGGGTGAAAAAATAATTTTGTTTTTTCTAGTGCTAGAGGGCCTGAAAGACGAATTACACCAAGAGCGCCATTTCCCTGCGGGGTCGATAAAGCAATAATGGTTCCTTCACTTAGCATAACTTCAGTCAGATTGATTTTGTAAAAGTGGCACGTCTTTTATGAAGTCTGTGTTCATAATTTTTCCACAGCTTTTGTATGGCCGTATTTTCTTCTAATTCGGGATTTGTTTCAACGCGTTCAATTTTGCGGGCATTAAAAAGTTTTTGCATTTGATTGAAAATAATCGCTGTAATTCCTTTATTCTGATACTCAGGATGAATCCCGATCAGATAAAAAGAGGCCCGGTTATTTTTATTAAGTGCACGGTATAAATGATGGAAATTAAAAAGCGTCAATTTTCCATTTAGCTTCTTTAATGCTTTACTAAATGAGGGCATGGTAATAGAAAAGGCAATAAGCTGTCCTTTTGAATCGACGATACATTTTATAAAGTCGGGGTGTATAAATTTTAAATAACGCTCTTTATAGTGGGTGATTTGGTAGTCTTGAATAGGTATAAATGTTTGAAGATTTCGATATGTTTTATCTAGTAAATCAAACATTTCATCAACATAGGGAAGAATTTCTTTTTTGTTTTTAAAATTCAACAATGTTAATTCATACCGTTCCATTACGAGTTTTGAAAAACGTTTGACCTTGTCTGGTGATTGGTCAAAGTCATCAATTTTAATTTCAAATTCGACCCATTTTGCATTGATTGTAAAGCCTAGTGATTCTAGGTGAGTGCTATAATAGGGATCATTATAAAGGGTAATCATGGTATTGGGTTCTTCAAACCCATCAATCAAGAGACCGGCTTTATCGAGATTAGAGAATCCCATAGGACCTTCAATATATTCTAGTTGGTGCGATTTCCCAAATGCTTCTACTTCTTGCATCAATAGGGCGGTAACTTTGGGGTCGTCTATGACATCGAACCATCCAAAGCGTACTTTTCGTTTATTTAATTCATTCACCTCTAACCAATTAACGAGTGCCCCAACTCTACCTACAATTTCAGTTCCTTTATAAGCCAGAAAAAACTGAGCAGAGGCATTTTTATAGACTGGGTTAACTGTAGGGTTTAAAGTCGCTAGTTCTTCTTTGATCAAAGGGGGGACCCAATAAGGGTTGTCCTTATAAAGTTTGAAGGGGAAAGTGACAAAAGCTTTATAGTCTTGGGGTGTATTAACTACTTTTATTTTGTATCGAGGCTTCATTAACGATTGCGTTTGGCTTTTCGGTTTCTTTTTCTTTCAGTTTTTGATCCTTTATTGAGTGCCTGATTCATTTGACGCTCTTGCTTTTTTAATTGTTTCTCTTGATTTTCTTCAGCTGAAATAAAGTTTTTATGGAAATCCAAACGATATGAAATTCCAGCATTTGCAAAAAGTTGATGCGGGCTATTTTTAAAAGAAGACCCCAGTGTTGCTTCAAGCTGTAGATCATCATTCCAAAGATAAGCTACGCCCAAGCGGAATAAGTGGTCTTTAAAGAGATCACTTTGATTCCCCTGATGCTCAATATAAACCGACCAGTAAGGATCTAAGGTATGGGTTAAAGTGAGAATATAACTCATCATGGGATAATTAGACAAATAGCGATCGTAGGTAAAGTTTGTTACAAAAACCCAGGTTCTTAAAAAATGAGATTGCGTAGCGACCGTTCCCCTCAGATGAAAGAAAGGTTCTTGCTGAGGAGTAGTTCCTAGGTTTTGAAAGAGTAGGGGTCTATAAAGCGTTCCAAATAAATTATTATAGGAAAAGGGGTTATTTTGCTCAAAACTTATATTCCCTCCTAAAGTGAGTGATATGGCGGGGACCAAATCTCTAATTTTAAATCCGTTATTGGCTTTCCAGCTGTAATTATTTACTTCTTTTTCTTTTTTAAAGGGATCGAAAACTAAATATTTGAGTCCGATAAAATTTTTTAAAAATCCATGATTGGCATAGTCTATTGGGACCGCTACAACTTTTGAATTTAAAGTTCCGCTTAGGTATTGCCCTTCATAAGTGAGTTCTATGGTTTCCTTCAGAAATCCCCAACGCAAAGAAAGAAATCCCAGCCCTCCTCTAAAAGTAGAATTATTATAACCCGCATGGGTGGCATTGACAAAAGAAAAGCCCGCTTCTGCTTGTATCACATCTTTACCTACGGCAAATGCCCCAATAGAAGCACCAGGTCTATTTGAATTAATTTGATCGGTATATTGACCAAAAAGGCTTGTGGAATAAGCCCAGAAAAATACAAGTAAAATTCTGTGAACCATACTGCAAATATAGGAGAGAATCTCCTCACTTTCAGCTACGGAATACATAATGTACTCATAAATTTTCTACAGTAATGGTGAAATAGCTATTTTTGAATTAAACAACAGCTTTGGGCGTACTTTTCAAATTCTTTTTGATTTTTTTTGGGGGTATTTACTTACTCAGATTACTTTCTCCTTTTCTATTTAAATGGTTTCTCTCAAGTTTAGTTAAGAAAGCCTCTACTCAAAAGCAACAAAGTGAAGCTCCAAAAGCCAAAAGCAAAAAAAAATCCTCAGATACCATGGGAGAATATATCGATTATGAAGAATTGGATTAATACCTTATCCCGCTCTCTTATTTATAGACATGGGCTTGTTGTTTTGGGTTTTGGGTTTATTTCCTTGCTTTTTTATTATCCCGTACTCTCGGGTAAAGTATTGCTGCAATCTGACATCCGACAATATGAGGGTATGTCAAGACAGTTAAAGGAATACCGAAAAGAGACCGCGAAAGAAACATTTTGGATTGACAATGCTTTTGGGGGAATGCCTACCTATCAATTAGGAGCCGAATATCCGGGTGATTTTCTCAGCCCCATATACCATTTTTTTAGACTTCTACCGCGTCCCGCTCATATTCTTTTTCTCTATTTATTTGGAGCCTATCTTTTACTCTTAATTTTAAACCTCCCCTGGCACACCGCCTTGTTTGGGTCATTGGCTTTTGGTTTTTCTACCTATTTGCTTATCATTCTTCAAGTAGGGCATAATACCAAAGCCCTTGCCGTTAGTTTTTTTCCTTTTGTGATTGGTGGGATGCTTTTACTTTTTAGATATCGATTTTTTTGGGGTTTTCTTCTCACCACTCTAAGCCTTGGGATGCAGATACGGGCAAACCACTATCAAATGACCTATTATCTTCTTTTTTTTATGGGCATTTTAAGCCTTGTATGGGCTACAGAAGCCCTAAAAAAGAAAGAATTAAAGTTTTATTTACAGTCAGTAGTTACTTTAGTGTTTTCGGGAATACTGGCTTTAGGTTTTAATGCGACCCCCTTACTGGCAACGGCTGAGTATACAAAATTTAGCACAAGGGGTCCCAGCGAACTCATGCTAGACCCTGAAGGAGCACCCAAAGAACAAACAGAGGGTTTAACTTATGCGTATATTACTGAGTACAGCTATGGGATTTTTGAAAGTTTAAATTTGATCGCCCCGCGGATTCAAGGAGGGGGCTCTAGTGAAGA
>WTIP01000130.1:6321-12789 GCA_011525195.1 Flavobacteriales bacterium | reverse complement strand
TTTCGACTTTAAAAAATTTGTCAAGGTTGTAGGTGTTCCCATACTATTCTTAGTTGCCTTACTCTTATTCCAAGGAAGCTTTTCTTTTATCGGACCCAATGATGCTTATTTTAATGAAATCTATGGCGCTGATTTTATGAGTGTGATACGCGAAGCAAGGCGCTCTATCTTTAGAGAAGATGTGATTAGGGCTCTTCTTTTTATAGTTGTATTGGCGGTATTAATTGCTTATTATCAGATTAAAAAAGGAAATCAAAAATTCATTTTAATAGCCAGTATTGGCATTGTACTCTTTGATCTTTTAGGTGTCTCATCTAGGTACCTCAGTCGAGCAGCTTTTGTAGAACCCGCCCGTGCAGCCATTCCTTTTCAGCTAACTGAAGCCGATCGAGTCATACTGCAAGACAGTAGCCGCTACCGAGTTTTTGAGCCACAGTTAGGACTTACAGGAGCACGAACCGCCTACTTTCACAATACATTAGGGGGCTATCACGGTGCAAAACCTCGGCGTTTTGAAGAATTATATAGTTATTATTCCACACACCAAATAGCAGGTATTTTAGACTTTTTAAATATTAAATACTTCCTGATCCCTGATTCCGAAACCAATACACTTCAAGCATTGGTGAATCCGAATGCACTGGGTCCTGCTTGGACAATCGCCAATCTCAAAACAGCGCCCACTGCTGATGATCTCTTGGAAAGTTTAAAAACGACTGATTTTTCAAATGAGGCATTAGTACTAGAGGGTACTTTCCCTACTGATCTAGCTATGTCTTATTCCAAAGATACTTTGGCAACGCTTACAATTAAAGAATCAAAACCAGATTCTTTAGTTTATGAAATAGAGACAGGGGCAAAACAGTTTGTTGTTTTTTCTGAAATGTATTATCCACACGGATGGACAGCCTCTGTAAATGGGGTCAATACACCTATAGTCAATGTAAATTATGTTTTAAGAGGATTGGAAGTACCAGAAGGAAAATCACGCATTGTTTTTCATTTTGAGCCTGAGGTTGTTCGTTTAGGAACACAATTACGTTGGACGACTTTAATTCTTTTTATCGTATTTTTAGGAGGATTGTATTACTTCCAAAAACGGAATCAAAATCAAGCCAATTAGCCCATGGGGATTATAGCCAAACAGTCGATCTATAATGTTGTCAGTATAGGTCTTGCCTTTTTGATTGGGGCCGTTAATATGGTCTATTTATATCCCACTTATCCAGGTAAAGAATTTCATGGACTTATAGTTGCTTTATTAGCCAATTCAAATCTTATTCAGCCCTTTATCTCTTTTGGAGTTCAGCATACTTTAATCAAGTATTTTAGCGAGGCTCAATCAAAAGAGGAACGTGACCGCTTGTTGTGGTTTGTACTGCTTTTACCTTTAGTTATTATTACACTCATTTTACCTTTTTATTTTCAGTTTAATACAGCGCTACTTGAACTCATCGCGGGAAAAGGAAATGGGGTTTCTCGTTTTCCTTTTTTAATTCTTGCTATCGCCATATCAACCGCTTATTTTGAAGTCTTTTTTAGCTGGCTAAGGGTTCATTTAAAAACAGTATTTGGAAATTTTCTTAAAGAGGTTTACCCCAGAGTATTGGTCTTTTTATTATTAATGGCCTATATCCTAGAGTGGATTGATTTAGACGGCTTTATCAATTTTTTAATAATTGGCTATTACCTCAGACTCCTTTGTGTAATGTGTTATAGCTTCTTTATTTATATCCCTTCTTTTAATATTCATTTGCCTTCAAATTGGACTTCATTACTTCGCTATAGTGCTTTGATTTTTCTTTCTGGAGCTGCGGCTAGTTTTATCTTAGATATAGATAAGTCAATGATTTTTGTAATTACGAAGGATGAAAATGTTGCTTTTTATGCCGTAGCTCTTTATATCGCAGCTGTGATTGAAGCCCCTGGGCGCGCCATGTTTCAGATTACAAGTCCGATGGTAGCCCAAGCGCTAAATAGTAATGATCTAAACCGATTAGAAGAATTGCTCAAAAAAAGCAGTATTAACTTGATGGTGGTAAGCGGTCTAGCTTTTTTAATAATCAATCTGAATCTTTTAGACTTTTATAAATTAATCAATCAGCCAGGCTATACCTCTGCCTTTAGTGTGGTCATTATAATTTCTTTAGGTAAATTTTTTAGCATGTCGATGGGCTGTTTGAATAATATCATCAGCAATTCGAAATATTATCCCTATGTATTTTGGTTTTCTGTTAGTTCTGCTGTTCTTGCCGTCCTTTTAAACTATTATCTAATAAGTGCATACGGCATTATGGGCGCCGCTTTTGCTACTTTGATTGTGATTCTATTTATAAATAGCTGCAAATTAATTTTGATTTATTACGCCTTCAATATACATCCCTATAATAGAAAGTCATTAAGTATTATTGGAAGTATATTTTTAATTTATGGAATGGTTTATAGTATTCCTTCTATAGGTTCCCCAATACTTGCAATTCTTTTGCGAAGCCTCGCAATTCTAATTCTTTTTCTAGTTCCCTTTTACTTCTTCAAATGGTCTTCAGAAATTGCAGCAGTTTTGAAGCGTTTTAACCGCTATAAATAAAGCCTATTTCAGCTTTTTTTGAAGATATTTTCCCGTTTGTGACTTGTCTAAGCCTGCAATATACTCAGGGGTGCCTTGTCCTACCAGATTTCCACCCAGATCGCCGGCTTCAGGGCCAAGATCAATAAGGTGATCTGCACATTTTATCAATTCCAAATTGTGTTCCACCACCACAACAGAATGCCCCCGTGCAATCAACGCATTAAATGATTGGATTAGTTTTTTAATATCGTGAAAGTGCAGCCCTGTTGTAGGTTCATCAAAAATAAATAAGACCTTCTCTTTCGTATTACCTTGACTCAAATAGGAAGCCAGTTTGATTCTTTGCGCTTCACCTCCTGACAGGGTAGCAGAAGACTGTCCTAAAGTTACATAGCCGAGCCCTACATCCTGGAGGGGTTTGAGCTTTTTAATCAATTTCGCCTCTTGGTGTTTTTCAAAAAAAGCAATTACATCATCTACTGTCATTTCTAATAATTGATCTATTGATGCATTGTGATATTTGACTTCTTGAATTTCTTTTTTAAATCGTTTTCCTTTACAGTGCTCACATTCAAGGACTACATCCGCCATAAATTGCATTTCTATAGTTACTGTTCCCTCTCCTTTACAGTGATCACAGCGGCCCCCGTCTACATTAAAAGAAAAATGTTTGGGTTGATACCTTCGGAGTTTCGCAAGCTTGGTCGAGGCAAATAAGGCCCGTATTTCATCATAGGCCTTAATATAAGTAACGGGATTGGACCTTGAGGACCTTCCAATTGGGTTTTGATCTACAAATTCTACACTTTTAAGCATTTCCAAATCACCTTCTAACGCAGTAAAGGGCCCTGGTTTTTGACTGTAAATATCAAAATGACGAAGCAGTGCAGGATAAAGAATTTTTTTGACAAGGCTGGTTTTACCACTTCCAGAAACGCCACTTACAACTGTGAGACACCCTAAAGGAATCTCTACATTGATATTTTTTAAATTATGGGCACGAGCCCCTATTAAGCTAATTTTTTTCTCACTAGCTCTTCTTTTAGTCGGCAATTCAATGGCTAATTTTCCACTTAAGTAGTGAGCCGTTAACCCCTTACTTATAAGAATTTTAGCAAGGGGGCCCTGTGCAACAATTTCTCCACCAAAAGTTCCTGCCTCGGGACCAATATCAATAATATGATCAGCGGCTTCCATAATTTCTTCATCGTGTTCGACTACAATAACCGTATTTCCTAGGTCTCTTAAGTTTTTTATGACTTCAATAAGCTTTTGATTGTCACGTGAATGTAAGCCAATTGAGGGTTCATCTAAAATATACATCGAGCCCACAAGACTACTTCCAAGGGAGGTGGCAAGCTGAATGCGCTGGGATTCTCCTCCTGAAAGGGTAGTAGAGCGTCGGTTTAAAGTTAAATATCCCAGTCCTACTTCCTGAACAAAAGACAATCTGCTGGTAATTTCTTTGAGTAACCTTTTAGCCACTTCGTTCTCATGAGGACTGAGGGTTAATGTTTTAAAAAACAAAGCCACTTCATCAATTGAAATTTGCAATAATTCGGGTAAGCTTTTACCTCTTATTTGAACATAATGGGCTTCTTTTTTTAAACGGGAGCCCTTACAGTTTGAACATTTTGTTTTGCCACGGTAACGAGAAAGCAGCACCCGATTTTGTATTTTATAATTTTTTGCTTCTATTCTTTTAAAAAAGGCATTGATGCCAGTAAAATAAGAATTGCCTTCCCACAGAAGATCTTTCTGTTCTTGGCTAAGCTCAAAATAAGGTTTGTGAATGGGGAAGTCAAATCGATAGGCTTGATCAACAATTTTAGTATAATATTTTCGCATTCCCGTGCCTCGCCAAGGTATTATTGCGTGGTCATAAACTGACAGACTTGTATCTGGGATTACCAATTCTGGATCAATACCGATTACATCGCCAAAACCTTCACAGGTGGGACATGCGCCCAAAGGATTATTAAAACTAAAAAGGTGGATACTAGGCTGGTTAAATATAAGACCATCTAATTCAAACTTATTTGAAAACTCGATTCGTTGATTATCTTCTAATTGAAGAAGCGCACAATCTCCTTTTCCTTCATAAAAAGCCATTTCAATTGCATCTGCTATGCGGTTATAAAAATCTTCTTCATGACGCACAATAAGTCGATCTATAACCAGATCAAAGACTTCGAGGGGCTGGTCTTTAAAATCTTCAATTAAGTGCACTTTACCAGCCGTATAAATTCGTGCAAAACCTTGCTGAATAAATATTTTGAGTTTGTCTTTGGGACTTCTTTTTTTGTCATTTTTTATAGGGGCTAGAAGGAGAAGTTTGTCTCCTGTTTCAAGACCTTTAATTGTATTCACTACATCTGTTACTGTATCTTTTTTCACTTCTTCGCCTGAAAGAGGGGAATAGGTTTTACCTATCCGGGCATACAGCAGCTTGATATAGTCATAAATTTCAGTTTTAGTCCCCACTGTAGAGCGTGGATTAGAAGTATTAACTTTTTGTTCTACGGCGATAGCAGGTGCCAATCCTTTAATAAAATCTACTTTAGGCTTGCTCAACCTCCCCATAAATTGCCGTGCATAGGATGATAAGCTCTCTACATAGCGTCGTTGACCCTCAGCATACAGTGTATCAAAAGCTAAAGAAGATTTACCTGAACCTGAGAGCCCTGTGATTACTGTTAGTTTATTGCGAGGAATGACAAGATCTATGTGTTTGAGATTATGCAAATGCGCCCCTTTGATGATAATATTCTCTTTTGGGTCTGCATTTAATATCGTGTCCATAGCAAATTTAAAAAGGGCACAATTTACGATTTTACGCTTGAAATAGGGGTAAAATTAAAGGTGATATTTACTTTTTTGAAGCTTTAAATGAAGAATGAAAGCACTAAAAATTAGGGCATTACAGTTGGAGTAAAAAAAAAAATGTATATTTGGCTAACAAAATAGTTGCGTATACAATAAAATTACTCATTAAAATTTCGGTTTTTTTAACGGCCTATGGCCTAAGTAATTTTATTATGACTACCAACGCATCTTCCATTTCAGATTCTATTTTAATTGATCAGTACCTTCATGGTTCCGAACCTGCTCTTGAAAAACTCATAAGTAGGCACAAAGCAAGAATCTATAATTTTATCAATTCAAAAGTTCAAGATCGGGATACCGCCGAAGATCTTTTTCAAGATACCTTTATTAAAGTCATTCGAACAGTCAAAGGAGGGCATTATAATGAGGAGGGTAAATTTCTTCCTTGGGTTATGCGTATTGCGCATAATCTTGTCATCGACTATTTTAGAAAGAGTAATAGAATGCCTAGAGTAAAAAACACTGAAGAATTTGATGTTTTTCAGCTTCTTCCTGATGGAGCCCAAAATGCTGAATATACACTTGTTCAAGAACAGATTGTTCAAGACCTTCAAAATTTAGTTCAAGAATTACCTGAAGACCAAAAAGAAGTTTTGATTATGCGAATGTACCGCGATATGAGTTTTAAAGAAATTGCAGAAAATACCAATGTAAGCATTAATACTGCTTTGGGAAGAATGCGCTATGCAATAATTAATTTGAGAAAATTGATAGCAGAAAATCAAATAAGCTTATCGATCTAACAATTTTTTAATCTTTTTGCCGTTATAATGCATATAGCACTTTTATGTCAAAAAATTACGCTAAAGAGAAATTAGCAGATCAGCGGAAGGAGTACCCACGCAAAGTGGTTATTGATCGTATTTTGGCATTTTCAAAAGCCTACCAGTCAAATCCTAATAAAGTCAGTAGTTTAGAAAATCTTAAAAACTAGCATATTAGCGGGCTTTTTTGAGTACGGATTTGCGTCCAATTGTTTGAGTAATAATATCTTTTTCAAGTTTCCAACCCCG
>WTIP01000130.1:2471-6221 GCA_011525195.1 Flavobacteriales bacterium | reverse complement strand
GGAGTAATTTGATTTACTCGAATATCGGTACTTTGTGCTGACAATAAAACAGCAATTAATAGTGTATAAGGGTCTTGGTGGTCGAGTGGAATTGGAATTTCAGGATAGAGTTTTTCTAAGGTCTGAATTACAAAATCGACTTTTTCTCTTTTGGTCATAGAGATTTTTTTATCTTCGAATTTACAAAACGCTATGAAATATGAAAACGCTAAAAGTAGGAGATAAAGTTCCTCCATTTACTGTTAATGACCATTTAGGAAAACCACATTCATTAGAGGCTTATAAGGGCTCTAAAGTGGTTGTCTTTTTTTATCCAAAAGCAAATACGCCTGGCTGTACTGCTGAAGCCTGTGATCTGAGAGATCATTATGCAGCGCTTACTCAAGCAGGATATATACTTCTGGGCGTGAGTGCAGATACTGAAAAAGCTCAAAAAAACTTTGTTGATAAATTCGACTTTCCTTTTCCCTTATTGGCTGATACCGAAAAAGAAATCATCAATGCTTTTGGCGTTTGGGGACCCAAAAAATTCATGGGTAAAGAATATGATGGGATTCATCGAAAAACCTTTATTATTGACGAACAAGGTTCAGTTGAAAGGGTTATTGATAAGGTGAATACTAAAGATCACGCGGCCCAAATTTTGGAGGGCTAGGTGATGGGATTAGACTGAAATATTTGAAAAGGGGACACCCATAATGGGCTTACCTTTGAGTCTAGGCTTTATAACCAAACATTTCTTTCTTTTTGATCATCTCAGCAATTCCTACGGGTAGGTCATCTTCCCAGCCTTCTTTATTTTCTTTAATTTTTTTAAGTATTGTCCTTGAAAAGATAGTTAGGTAGTCTTCTTCATAATCGAAGATGTCAACAATTTTACCATTGTATTTAAAGAATTTATAGAATTCTTTCATTCTCGGATGTAATTTGAGGTTATTACTGTCTGTAATAGTTCCATTACTTTCATTTCGAATAGGGTAGAGGTAGACTTTTAAATTATTATAGAACATTTTACCAAAAGCTTCTAAAATTCCCCCACTGAGGTCTTGATAATACTGCTCATCAAAGATTTCAACAAAATTATTAACCCCAATAGCAAGACCAACTTGATTTTTGGTATAATGGGAAAAATAATCAACAAGTCTATAGTATTCTTTAAAATTAGAGATCATTACAGTATGACCTAAAGAGCACAGTAATTTGGCTCGGTCCATAAAATCTTTTTCATCTATTTCACCTTCTGCGCGTAGGTTAGAAAGGGTAATTTCAAAAATGACTTTTGTTTTGGCTTCGTCTACATTTTGTTCTTTAGTAAAAATCTCATAAGATTTTTCAAACATATCGATATTGACCTTTGTTACCGGTCTAAAACTACCCCTTAGGGCCAGTATATTTTTTTTATAAAGTACACGGGCTGGTAATACATTATTGCCATCAGAATCAAACATAACCGCTTCGGTCATTCCATTTCGTATGAGCTGTAAACTCATGAGTCGGTTGTCTACATTTTCAAATTTTGGCCCTGAGAAATTAATTGTGTCAATTTCTATGGCATCTTCGTCTATATTGTCATAGAGATAGCGCAAAAGTTTTTTGGGATTGTGGTGTTTATAAAAAGCACCATAAACAAGATTAACTCCCATATATCCCAATGCTTCTTGCTGTAACCTTGCTTCTGTTTGATGAAAGCGAACATGGAGTACAATTTCGTTAAAACCTCCTAGAGGTTCTGTTTGAAAACGAATACCCATCCAGCCATGACCTTTAAACTTCTTAGCAAAATCTATAGTGGCAACAGTATTTGCCAGCGTAAAAAACATTTTATTTTCTTGATCTGCTTTCGGGATACGCTTTTTGAGTAGACGCATTTCATGAGTCATCATTTTATCTAGGCGTGTTTCGGTAACATAGCGTCCATCCTCTTCTTCCCCGTATATGGTGTCACTAAAGTTTTTATCGTAAGCGCTGATGGTTTTCGCAATCGTTCCTGATGATCCTCCAGCCTTAAAAAAGTGACGGGCTACTTCCTGACCTGCTCCTATTTCAGCGAAAGTCCCATAGATGCAAGGATTTAGATTTATTCGGAGTGCTTTGGCTTCTGTAGAGGGTTTATTATCAAAACCCTTGTCTCCTTTAATTGTGATGCTCATTTGGTTAAATATTATTCCAAAAATACAAAGTTCTATGGTATGTAAAAAGCAAAACAATACCTTTGTAAGTAAATGATAAAAGTTCAATTTTTGGGTACTGGAACTTCTCAGGGTATTCCAATTATAGGAAGTACACATCCAGTTTGTTTGAGCGACAATCCAAAAGATAAGCGGCTTCGCGTTTCTGTTTTAATAGAGTGGGAAAACACCCATTTAGTTATTGATTGTGGTCCAGACTTCAGGCAACAAATGTTACGAACGGATTGCACGCATTTAGATGCTATATTTTTTACCCATGAACACGCCGACCATACGGCAGGCTTGGACGATATTCGCCCTTTTTTCTTTCGTCAAGGGCCCATTCCGGTTTATGCGAGCCCCCGTGTTTTAACCAATTTATCAAATCGTTTTGGCTATATTTTTTCATCTGAAAATAAATACCCTGGAGCCCCATCGGTCTTACAACACCCAATAGAGGTGAATACGCCTTTTACTTTCAAAGACAAAACAATTATTCCCATACAAGCATTGCACAATCAATTGCCGGTAATGGGTTATCGAATAGATGATTTTTGTTACCTCACAGATATTAAAACATTACCTGAATCCGAGCTAGCAAAACTACAGCATCTGGATCTTCTCGTATTGAGTGCCTTGCGAATTGAACCCCACCCGAATCATCTAAATCTCGAAGAGGCGATTGAACTTGTAGCGCTTTTAAAGCCCAAAAGAACTTACCTTACCCATATTAGTCATCTGATGGGATTTCATGAGGAGGTTAGTAAAAAACTACCTTCTTCTGTTTTTCTCGCTTATGATACGCTCAAATTAACCTCAAATTAGCAGCATGAAATTTAAAATTGTATTCTATCTCTTTCTTTTTGTCTCAGTGGTCTTAATTTTTCAACTGGTAAATACCAATAAAATATTGAATCACCAAGATCAGATCATTCAAAAGCAAAATCGCTATGAACTTCAGCTTAAGGATTCGCTTAGGGGGATGAACGAGCTGCTGGAAACGAAAGATTTTTTCACCTATAAGAGCACACCCCAAGTTGAAGCGGCCCTCCGTGCACAGCTATTAACTTACAATACCCAAAAAAGATTAAATCATTTAATAAAAAAACTTCCTCCAAATGAGCGTTTTTTAATCCGCTCAATACAACTCATAAATGATCAATGGGTTATGATTGGCTTTCAAAGTGATAAGCAATGGGGCCAAAGTCTCTTGAGGTATGAAAAGAAGAATAATATTTTTGAATTAAGCAGTATTAAAACGGTAATTTATCCTTTATAAATTCGTTTTTTCTATCCACTCTAATAGTTTTTGAAAATTCTCGCGTGAGACCGTATGACCGTCATTAAATTCATTATAACTGATTGTGCTATACTTTTCTGACAGTGGAATGATACTTTCACGTGCAGAAAGTATGGGAATGACAGGGTCTTGAACTCCATGACTGGCATAGGCTAGAAACTCAGGAGGCTGTTGGGTATTGATACTCTCATGAACCAAGCCGCTTAAAGCCATAATTCTTCGAATTTTAATCGCTTGCTGATAAGCAATCGCCCAACTTAATATGGCGCCTTGACTGAATCC
>WTIP01000130.1:0-2371 GCA_011525195.1 Flavobacteriales bacterium | reverse complement strand
AAGGGCTTTTTGAATGCGGTATTCTAGCATGAGATTAAATTAATCAGTTCTTTGAAAAGCATGAGAACGAAGACTGCCATACACCTTTCCTTTAATCGTGCTTCCGAGAAAGAGACAATTTTTGGAGCTGGAAAACAAATCTGAAGCTTCAAGCACACGGCTTCCTTTAGGTGAAAACAAAGTGAGATCGGCTACTTTTCCTAGTTCGAAAATCGGATGATCAATTTTAAAAGCTTTTGTTCCCCGTGTGAGAAAAGAAATCGTTTTTTCAAGGGGGAAATAATTGAGCAAGACCCCAAAGGCGGCTTCAAGGCCTATACTACCTTCTTGGGCACGGACAAATTCGAGGTCTTTTAATTCGGGATTTAAAGGCTGGTGAAGGCTTGTTACCATATCGATTGTACCCTCTAAAAGCCCTTCTCTTAATGCTCGCTGATCTTGAGCCGTTCTCAAAGGAGGTAAAATTTTATAATTGGACTCGAAATTATTTAAGTTTTCTTCATTGGCATGCAAATGTGCGATGGGCACACTACAACTTACTTTAAGTCCTTTTTTCTTCGCGTTGCGAATAAGTTCAACACTAGCAGCCGAGGAGATAAAGGGGATATGCATTCTCCCTTCTGTATACTCCAATAATTGAAGATCACGTGCCAATATACTGGTTTCAGCAACAACGGGAATTCCTTTAAGTCCTAAATGGGTGCTGACAATTCCTTCGTGCATTTGACCTCCCTGACTTAAATTTGAGTCAATAGGGTAGGCCTGTATCAAGCCGTCAAAACTTTGTACATAATCTAAGGCAATCCGGATTAGGTTTGGATTTTGATGCCCCTGATTAAAATCACCAAATGCCACTACACCTGCTTTGTGCATCTCTACAAGGGGGGCAAGGTTTTTACCTGCTGAACTCTGTGTTAAAGATCCACTTATAGACAAGGCTGTTGTTTGATCTTGGGCTTGTTGAAGCAAATGATTTACATCAGTATACGAGTCTAAAGCAGGTTCGGTATCAGGATTTAAAACAATATGGATAAAACCACTCTTAGCGGCCGTTTTTAGTCCGTTGGACAAGGTTTCACGTTCTTCAAAACCAGGTTCTCCAAATGATACACAGGGATCAAACCATCCTGGAGAGAGATGTAAATCTTCGAATTTAACTTCTTCTGCACCTACTTCATTAATTTCATCTTCAATTTTGGTGAGTATACCATCAACAATTAATACATCCTTTTTTTGGTTGTGAAAAGGACTCTTTTCATGGATTAAAGTCGCGTTCTTAAGAAGTAATTTCATTTAAATCTAATCCGTACAAAAGTAAAACAATTTTAATAATATTAGATTTCAACCAATTCAAATTGAAACGGGTCACGGGTTGATTTTTGCGCTAAACAGTTAATACCTTCATCACTCAGCTGAAGAATTCTTGGATAGCCTCCAGTTGTTTGTGCATCACGCATTAAAATTATTAAGCTGCCATTAGGGGTATATTGTACTGTTCCGGGCATTACAGGCCCTGTCCAAAGGGAAGCTTCGTGAGGGGTGAGTTTCTCCTCTAATACATAGGCCATTCTTGAATTTTGTACTGAAATTGTAAATAGCTCTGAAGTCAGCCTTTTTATTTCCTTTTCTGAGAGTAAGGCATAATCTGGACCTTTATATACTGGGATAAGATTTTTAAAAGACTTGGTGACCTCCATTATTAAATTTTTTGATTTTTCTTTTTGGGTGGAACCTCCCGTGTTTAAAATTTCATTTTTTCTTAGTGTCGCATACTTCGTTACCCCTTCATATTGAGATTGACTACCCAAAACAGTTTCAGATTGAAAACCTCCTTCAACAGCTAAATAGGTCCGCTTGCCATTTAAAACATTACCGAACTGTAAGGTCTCATCTTTTTCTACTGAAATTAAATTAAGTGGTTTTATTTTTTTACCATTTAACTGTATTTCCATAGTGGCGCCAGCAAGCGCAATTTGAAGGGGTTGGAGAAACAGCAGCTTGGGTCCTTGAAAGCTCATCTCAAGAACGGCACTGTTTTTAGGATTGTCTAACAAAGCGTTGGCTTCATGCATTGCAGTATGGTCCATAGCTCCTCCAATCGGAATTCCGAGATGTTGATAGCCCATGCGCCCAAAATCTTGGATACTTGAATAAAGTCCTGTACGAAGTACTTCTATCACTGCGGTTGTATAATTAAGTTTCTATTTGCTCTTTGGTAGTCCATTTCTTTATATTCCTCTAGGCTTATTGACTTAAAGACTATTCTATCCCCAGCTTGTGCAAAACAAGGTTTTTTATGCTCAGGGCGAAATAGGGGGTAGGGCGTTTTTCCGATAATATGCCATCCTCCAGGACTCGCTCTCGGATAAAT
>WTIP01000120.1 GCA_011525195.1 Flavobacteriales bacterium | reverse complement strand
CCTACTTCTTTAATCATTAACTCTATTCCTTCACGAATAATTTCTTGTGCTTCAACTTTTGAAGTATTTGCATAATCAATTAATCCAAAATCTTCAGGAACCACTTCATAGATTCCCAAAGCTTCCATTTTTTCAATATCTTCTACTAAGCACGCTTTGAGTAATTGCATCGGATAAATATCCATAGGAAAAACTTTTTCCATTTCTCCAGTAACTACAAGTGCTCGCTCTTCCCCATTGAGATTTGTATTTACCTCAAAATCTTTTTTCTTAAAAAGGCGTGAAAAAGAGGTATTTGATAGACTTAAAACGTGGTTGTCTTTAAAGGGCAACCATCCAAACATACGGTATTGATTTCCCTCAGGAATCACCGTGATTTGGTTATTGTAGTAACCGATAAATCCATCAGCAGCTGTTGCTGTGCCAGTAAGCACATCTCCATTAATCACGCGATTTTGAGTATAGCGCAGTTTAAATTCATTTAAAATAGGGCTTAATTCTACACCTATTTTTGTGCTTACATATTTGGGCTGTTCAACAGAATTTCCTCCTATTGCAAGGGTACGTTTTGCACTGTATTGACCCGTCATGATAAAACGACCCATATTTGCAACATCTTCAGGCTGCACTACCCAAACGCGATCCCCCATATTAAGAGGAGCGAGTTCTTGTATATGAAGACTTATATTTCCTGATGGATGTGGACCACTGATGGTATAGTGTTGTACTTCTTTAATTTGTTTAAAAATTCCTGGGAATGAAGCATCAGATCCCAAGAAAACAGCTTGATCTGTTAGCTGATTCAATACGCTAATTCCTTGTTGGAAAGCCTCCCTATCTTTAGACAAAATAAAATCAAAGTCTGGAGCTAGTGGACAGGTTGGATACGTAGAAACAAAAATGGCCTTGGGAGTGTCTTCAGGATTGGCAATAGTTCCATAGGGGCGTTGTTTAATAAAGGGCCAGTTACCACTTTTCATAAGAAGTGATTTAAGGTCTTCACGGCTCAGTTTCTCCCAATTTTTTACCTCATGACTGACTGATTCTTTAGAATCGGTACTTTTAATGATTATTTTTTCAATTTTTCTTCGTGCACCTCTTAGTATGGTTTCTATGGTTCCAGAAGTTGGGGAAACAAATTGAATTTGTGGATTATTTTTACTGTAAAAAACAGCTTCTCCAGCCTGGACTTTTTCTCCTTCTTTTTTAATAAGCTTAGGAGTTGTACCGAAAAAATCATCGGGTTTTAAGGCAAAACGAGTTAGGGGAGGTATTATTTTGAGGATTTTTTCAGCACCACCTTTTATGTGAAGTTTTGCTCCTCTTCGGTTTTGAATTTTTTTGATTATTTCCATTAAAAAGGCTCTATTCTAAAATCACACAAATTTACTAATTATGACGCTTTTAAGAAATGAATGCCCTAAGGAAAAATAGTTATTTATATTAATTCTAAATAAGTGTTTAAGTAATTCATTGCCTGAAAAGGTTTTTGGATAGCACAGGCTGAACAATTACATTTACAACTCATGTTTAGACTATTTAAAAATACAAGCTTACTTTTGTTTTTGGTGCTCACATTTGGGCATGGGCAAACCCAAACTGAATGGGCCCCTCCTGATAATATTAAATCTGTACAATTTCAGACTAATATCTCAACAGTAGTTTTTCCTGTAGTTCAGTTGGGTGAAATAATGACCCTAAGTTTTGATGACTTAAATGCCGATGAGGCGGATTACTATTACCGAATAAAATATTATAATTCAGATTGGTCACCCACTACACTCTTTCAAAATGAATATATGGATGGGTTTGACAATCTGAGAATTGCGAACTACACCACCTCTTTTAATACACTTCAAAAGTATACGCATTACCGACTTCAAATTCCAAATCAAGCAGTTCAGCTTAAAGTCTCAGGGAATTATATGATTGAAATCTATTCGGCTGATGAAGAATTGGTTTTTTCTCGGAAATTTTGCCTTTATGAGCCAAGTGCTACAGTGCAAGCTGCTGTCTACAGGCCTCAAAATATGGAGCGTTTTAATACCCATCAATCTCTACATTTCTCTATTACGCCCAAAAACCTATTTTTCACCAATCCCAATGAAAATATCAAAGTCGTACTACTCCAAAATGAACAATGGGATACTGCAATTAGTAATATAAAACCTCAATATTTTTCAGGCACTACTTTAGACTATCGCTATGAAGCCCCTACCCAATTTGAAGGAGGAAATGAATATTTATTTTTTGATACTAAAGACTTACGAGTTACCACACCCAATATTCAATTCACAAATCGCGCAAATTTATTTGAAACCTATCTAAAAACAGATCCTGTACGTGGCCTTTCTGATTATACTTATGCTCCAGATATAAATGGCAATTTTGAAATAAGAAATATCATGCGTCCTGGAGACTCTCATATGCAGGCAGACTACAGCCTTGTTCATTTTGGTTTAGCCTATCCTTATGAATTAAATCCAGACGAGGCCATTTATATTTATGGTGCCTTTAATCAATTCCAATTAAATGAACTCAATCAGATGGTTTATAATCCTTCATTGGAAATTTATGAAGGTGTTTTACTGCTTAAACAAGGGTTTTATAACTATAAATATGTTTTTAAACAAGGCGATCGGGTAGACAAAAACCTATTAAGCGGTACGCACGCACAAACCGAAAACAACTATCTTATCTTGGTCTACTACAGAGCTATTGGAGCACTCAATGATGCTTTGGTAGGCGTTGGAAAAATAAATTCTTTTGAACTTCAAAATTAGTTGGTTAAAATTTGTTAACTCCTTGATTTTTATTAACTTTACTAATCCAACAGGGTTCAAATACAACACGCGTGATACAACAAATAACAAAAGGGATCAAAATTTCGGTAGAAACCAAATTTGAGGGCAGTTTTTTAAAAGACCAAGTTCCCCATTACGCGTTTATGTATTTCATCACAATTGAAAACCAAAGTAAAGATGTAGTCCAGTTACTCTCAAGACATTGGAAAATACTAGAATCTGTAAGTCGTCCTCAGTATATTAATGGCAATGGCGTCGTTGGTAAAAAGCCCATCATTAAGCCTGGGGAAAGCCATACCTACCAATCAGGAAGTCTGATTACTTCACCACTTGGATCCATGACTGGGACCTATATTATGATTAATTTCTCTACTGCAAAGAAATTTAATGTCGATGTGCCAAGCTTTAAATTAAGTGTCCCCTACATTTTAAATTAAGCAGCGTCTTTTTTCTTTTTTTCGAGTAAGAATCAATATTTTTGATAAAAAAATTTATGGCACACAGTATTGTACAGCTCCCTATTCCTGTAAACGAACCCATTTTATCATATGCACCAAGCAGTATTGAGAAAAAAGAAGTTTTGGCCTGCTACACCAAGCTTTACAAAACACAAATTGAAGTTCCCATGCAGATTGGAAAAGAAGCTGTATATACAGGTGATACCGCCACTATGCATCCTCCTCATGATCATAAACACTGTCTAGGAAGCTATCATAAAGCGAATCAAGCAGTCGTCAAAAAAGCAATAGAAGCTGCACTTGCGGCCAAGGCAAAGTGGAGTGCGCTCCCATGGGAATCTCGAGCAGCCATTTTTCTTAAAGCAGCAGAGCTAGTAAGCGGTCCCTACCGTGCCAAAATTAATGCTGCCACTATGCTCGCTCAGTCAAAAACCATTCACCAAGCAGAAATTGATGCGGCTTGTGAATTTGCAGATTTTCTTCGCTTTAATGTATACTTTATGCAGGAAATCTATGAAAATCAGCCCGAAAGTGGCGCTGGAATTTGGAATCGTATCAACTATCGACCCTTAGAAGGTTTTATTTATGCAGTAAGTCCATTTAATTTCACAGCCATCGCTGGAAACCTCGGAGCCAGCGCTGCCATGATGGGAAATACGATTGTCTGGAAACCTAGTGATCACCAGATTTTCTCTGCCCAAGTGATAATGGAAATTTTCCAAGAGGCAGGAGTTCCTGAGGGTGTCATCAATACTGTGTTTGGTGATCCTGAAATGATAACCAATACTGTACTGGAAAGTCCTGATTTTGCAGGTATTCACTATACGGGTTCAACAGAAGTTTTTCGGGCTATTTGGTCAAAAATAGGCACCCATATTAACCGCTATAAATCTTATCCCCGTATCGTAGGTGAAACAGGAGGTAAAGATTTTATTATCGCCCACCCCTCAGCAAACCCCATAGAGGTAGCCACGGGAATTATTCGTGGGGGCTTTGAATATCAAGGGCAAAAATGCTCAGCTGCTTCAAGAATTTACCTCCCAAAGTCGATCGCCAATCAAGTAATCGATAGAGTAAAAGAAGAGCTAAAAACAGTTAAAATGGGCTCTCCCGAAGATTTTGAAAATTTTGTGACCGCTGTCATTCATCGAGGGGCATATGACCGTCTAGTTGCTGCTATCGAACAAGCAAAAAAAGACCCAGAGGCAGAAATTATTGCAGGAGGTGATTATGATGATTCTACTGGCTATTTTATTGAACCTACCGTAGTGGTCACTTCAAATCCAGCCTATAAAACCATGACCAAAGAATTATTTGGACCTTTGGTTACCATTTATATTTACGCTGATTCTGACTGGGAAAAAACACTTACTCTAGTTGATTCTACTTCTGAATATGCACTCACTGGTGCGGTCTACTCCCAAGATCGCTTCGCATTAGAAGAAGCATTAACTGCCTTAGAAAATAGCGCAGGTAATTTTTATATTAACGACAAACCTACCGGAGCTGTGGTAGGACAACAACCCTTTGGTGGTGCTCGTGGTTCAGGAACAAATGACAAAGCGGGATCTGCCTCGAATCTTATGCGTTGGGTTTCTCCTCGTTTGATAAAAGAAACATTTGTGCCTGCTAAAGACTACCGTTATTCTTTTTTAGAGAAAGAATAGTGTAACATTTGGCTTTATTTTTCGTCTAGTCTTTATAGACTCAAATCGAAAAATAAATGAAAAATCTACTGTTTATTTCAGCCTTATTTCTTGGGCTTAGTATTCTCTCAACTCAAAACCAATAAAAAGATAAACCGCTCATACGAGTAGAAAAAATTTCTGATGCCAACGCACAATTACTTCAGTATGATTCTACTCG
>WTIP01000171.1 GCA_011525195.1 Flavobacteriales bacterium | reverse complement strand
TTTTTTACGCTATAAAATTTATTTGCTGGCAAAATTTACATTGATTTGTGGTGCAGATTTATTTGATCGTTATCCTTGCTCGGCAAGAAGTCTATTGTTTACTTTCAATAGTTTACCTTTTTCTGGTTCTGGACCTTTCAGAACAGGGAAATATTGTCTCAAAGTATCGTGGTATGCCTTAACTCCATATTCTAAATCAGATAATATGATACCTTCGTAAGCACTGGAGAAAGCTGCTTCCCAACTCCATTGGATCAACTGCTCGTCTTCTTTACTTGTCAAACGATCAATTCTCATGCTGAGATATCTCGAAATTCTCATTTCTCTATCTTCATCGGCATATTTGTAATTTCCACCACGCTGTATGCTCTTTCCATTTTCTAGGGGGTATTCTTGATAGAAAATTACAGAGTCAGGGTAGAGACCAAATACGAGGTTTGGAAAAACACCAATATAAAGCCAGCATTTCTTATGGACTTCGTCTAACGTATCCTTAGCTCTCAATAATTTCTTATAATTCCTAACACTCCACATACGCCCAGATCCTGAACTGAAAGACCCTACGGATCTTGAAAGACCATCCTTAAGTGGTTCATCGTAATAATTTTTACCAAAAAGGTCATGTAATCCAGGGTGTGCCATTGGCACATGATAACCTTCATTATCAACATCGCGAACACATTTCCAATTTGCATTAATCTGTTCAGTCCAGAAACCATCCCCAGAAGCTTGTAAACTAGCAAGTTGATACTGCGAAACTTCAGCATCAAAGTTTTTTAGAACTTGTGATAGTGCGGGTTGAGGTCCAGGCTGAAATCGCACAAATATAAAGCCATTCCATATGTCCATCTCTAAAGGTGGCAGCCCATATTTGACTGGATCCAAAGTAGGAAGTGAAGCTGGTTGCGCAGCACCACGCAATGTTCCATCTAAATTATAAGTCCAACCATGAAACGGGCAAGTAATTGCCGATTTGCAATTACCTGAACCTTCAGCTAGGACCCTTGATCCGCGATGTTTGCATAGGTTATGAAAGGCCCTCACCTCACCGTCTGAACCTCTTAAAACCAAGGCACGTTCACCTACTAGATCCAATGTTACAAAGTCACCATTATTGGGTATGTCACTACTATGGCAAACAAGCTGCCAGTGTCGTCTAAAAAGTAAATCCTTTTCTGCCTCGAACATTTCATTATTAAAAAAGCTCCAGGCTGGCAGCCCTGCACGATCCCAATCGTTAGGTATATTTGTATTTTCTTTTTCCAAAAAAGGCACCTTTCTGGCAAGCATAAACGCTTTGTTTTCCTAAGCAATTGAAAAAATACATTGCACCAAAAACATGTGAGTAATTATTTATTTTATTTTGCTTCAAAACGTTCAGTCAATTTCAAAACAAAGCACCCGTCCCACGATAGGCTCTGTAACCAGGTTAGGTTCCAAGAATATTTCGATTTTTAATAATTTTTAATTTGAATAGCTAAAAATTTAATATCTCAAATGATAGAATGCCCTACCTATGAGTTCTCTGAAATAAAAACTACTATCTTTGAAAGCTTCTGCTTGAGGAAGAAAATCTAAAAAATCTAATTTATTTTTGGAAAAACGAAAATCAACAGCATAGGGTATCACTATTAAGTTTTGATTTTCAAAAACGGTCATTGCTCTGGGCATGTGAAATGCGGAGGTTACTAAGATGATTTTGCTGTTTTGAGGAAGCAATTTTGAAACAGCTTTTGCTTCGTCATTAGTATTTTGAACATTTTCGGTTAAGATAATTTGGTTCTCAACTACTCCCTGGGATTTCACAAACACTGCTAAAAACTCTCCTTCTGGTATACCTTCATTCCAAGGCAATTTTCCTCTAGTGAGAATTATATTTTGGGCTTTATTTAATTTTAACAGCTCAACACCAGCCAAAATCCTGTCAACTGCATCTGAGAATTCATAGAAGGTTTCATTATTTTTACTAATTGTTCTAACCATTCCGCTTAAAACAACTATAGCATCTGCCTTTTCAACATCATAAGGATCCACTGGCTCGTAATTTTGCTCTAATAATTGTGTTAATTTATTAGAAACAAGAGGGAGAGAAAATGCAATTACAAGTATTGATGCAATTACTAAAGGCAGCCTTTTTTTTCTTAAAATACCATAAATTAATAAAAAAATTAACAGTCCAAGCGGACTAAAAATAACTGGTAATATTTTATTGAAATAAATCATAAAAGTTTATTACTCTTAATTTTATAAGCTGTGTACCCTGCAAAATATATAATATGGCTTTTTGACAACCAATATTAATTACAGGCTTAAGTGAGACAATAAATGAAACTAAGACCAAATCTTGAAAATGCCTATGAACTTAAAACACCTGAAGACAATATTGAACTATATTCTGTTTGGGCGAAAAGTTATGACTCTGATTTTATAGATGAAATGCAATATGAGTTACATTTGTCTGTAGCTAATGAATTCATTTTAGCTGGAGGAAAAGGACCAGTTTTAGATGTGGGTGCAGGGACAGGAGTTCTTGCTAAAGCACTTTTACAGAGAGGTAAATTTAGTATTGAAGCCACGGACATTTCCGAAGCAATGTTAGAAGTTGCTAAATCAAAAAATATATATGAACGCTGCTTCTGGAGTGATTTAACAAAACAAATACCGGTAGCTAACTGCAGTTATAATGGTGTTGTCAGCTCTGGAACATTTACCCATGGCCACGTTGGCCCAAGTTCAATTTTTGAATTAGTTCGAATTTCAAAACCAGGCGGAGTAATTGTAATCTCTGTAAATGAAGAACATTGGAATGCCTTGGATTTTAAGACTGAAGTCAGAAAGATTAGTGAAGTAGTCAAAAGTTACCAATTAAAGAAAATATCAATATACGGCAAACAGTCGACACATAGTCATAAAGATGACAAGGCCCTAATACTTACGATAAAAGTTTAAGTAACAATTGAGTTAAAACGATTAATTTTTTTGCTGAGACTAAAACCTTCTCTTGACCACGATACATTCTTTCGTTTTTAACAGGCTGACGGGAGAATTAAAGAATGGCTAATACACACGAGGCGATAGCTGATCCAAGGGATCGTGATAAGTCAAAAAGGGTCTCGGCATTAAAAGAACTATGGCCATTCTTGAAGCCTTACAAAATAATGATTTTAGCAGCTTTTTTAGCGCTTACTTTGACAGCTGCCGTTTCATTAATTTTGCCCTTGGCTGTTCGACGGGTAGTCGATACCTTTAGCTCTGGAAATACTCTTATTTTAGATCAATATTTTATGGCGGCAATTGGTATCGCAGGTTTGTTGTCGATTGGCACAGCTTTGAGGTATGCGCTAGTAACCCGTTTGGGTGAAAGAGTTGTAACTGATATAAGAAAAGCAGTATTTAGTAGGGTCATTCATTTAAGCCCACAATTTTTTGAAAAGATAATGACAGGCGAGGTGTTAAGTAGGATAACAACCGATACCACCGTTATTTTGTCTGTTATTGGTTCATCCATCTCAGTGGCGTTGAGGAATGTTTTCATTCTTGTTGGCGGTATGATTTTGATGCTTTTAACGTCACTAAAACTAACAAGTCTTGTTTTTCTCATTGTTCCGGCCATCATCATTCCAATCCTTGTTCTCGGTAGAAGGTTGAGGACCCTAAGCCGAGAAAATCAAGATTGGATTGCGGCAAGTTCGGGTAATGCCTCAGAAGCATTGATGGCGGTCCAAACTGTTCAGGCGTTTTCCCATGAAAATCTTACAAAAAAATCCTTCAATCTAGTTGCTGAAACGAGTTTTAGCTCTGCTAAAAAAAGAATTACAACGCGGTCTTTCTTAACAGTTATTGTTATATTTTTAGTCTTCTCTGGTGTGGTAGGGGTCCTTTGGGTTGGTGCTCGCGATGTTCGTAATGAAATTATGTCAGTTGGAATGCTGGTACAGTTTGTTATTTACTCAATAATGGTTGCTGGCGCAGTAGCTGCTCTCTCAGAAATATGGAGTGAATTGCAAAGGGCAGCCGGGGCTACAGAAAGATTAATAGAATTACTTAATATAGAAGATACCGTTAACGATCCTATAAAAGCTGTTTCGCCTCCTGAAAAATGGACGGGTGAAATTGTTTTCAGTGATGTGACTTTTGCTTATCCAACACGAACACAAGAAGCTACATTATCAACCGTTAGCCTTACTGTAAAACCGGGTGAGACCATAGCTCTAGTTGGCCCGTCTGGTGCTGGAAAATCAACTTTTATTCAATTGCTGCAACGCTTTTATGACCCTGATAAAGGAGCGATTTTTTTAGATGGCATTGATATTAAAACAATGAATAGATTAGAATTTCGAAAATCAATCGCGCTCGTTCCCCAAGACCCAGTCATTTTTGCTACGACTGTCATGGATAACATAAGGTTTGGTAATCCGGGTGCTACTGATGCTGAAATTTTCGGAGCGGCTAGATCGGCAGCAGCACATGATTTTATAAGTGAATTACCGCAGGGATATGAAACCTATGTTGGTGAACGTGGGGTAATGCTTTCTGGTGGCCAAAAGCAAAGGATTGCAATTGCACGTGCGATTTTACGCGATGCTCCTGTACTCTTGTTAGATGAAGCAACTAGCGCTCTGGATGCAGAAAACGAAAGATTAGTTCAAAATGCTTTTGACCATCTATCAAAAGGTAGAACTACAATCATTGTGGCTCATCGACTGGCTACTGTAAAAAAGGCTGATAGGATTATAGTCCTTGATAAAGGTAAAATTGTTGCGCAAGGAAATCATGATCAGCTCATCAGTGAAAAAGGGCTTTATGCCCACCTAGCAAGCCTGCAATTTACTCATGGAATGACATAATTCATTGAAAACGGCTTCTTTTTGATTTCTGAGTTTTATAGTTTAGAAAGGGCACTTGCGTTTGTCTGTTAATCACAGCAAAATGAATCGTAATTTAGAGCAGGCTGTAAGGGGAGTTTAAAATGGGTTTTGCTAATTTAGAAGATCTTTTAGCTATTGAAAAAGAAAGCAAGTGGGAAGACCGAGACCTACCAGCAACTTTATTCGGTTTATTATCGCGCACGGCTCAGTCCTTTCCAAATAGGCCCGCAGTTAGTTATCAGATTCTATCTGGTCCAAAAGATAAAGCTGAAACACTGACATGGTCCGAATTGCACACAAA
>WTIP01000137.1 GCA_011525195.1 Flavobacteriales bacterium | reverse complement strand
ACCCATATTTCTTTTTAAAATAGGATTATTGTTACCTGATAGTAACTCCTTTTCATAGAGATTTTTTGCAGAAACTAATAGATCATCTGCTTTTGAAATTTCATCATTTAAAAGATAAACAGTTAGTAAGCTATTCATTGAATATATTACATCCTCAACCTTACCGAATTCTTTTCTTCTATTGTAGACCTCATTATAAATCTCTTTAGCACCTAAAAAATCTCCCATATTTTGTTTTATAAGAGCACGATTTGACATTGCAGTATTTATCCCAAAAAATTTTTCATCTACATCAGGTAATGTTTCGTAAAGTTTTATTGTTTGCTTAAAAATTTCATCAGCCTTATCATATTGTCCTGCGTTAAAGTAAACGTTACCGATATTAAGCAAAACTCCTGGTGGTTGATTTAATTCTGGGAATTTTTTTTCATTTTTTGGTAGGGCATCATAAATTTTAATTGATTGTTGTAAATAATTTATAGCAGCTACATGAAATCCCAAATCATTTAGAATTTCTCCCATCGCCCCATAAACTTGTTGTAGTTCACTGTTTTGTTTTCGGTTAAAACCTAAATCATTATATTCTATTGCATAATCAAGAGCTAGTGATGGGTTTTTATGTTTATATTTAAAAACAGAGTCTTTTAAAGAACTAGCATCTTGACAAAAGGTTAAATTGGCAATTAACGATACAAGAATTATATTTTTAAACACTTTTTGAAAGATATCTATAAATATAGTAAGTAAAAGGTTCTTCTTAATAATCTAGATAAATTTATAACTCATATACTAACCTTAAATTTTAAAAGAATGGAACAGCTGCTAGTAATATCAAATAGATTAAAAGAATTTATTTGCACACAAACCTTAATAGGATGAAAGACCAAGCCAAATAATTGCTAGTCCCCCAATCATCAAAATAATAGATAATGATTTTAAAATTGTTTTCATAAAAAATTAAAATTAATACAACAAGAAATGAGTATTGTTAAAATAAATAATGCTGCAAAAATTAAACCTGTGCTATTCATATTTCAATATTACGTATAATCAAAATCGGTTTTTAAAATGTAAATACTACATTAATACTTCATTGCATACGTCAAAAATACTTCACATAATAAATATATTTTGCACTCCAAAAACACGACTACTGGAGTAAAAGGAGGGGGTGGGAATAGAGATCTTTATAGAAGATCTGGCAGACTCACTTGATATTAACGAAATAAATACAAACCAATAAAACACATATCCAAAACTATTTTAATGAGTGTAAGCTATCAAAGGCTTAACAACAGAACCAATAGGTTTGAAAGCAAGAATAGAGTAATAAAGCTAAAGAAATAGCCTTTTTAATAATAAAACATATGATAATCAGTTAGTTATGTAAAATTAATTAGCGATTATTGAACTTAAATAGGCTTAAAACTTTAATAAAAATCAATTTAGGAGTAAGACAACGTATGATAGACTAGTGGAGCGCATAGCCAGTATCGTTAACAAAGAAGGCTTGCCAAAAAAAGAATATGATAAAGCGTTTGGAATTAAAAAATAAAGTACAAGAATTTATTTCTTGTTGAGTTATGATAATTTTTGTGAAATAAAAAAAGGGTAGCATATAGCCACCCTTAAGAAAAATACCTGATGAATTAAATATTCATCTTTTAATCAAGCCAAATCTAACAAAGACAAAACTCAACGATGTTAATTGAAAATTATCATACTATAAATGAAAGGTTACTAAAGGTTATATGAAATAAAAAAAGTGGGAATGAATGAGGTTTACGTTCTTTCTACATCTTCAACTTCATTGACTCACTCCCAATAAAACAAATAAACTTAACAAATGAAAATTTAATAAACGGATAATCTATCGTCTTCATCAAAAACAAATATTTCATCAGACGAAATTTCAAACTCAATTAGGTTATAAAGCCAATTCATATCTATTTTTTGCGCAAAGATGCTTATGAATAATTTAATGTAGATTATTAGAAAATTAAGTTAATACTAAAGAAATGGGAAGAACATTAGGTACACCAAATAAAGTACAATGATTTATTTTCTGTTTTTTAACCAACCACTAATCCAAATGTATAGTGGGATTAACATTAAAGCTAAAGCAAAAAACTGTACAAACATTGAAGGAATAGAAGTCCATTCTTCAATTTTATCAGAAAGATTTGAAATCAATAGTGCTACCATAGTTATAGCAAAAGGAAGGTCTTTGGATTGCCATTTACTCATAATGCTTAAATATATTAAAAATGGGAAGAACATCGGGAACACCAAATAAAATTACAGCAGAGGTTAGAGGTAAACTTGAGAATCTAATAGACAGCCTTGTAGATTCAATAGAGATTGATGACCTAAATACAAGTCAGCGAATTAAGATGCTACAGATAGCACTTCAATATACATTGCCAAGACTGCAAGCGACTCTTATTAAAGAAGAACACGAAGACCAACCCTTGTTTATTGAAGACATTCCTATAAATTGGAAAGATACATCTGGGGAAAGGGAAACCATAACAACTTACATAAAGAAGAATTAAGTTTTGGCAGTTCTAAACTCCATACATACAGAGTCTAGATGCGTATTCGGGGTGGATTTTGTTTCTGGCAGAGTAAAAACATTTTTCTAGAGTGTAAACCCTTTACAGTTTACAGTTTTAATTTATATTTGCTGAACCTAAAAAATAGGGTGAAAATTACCAGCGTTTTGGTCATATTTGTGATTTTGCTTGTGATTTTTAGTTAAAAGCAGATACTTAATATAGTAGAAGCTGACGCTACGCCCTATAAACAAAGGGATTGGTCGCGTAGCTCAGCTGGATAGAGCATCTGCCTTCTAAGCAGACGGTCATAGGTTCGAATCCTATCGCGATCACAAAAAAGCCAACTGAACCCTCAGTTGGCTTTTTTTAAATTCCCGCTATAGACTGAATGAAAAATACATACTAGATTAAAAGATATTTTTTCATCAATTTTAATTTATAAATATATCTATCTTAGTTAAAAAAAGCGATGAAAATAGGAGTGCCAAAAGAAATTAAACCTCAAGAAGCACGTGTTGGTTTAACTCCTGCTGGTGCATTAACCCTTTTAAGAGCAGGCCATCAAGTAGCTATTCAAAAAGGTGCTGGAATGCTTAGTGGTATTTCCGACAGTGAATATAAAGAGGTGGGCTGTGAAATACTGTCTAGCATCGAAGCTATCTACAGAAGTTCTGAAATGATTATCAAAGTAAAAGAACCGATCCCAGAAGAATATAATTTAATTCAGGCTGATCAGCTTTTGTTTACTTATTTTCATTTTGCGTCAAGTAATCAGCTTACACAAGCAATGATTAAGACTAAAGCGATTTGTTTGGCCTATGAAACTGTGGAGGAACAAGGCAAATTGCCATTATTGATTCCCATGTCTGAAGTAGCAGGACGTATGGCTACCCAGGAAGGAGCGAAATATTTGGAAAAAACTTTTGGTGGCTTTGGAATTTTGTTGGGTGGTGTAACGGGTGTCCAACCTGCGAATGTGATGGTCATAGGAGGCGGGGTGTCTGGAACAGAAGCGGCCCGAATGGCTGCTGGTTTAGGGGCTAATGTTACGATATTAGATACAAATTTAGAACGATTGAGGGTATTGGAAAGCATAATGCCGGCCAATGTTACTCCGGTATATTCCAATTCCTATACCATAGAAGAAGAATTGAAGCGTTCCCATTTAATCATTGGTACCGTATTAATTCCAGGAGCTGAAGCACCCAAGCTCATAAGAAAAGAAATGCTTTCTAAGATGATGCCTGGCACTGTACTAGTAGATGTGGCAATAGATCAAGGGGGATGTTTTGAAACTAGTGAACCGACAACCCATGATAAACCGATACGCATAAAGGAAGGTATCATTCACTATGCTGTAACCAATATGCCGGGTGCAGTTCCCAATACTTCAACAACTGCTTTGACTAATGCTACGCTTCATTATGCTTTAGAACTAGCAAATAAAGGCTGGAAAAAAGCCTGTAAAGAAAATAAAGCACTTCTTAAAGGGTTAAATATTGCGCGAGGAAAAGTCGTATACAAAGAAGTTGCGGAAGCTTTTGATTTAGAGTATATTGATGCCTCTAGTATGATTCAATAGTATGCTTTTTACACCGGCTCGTTTAAACCTCTATACATTTTTTAAACTACCTTCAGTTTGGTGGTGTGGGGTAAGGGTAACTCAAATCAAACCCAACTATTGTGAAGTCCGAGTCACACACCGTTGGATCAATCAAAATCCCTTTCGGTCTATGTTTTGGGCGGTGCAAGGAATGGCCGCAGAGCTAAGTACGGGCATACTCATTATGCAAGCCATCAAAAAGCATAAAAAAAATATTTCTATGCTGGTTCTCAATAATCGAGCAAATTTTTCCAAAAAAGCAAAAGGAAAATTGGTATTCAACTGCACCGCAGAAGAAAAAATAAATACTGCTTTTAAAAAATTAATCGATTCAAACACGCCTCAAACACTCTGGTTAACCTCCAAGGGGGTAGATGAAAATCAAGACACCGTCTCTACTTTTGAATTTGAATGGACGCTAAGTTTAAAAAATAAAATATGAATCTTCCTTTTAAAGACAAACTACAATTGCCTGCAGTAGCCGCTCCTATGTTTTTAATTTCAGGCCCTCAATTGGTTATTGAATGTTGTAAAAACGGAATTGTAGGCACCTTTCCTGCCTTAAACCAACGTTCGACAGAGGGATTTGAACAATGGGTTGTTGAAATTAAAAATGCACTAGACACTTTTGAAAAAGAAACAGGGAAAAAGGCAGCTCCTTTTGGGGTCAATCTTATCGTGCATCCAACCAATCCAAGGGTTATGGCAGATCTTGAAGTCTGCGTAAAGCACCAAGTACCCCTAATCATTACCTCATTAGGTGCTGTACCTGATTTGGTCAATGCCATACACAGTTATGGAGGTCTTGTTTATCATGATATTATTAAAAAAAGACATGCAGAGAAAGCTTCAGAAGCCGGAGTTGACGGATTGGTACTCGTAGCAGCAGGCGCAGGGGGACATGCTGGGACACTCAATCCCCTGGCATTAATAAATGAAATTAAGCAGTTCTTTGATAAAACTCTATTACTTTCTGGTTGTATCTCTACAGGAAAAGATATCGCTTCCGCCCTTCAGATGGGTGCTGATCTCGCCTATATGGGTACTCGCTTTATAAATGTTAAAGAAAGTCTAGCAGATCCGAAATATCAAGAAATGATAATCAATAGCAAGGCTGAAGATATTATTTATACGGCTGCGGTCTCGGGGGTAAACGCCAATTTTTTAAGATCTAGCTTAGAGAGTATGGGCATTACTGAAGCGCTCTGGAGCCAAAAAAAGAAAATTGATTTTGGAAAGGAATTAGATGCGGCAAAAGCGGAGGCTCAAGCATGGAAAACCATCTGGTCCGCAGGACAGGGGGTAACGGCAATTAATGATACCCCTACTGTAGCAGAGTTAGTTTCCCTTCTTCAAAAAGAATTTAAAGAGGCACTAGAAGCACAATACAAGAATCTAGACTTTTATTTTTAGTTTACGCCCTTTGCTTTTTTTGCAGCATGTTTATTTGAAAGTTGTACTAACGCGTCAAGCGGTAAATTAAGACTGCTGCACGTTGTATGAGTGCATTTATAGTTTTAAGGTTTACCGTTTCTTGAGGAGTATGTGCGCCACTACCCATTGTTCCGAGTCCATCTAAGCCGTCGGTATAATCCGCTACAAAAGAAATATCAGCGGCACCCCTACGTCCTGGATCGTAGCCTGTTACCGCTCCAAATCCAAGGTCTTCACTTACTTGACTTAATACTTCTAATAAGGCCTGATTTCCTTCGGTAGGACCCATAGCAGGGTAGCTATCGGTGAAAGTAATACTTGATGAAGTCTGTGGAAGACTCTGGCTAACGATTTCACGCATTTTAGCACGAGCCGTTTCTTTTTGTTCCTCAGAGATAAATCTCAGCCCACCATTTACTACTGCTTTTTGCGCCACTACATTGGTTTTTCCGAATACTGATCCGCTACTGGTTTGTTTATCGTATTCGACAAAAGTTCCTCCCAGAAGGGTACCAGGGTTAAAGGTTAAGTATTCTTCACCGCGAACGTCTTCATAAAAAGCATTTAAAATACGACTCATCTCAAAAATGGCACCTGCACCCACGCGATCATTAAAGACACCTGAAGAATGTGCTCTTTTTCCTTGTGTTTCGACCCGCCAGCCCGAGGCACCTCTTCGAGCAATTGTAGCGTTGTTAAATCCGGTTGCTGTTTCAAAACCCAAAGCAATGTCCGCTTTTTTCCCTGCTTCAATTAAAGATTTTCTCGAAATAGAAAGGGGTTTGCCTGTACTTTCCTCATCACCCGTAAAGGCCACTGTGATGGACGCTTTTTTTAATAGATTTAATTCTGAAAGTGCTTTTAGAGCATAGAGTACCACAACATCGCCTCCCTTCATATCATTGGCTCCTGGACCGTAGGCCATCGAATCATTAATGCGTTCGAATTGTTGAAAAGGGCTGTTTTCTTCAAATACAGTATCCAAATGTCCAATTAAAAGGAGCTTTTTTCCTTTATCCCCATCTAGGGAAGCAAATAAGTGACCCGCTCGGTTCATTTCTTCTGGCATGGCGATCCATTGGGTGGCAAAACCAATTTCGCTAAAAGCTTTGTCAAATTCAGTGCCCACTGCTTTGACTCCTTCTTGATTTAAGGTTCCACTATTGATATTGACTACCTTTTCAAGAAATGCAATACTTTCTCCTTCCAAACTTTTTACTTTCTGAATGATTTTTTGTTCTGTTCGGCTAAGCTTTTGCGCTTGGAGCTGATACCCCATAAAAAGAAAAATAAAAAAGGGGAATAGTAGCTTTTTCATATTGTAGTAGCTAAAAATTTTTAGTGAGTGATTTTACAATTTTATTGTCTGCAAGAAATTCTTGCGCAATTACTTTAATTGTGGTGTATAGGGGAATTGCGATAATCATTCCTATGGGTCCCAATAGTGTGCCTGAGGCGAGAATGACAATAAAGATTTCCAAAGGATGCGATTTTACACTGTTTGAAAAAATAAAAGGTTGGCTGAAAAAATTATCGATTAGCTGTCCGATGATGAAACCCATCATCACATAAGTTGTTTTGGGTAATATTACACTACTAAAGTCAGCGCCTATAAAACTACTCATTGTCAATAAAAGCATTAAAATACCTCCCACAATAGGCCCTAGGTAAGGAATGATATTTAATAAAGCGCACAAAAAGGCAATAATAAATGCGTTCTCAACTTGAAAGACCCCTAAGACAATACTGTAGATTATAAGCAAAATGCTTATCTGAAGCAGCAATCCAAGGAAATATCTTGATAGCAATCCTTTTGTTTTATCGATAGATTTTTCAACTCGATCAATGATTTTATCATTGACCATAGCCAAAATAATTCGTTCCTGAAGAAAGTTGTCTTTTAAAAAGAAAAAGAGAATAAAGATGACAGAAAATAATCCGATAGTAAAACCTCCAAGGAGTTCTAATGTCTGGTTGAGTAGTTCAGGGAGTAATCCTAAATTTACATTCTTAAAAAGGTTGTCTACAGCGAGTTGATCTTCCCAAAAACGATTATCTAAATTAAAATAGAGGCCAATTTCATTAACTAAAGTCTCGATATTAAGTTTGAGCTCATTGACATTTAAAAGCGCTAGATTTTCTCCTTGCTGAATCAAGAGCGGAACAAAGAGAGAAATAATGCTAACGAGAATACCCATTAAAAAAACAAGGGTAAAAGAGGTTGCTAATATTGTTCTCATTTTCAAACGCTGCACAAGAAATTGATTGATAGGACGCCCAATTAGGCTGACAATTCCTGCAATCAGCATATAGATCAATAAGGTTTTCACTTGTATAAGGAACCATATAAGTAGTGCCAGCCCTGTAAGTTGGACAACAGCGTAAACAATTCCTTTAGCGAGTTCTCTAGCATTCATAGTCTAAATATAGGAAAGTTTAGCGCTTTAATTCTTGAGCCGTTGTGTAAAAACAGTATGACAAGCCAAAAGTCCAGCTGTTTCCGTTCTAAACCGTTGTTTTCCTAAACTGACCGATTGGAGTCCTGATTTTTCAGCAAGTTTAATTTCTGAAGCACTAAAATCTCCTTCTGGACCAATGAGTAATGTCACTGTTTGTGCTGTGAGATTACAGTCTGTAAGAAAAACCTTATCAGTAGTTACACAATGTGCGATATAACCATTTTTTATTTCGGTATTCAAATACTCTAAAAAAGAAATAGGAGGGTGTATCTGGGGCAGAAAAAATTGTTGAGATTGCTTTAGAGCGGCGATACTAATTTTTTTAAGCCGCGGCAGTTTTACTATTTTTCGTTCAGAATAATCACAAATAATTGGAGTAATTGAGCTAACTCCTAGTTCAGTTAATTTTTCTACTAACCATTCCATCCGATTCATATTCTTAGTAGGTGCTATCGCTAAATGCAACTCATCTAGGGGAGGGGCATGCTGGATGGATTTAATTTTCTTTGCAGCTACCGCAGAGGGGTTTAGTTGGGTCAATACGCCTTCCCACTCTAGCCCTTTTCCATTGGTCAGCGTGACAGAGTCTCCTGGTTTTTTTCTCAGCACTTTGGCCAGATGCTTACTTTCTTCTTTAGAAAAAATAAATTCTTCGCTAGCATCTATAGTTTCATCAAAAAATAGTACCATAGTTAATAATTTAATCGAGATTCCGATGCATCAGAAAAAGTACCATATTCTTTATTCAGGAATTTATAGTAAGCTGCAATACCAATCATAGCTGCATTATCCGTTGTATATTTTAGCGGTGGTAAATACACAGCCCATTGATGACTTTTTTGACGAGACATAAGTTGTTTTCTCAATTCAGAATTTGCTGCTACACCCCCACCAATAACCACTTGATTGAGGCTAAAAGCTTTAGCAACCTGTTCTATTTTTTTCAAAATAATCTGCACCAAGGTGTATTGTAAACTTGCACAAAGGTCCTCCAAATTATTAGTAACAAAATTCGAATCTTTCTGCTTTTGATTTGAAATAAAATTCGTAAAAGCCGTCTTTACTCCACTATAGCTCACGTCATAGCCCTCTACTTTAGGAATGGGAAACTCAAACTTATGGGGATCGCCCTTTTGTGCGAGTTTGTCAATTTCAGGTCCAGAGGGATAATTCAGACCCATTTGTTTCCCACATTTATCAAAAGCTTCACCTATAGCATCATCAAGTGTGGTGCCCAATAGTTCCATTTCAAAATGTGAGTTAACTTTTACCAATTGCGTATGTCCACCCGACACTGTAACTCCCAAAAAAGGAAATTCAGGTGTATTAATGCCCTCTTCTTCTATAAAGTGGACGAGCAAGTGCCCTTGCATATGATTTATAGGTATTAAAGGAACCTTGAGAGAAAGTGCGAGTGATTTCGCAAAAGCACTCCCTACAAGTAATGAACCTAGGAGACCAGGACCTTGGGTGTAGGCAATGGCGGTTAGGTCATTTTTGTCGATATTTGCTTCAGCTAATGCTTGATGAACAACAGGAATAATTTTAGATTGATGTGCACGCGAAGCCAATTCGGGAACGACACCGCCATAGGCTTCATGTATTTTCTGATTTGCTATACAATTCGAAAGTACTTTACGGTCTCTGACAAGGGCTGCTGCAGTATCATCGCAGGAGGATTCTATGGCTAAAATAAGTGTCGGCTTAGGCAACATGGTGTTTTTTTAAGCGTTACAAAAATAAATGATTCGCATCAAAAAGAGGAATAAAATACTGGCAATCGTTTTTGGAAGTTTTATCTTACTTCTGGGCATAGGTATTGCTTTACTTTCCTCAGCTTCTATACAATCTGGAATTTTAAATCGGTTTACTCAAAATTTTAAATCATTAACCAACCAAGAACTAAATATTGAGCGCATAAGCTTGCAATGGAATGGTAATTTAGAGCTTAATAATATCCTTATTGGCGATCATCATCAAGATACGCTTGTTTTTATAAGTAATATCCAAACCTCACTTACTGATTTTAATAAACTAAGACAAAATGATTTTAATCTCAGTCAGCTTTTTGCTGAAAAAGTTTTTTTAAATATCAAAAAATACCCTGGAGAGCAAACTCATTCCCTGAACTTATTAATTCAAAAAATAAAGAAAAATCAAAAATCGCCCACTCAACCACTAATCAAGATAAGTGAGATTCAATTCAGTGAAACTCGTTTTCGCTATACAGATTTAAATTCGGATCTTCCCGCTATCAGCGCAGATTCTTTATCAGTGTCTGCTCAAAATTTCAATTTCAATCCCTCTAATTTATCACTTCAGCTTGATGCACTAGAAGGAGATTTACTAGCACCTGTAAAGCAGCACCTCAAGACACGCTCAACACTTTCGTATCAGAAAGGAGTTCTTGAATTATCAGATTGGAGTTTGAGTACTGAGCAGGGGAGTCTCAAGGGAGGTTTAAAATTAATAGGAAAAGAGAATAGTTTTAAAAATTTTAGCCAGCTCGGAACTTTTGAACTAGAGGTAAAAACAAGCGCTATTAAACCAAATATACTGGGAGAAAAGCTCAATTTCAGTCAAAATTCAAATCCAATTAAAACTCAATTTAAGGCACTGGGTAAAATCAATGACTTTGAAATAAGCAATTTTCTATTGGAGCACGAAGCGTTTTATTTTGAGGGTAACAGCCGAATTGAAAATTTGATGCGCCCCGAACAATTACAATGGGAACTTCAAATTACAGAGGCTGGTCTTCAAATGCAGTCACTCTTGGAGCGATTGCAGCTAAAAGATAAAATTGGACTTTATTTTCAACACGATACTCTTCAATTTTCAGGGAAATTAAAAAGTCTGGGACCCCAAATAGATTTTGCTATAGAGTCAATAAATCAATGGGGTCGTTTACAATCGAATGGGAGACTGGGGTCAGGTTTACTTTTTAAAGAAAAACCAAATAAATCTTTTGATATTAAGGCTGATGTGGTTTCAAATGAAATTAATATTCCATCTCTTAGCAGAAAAAAATTATACTGGGGTGGGGCATTTTCAATATTGGGTGATTTAGCGCTCCAAGACAACCCAACATTCAGTTGGGTAGTTAAAAATATTAATTTGAAAGCACCCACTTTTTTCCTCAATAATATCAATTCCAAAGGCAGCTATGAAGCGCACCAATTACTGCATCGATTTGAGAGTGACAATGACCTTATTAAATTTAAAAGTGACCTGCGTGTAGATAATACTGAGGACACGCCTTATGCAATTTTAGCAGCGAATATTACAAAGTGGGATTTTAACCAATTAGGGCTTAAACTCGGGTCTGGAAAACGTGAATTTAAGGGGGTTGTACTTGGCAATTTTAGGGGTGGAAAACTCGATGAGTGGGAAGGAGAAATCAAAATTTCAGGGGCCCAAATTACCAATGAGAAAAGCAGTATTCAGCTTAATCCCATTGTGATTGCACAAGAAATAAATAATAGGGAAACACACTTGAGCATTAATAATACCGACTGTATCTCTGGAAGTGCACGAGGTCAATTTAAAACTTCAGAACTCATACCGCTGTTTCAGCAAACCCTCCATGAAGCTTATCCCTTTCTTCCTCAAACCCAGTTGGAGTCCGATCAGCAATTAACTTTTAATTTAACGATCTATAAGAAACTACTGGACGCTTTATATCCTGAGTTTTCTATCTCTCAAAATATTGATCTAAAAGGGACCATAGGACCTGAAAGCAGCGGCTCTCAACTTACTTTAGATGCACCGCTATTAAGGTGGAATTCTCTTCAGCTAGAAGCCTTACATTTTCAAATAGACACACAAAATCCCCTGTTCAATACCTACCTAAGTATTGATCGAATTACACAAGATTATATCAAAGGGAGGTCTTTTCAAATGATAAGCAAAAAACTAAAAGACACTCTTTATTTTCGATCAGAATTTACCAATAATACAAATGAAAAGCTTCCATTTGCCGTAAATTTTTATCATACTAAGAGCACTGATGGAACCTCTTTTTTTGGTTTTAAAGAATCGAAATTTCCTCTAGGAAAAAATACTTGGACTTTAAAAGCAGATGAATACTCTAAGCCCAGAGTAAGCTATACTCCAAAGTCTTCTCAATTTAAATTTTCAGATTTTTATATTGAATCAGAGCAACAATCCATGGCTTTTTCAGGTGCTTTTATAACGAAGGATCAATTTGAATTCACTTTTGATGCTGTCCAAGTTGTATTAGAAGATTTACTTCCCGAAACGCCTGTTTTTCAACAATCGGGCATTGCTAATTTAGCCCTCTCTATCGGGCGATCGCTCAGTAAGAATCAATTAGATATGACTGCCTCTATTGAGGATTGGACCATTAATAATCAAAGTTTAGGAGATTTCAATTTCACTACCAATGGGAATACCCGCTTAAATACCTATATAGTCGCCTTTGATCTAATTGATCAAACTAATAAATCTTTGGCGGGTAAGGGCGTTTGGCAAGGTTTAGAAGATCCTGTTTTAAATCTAAATTTAGATTTTGAAGCTTTCGATCTGCGCTTTTTATCTCCCTTGGGCAAGACTTCAATTACAGATATTGAGGGAAAGGTATCGGGAGCTGTAAATTTATGGGGACCACTCAAGGAACTCAAACATAATGGTAGTCTAGATTTAGAAAAGGCCCAACTTACGATTCCTTATTTAAACTTGACCTATGGGACTGATGCGACACGCCTAAGTCTTCGAAATCAAGAGTTTATCTTTGACACTGTTCTACTCAAAGAAGAATTTGAATTTACTGAAGCGCAACTTAAAGGGGGGTTTTCTCATGTCAATTTTAAAGATTGGAGTTTGGCTCTAGAGATTGAGTCTGACCGAATGCTTTTATTAAATACTGACCAAAAGCCAGAATCTTTATTTTTTGGAAAAGGATTTTTAAATGGCAATTTAACATTGAAAGGTCCTACTAAAAATCTAGCTATTTCTTTGCTAGGGAGTACTGAAGAAGGCACTGCAATAAAAATTCCATGGACGGAGAGCTATGGACTTTCTGATAGTGATTTTATCAGCTTTATCGATAAGAAAAAGAAGGAAATTGCTAGGATTAAAGAACAGCCAGAAAGCTTAAAAGAAATTCGCGGTATTGAAATGGATTTTGAGTTGGATGTAACCAATGAAGCCTCTATTGAAATTGTTATTGACCAAGAAACAGGCAGCTCTTTAAGTGGTCGTGGTGCAGGGAATTTATTTATGGAAATCAATACCAATGGTAAATTCAATATGTGGGGAGATTTTATTACCTATGAAGGGATTTATAATTTTAAAAACCTGGGTCTTATAGACAAAAAATTTAATGTCAAACCTGGTGGTACCATTGTATGGGAAGGAAATCCGCTTGAGGCCCAGATGGACTTAGAAGCGATTTATAGTGTTCCGGGAGGAGCCAATCCTGCATTATTACTTGACAACCCAAATTTTAATAGAAAAATTCCAACAGAAGTATTGATTCGCCTTCAGGGAAATCTTTTAAAGCCTGATGATCCTATTTTTGAAATTGAATTTCCAAATACCAGTGGTATAGTGACTTCGGAAATCAATTATCGACTCGCTGATCCACAGCGGAGTCAACTCCAAGCCATTTCGCTACTTTCTCAAGGAATTTTTATCAATGAAGTCAGCGTCTCTATGCAGGGGATTACCAATAATTTGTATCAAAAAGCCTCTGATATTGTAAGTAACCTTATCGGGGAGGAAAATGACAAACTTAAAGTAGGGATCGATTACCTCCAGGGTGATAAAAGTGCCCTCTTGGATATTGCAACTGAAGACCGACTCGGATTTACTTTGTCTACAAAAATAAGCGACCGAATTTTACTCAATGGTAAAATTGGAGTGCCTGTAGGGGGGGTAGAGCAGACATTAGTGGTGGGTAATATTCAAATTGACTTTATCCTTAATCAAGAAGGAACATTAAGAGCAAAAGTATTTAATAAAGAAAACGAATTTCGCTATATAGGCGATGAATTGGGCTATACCCAAGGTGTCGGACTTTCTTATGAGGTAGACTTTAATACATTTAAAGAATTAGTACAAAAAGTAATTAACAGCCAATCCGATCAGAGACAGCCGCTTCCTGATATTGAAAATCAGAACCCAGATGGCCCCGTTCTTTTTGTCAAAAAAAAGAAATCCTAACATTCTAATTGAATTTTGTAAAATTTCGCTTGGATTTAGTCTGCTGTGGATATAATTTTTAAATTTACGCCGAAATCAAATGAATGAGTAATCCAATCAAAAATATAGGGGTATTAACCTCTGGGGGTGATGCCCCAGGAATGAATGCAGCAGTAAGAGCTGTCGTTCGTTCTGCTGCTTATCATTCGATAAAATGCGTTGGAATATACCAGGGCTATCAGGGCCTCATTGACGATAAAGTAAAAGTCATGAATGCCCGAAGCGTAAATAATATTATTAATAAAGGAGGGACAATACTCAAGTCTGCCCGCTGTTTGGAGTTTAGAACCAAAGAGGGAAGACAAGCGGCTTATAAAACAATAGAAAAGCACCAAATTGATGCACTTGTAGTGATAGGTGGCGATGGTTCTTTTACAGGAGCTATGATCTTTCAAGAAGAATTTAAGCTGCCTGTAATTGGGATTCCAGGTACCATAGACAATGACATATTTGGTACTTCGCATACAATAGGCTATGACACTGCATTGAATACTGTGATAGAGGCCATTGATAAAATTAGAGATACTGCTATTTCGCACAACCGTCTATTTTTTGTAGAAGTCATGGGAAGAGATGCAGGGCATATTGCATTAAATGCTGGAATCGGTGCGGGTGCTGAAGAAGTTTTAATACCGGAAGAAAATTTAGGCTTAGAAAGACTATTAGATTCTCTGAAACGCAGCGAAAAATCTGGAAAATCATCCAGTATAGTCGTTGTTGCAGAAGGAGATAAAACAGGAAGAAATGTATTTGAAATAGCAGAATACGTAGAGAAAAATATGCCTTATTATGATGTCAGAGTTTCTGTACTGGGACATATGCAACGCGGGGGAAGCCCAAGTTGTTTTGATCGAGTTTTGGCTTCAAGAATGGGCGTTTATGCCATAGAATCTTTGCTGGAGGGTAAATCCAATGTCATGATAGGCGTAAAAAATGAACAAATGATATTGAGTCCTTTAGAAAAAGCAATCAAAGGAAAATCAGAAATAAATAGAGACTTAATTCGGGTCTCTGATATATTAACCGTATAAACAACTAAATCAACTAAAATTAAATTAAGTAAAATGGCAATAAGAATTGGAATCAATGGATTTGGAAGAATAGGAAGACTTGTATTTCGCTCAGCAATGAAGCAGGAAGACGTAACGATAGTTGGAATAAATGACCTTTTAGATATCGACCACCTCGCATATTTACTAAAATATGATTCTGTCCATGGAAAATATGAAGGTACTGTAGAAGTAAGTGGTAATGATCTGGTAGTAGATGGACAAACAGTAAGAATAACAGCAGAGCGTGATCCTTCAGCTATAGGTTGGGGAGACCTCAATACAGATGTTGTTGCGGAATGTACAGGAATATTTACAACGCTAGAAAAAGCACAAGCTCATATCGAGGGTGGTGCCAAGAAAGTCGTCATTTCAGCACCTTCTGCTGATGCCCCTATGTTTGTTATGGGTGTGAATCACAATGAAGCAGAAGCCAGTCAAACCATAGTTTCTAATGCTTCTTGTACCACCAATTGTCTGGCTCCGGTAGCAAAAGTATTAAATGACCATTTTGGAATAGAAGAGGGGCTTATGACAACTGTTCACGCTACAACAGCGACTCAATTTACAGTAGACGGCCCTTCAAAAAAAGATTTTAGAGGAGGGCGTAGTGCTTTAATTAATATAATGCCTGCCTCTACGGGAGCCGCAAAAGCAGTTACTAAAGTAATCCCTTCCCTTGTTGGAAAACTTACTGGAATGGCTTTTAGAGTACCCACGGCTAATGTTTCGGTCGTTGACTTAACTGTAAGGCTTCAAAAGGAGACCTCATACGAAGAGATTAAAAAAGTAATGAAACAACACGCTGATACAGATATGAAAAATATCCTTGGCTATACTGAGGATAATGTCGTTTCTCAAGATTTTGTAGGAGATATTAGAACGTCTGTTTTTGACGCTGGAGCGGGAATGGAATTAAATCCTCAATTCTTCAAAATTATTTCTTGGTACGATAATGAATGTGGCTATTCTAATAAGCTTATCGATCTAGCAAAACATATCAATCAACTTTAATTCTGAGTAAATGGTTTTAATAGTTGATAGTGGCTCTACTAAAACAGATTGGATTGCAGTAGACGCTAAAGGGAACACCCTATTTTCAACACAGACTTTAGGGCTAAATCCTCAGGTCCTCTCAAGTGCGATTCTTAAAGAGCGTATAATCAATAATTATGATCTTTATCAGAATAGGGCATCGGTCTCGCACCTTTACTTTTATGGTGCTGGCTGTGGTGTTGATTCTCCTCAGCGCAGAATTCGCTTAGTTTTTGAAGAGATTTTTACAAATAGTGAATTTACAATAAAAGAAGATACGCATGCGGCCGTATATGCAGCCGCTGAAATCGGAAAAAAATCCATTGTTTGTATTTTAGGTACAGGTTCTAACTGTACTTATTTTGACGGTGAAGATATTGAACAAAGAGTGACCTCTTTGGGGTATGTCTTAATGGATGAAGCGAGCGGAAACTTTTTTGGAAAGCAGCTTATTAGAAGCTATTACTTTAGAACAATGTCTGAAGATTTAGCGAGAGAGTTTGAACAGGAGTATGATCTTACCCCCGATACAATTAAAGAAAATATTTACCGTAGGGAAAATCCAAATACCTATTTGGCTACTTTTTCAAAGTTTCTGATTAAACACAAAGACAATGCCGTATTTCAGCAGATCATAGCCAATGGTTTAGAGCGCTTTATCAATCATCAAATATTACAGTTCAGTAATGCAAAAGAGGTTCCAATTCATTTTATTGGTTCTATTTCCTTCTTTTTAGAAGCAGAAATTAAGAAGGCGCTTGCATTGAAAGGGCTAACTATGGGACGTATTGTTCAACGACCCATTGAAGAACTTGTCAATTACCACAAGTCTTTGATTCTTCCTGAGGTCTAAAGATTAGCGTACCGCAATCATTGAGATCTCTATGCGAACTCCCTTCGGAAGTGTTTTTACCGCTACAGTTTCTCTTGCCGGTGCGGTGTCATTATCAAAATAACCCCCATAGACTTCATTGACTTGTCCAAAATAATCCATATTATCGAGGAAAATAGACGTTTTAACTACGTTGCTGAAGTTCATTTCTGCTGCTTCTAAAATAGCTTCTAGGTGCTGCATTACGAGTTGCGTCTCTTCTTTAATGGTTCCCTCTAAAAGTTCCATAGTATCCGCAGTAATAGGAATTTGGCCTGAAATATATAGGGTATTTCCCACTTTAACCGCTTGATTATAGGGGCCCAGTGGAGCAGGAGCATTGAGTGTGGTTATAATTTCTTTTTTCACTTTAATTTTTTCTTCAAGTTACTAAAAATCAAGTATTTCATATTATCTATTATTGGGTAGGCTTTGCTTTTCATATTTTATATCACTCAGCAATCCTGATTTTATACCAATAAAAAAGTTCCACGAAGCCCTTTCACTAAATGGAATCCAACTAAAATTTAACCGCCAACTATTCAAATCACGGTCAAAGCGCAACTGGGTATAAGTAAAGCCTTGTCCTTTGAAGTCATAACCTGATGAGGCCCCCACCTTCCATTTAGGCGTAAGGTCTATATTTCCTGAAAACATTAAAGAGTTATTACTAAAATCACGTTGTCCCCTATTGTTATTATAGGTTAGTGAATATGCGAGTTTAAGACTCCAAGGAATTTTGGACCTGTAACTGGGGTAGGTAGGTGCTGGTTGACTATTTTCTTGATCATTCATCCTTCGATCTGCAAAATCTTCTGCTTGACCAAAGAGATCATCATCTCTCCCGCCACTAGAGGTAGCTTCTCTTTGACTGCGTTCATTGACCTCATCTCTTTCTTTTCCTTCCAGTTGGGTACTTGAGAAAGAATAATTCATATTGACATTTGCACTGGTAAGACGTAACAGCCCCCCACCATTAGTGATGTGATATTTATTAATGCGTACTTTATTTTCATCTAGTGTATAAGGGTCAAAAGTACTTCCGAAATTAATACTCATTTTTCCTTTAAGTAATGACATTCCAGTAGAGACCCTGAGCGGACTCCAACGCAGAGAATCTGAAGCAAAATTATGAGAGGTTACAAGATTGAGGTTGTTGAGTAATACTATTTTCTTGGGCCCTGTAGCCGTGGAATCATTATCCCGCACTTTGGCTTCAAAATTATTTCCAATGCTTATACCCATACTATTTGAAAGCGCCTTAGATGGGGTTCCAAAAAGACTATTTTGATAAGGCGTATATTCAGCTGAATTTCCTTCAGCATCAATTATATAAGTATCATAATATTGTTCAAAACTCGGTCTATTGGTATAACTTATTGCAGGCCTTACCGTATGTCGAATCGATTGTATTTTTTTATCCTCTCCAAAATTGACTGTACCGTAAATAGTGGTTCCTAAAGAGGCGCTGAGGTTGTATTGTCTAAATGTTCCAATTTTATTGATAGTGTCTTTAACCGCAAATCCTAACTCTTGATTATAGTCTGAAAAGCGAACTGTATTTTGGGTCCAAATTTCATCATAATTAGCGCTTGCAGACATACTTAGGTATTTGAATAATTTAAAATTGGTACTCAATGGGATCGAGTGTTTCATTCCACTCTTAGCATTGTCGAACATGCGTGGACCAAATAAATTGTCTTCAGTAGTAATGATCCGATTTTCAGCTCTACTGGTATATTGGAAATTGATATTTTGAAAAAGGCCTTTTTTGGCACCTACTTTAGGTGCAAAAGGATAAATACGCTCCATATTGGCCTGGAAAGTAGGCAAGGTTAAATTTACCGACTTTGACTTTGAATTTTGTGACATGGCTGTGGTCAGTGAAATATTGACCCTGGGGTATTCTGGAAAGGATTTAGAGTAAGAAATAGATGAACTTAGGTTGTTATTTAAAAAATTGGGTGAATTTAATTGATTTACAGACTGCCTGTAATAATCACTACTTCCAAAATTAACAGAGGCAGAAAAAGTAGAATTTGGACTTGACTTAGGATCTTTACTGTGGTTCCAACGTACATTAAAAACGGTAGATTTAGAATAATCTGGAAGCCCACGCGCTTCATTGATTAAATTTTCATAGCGAAAGCTAAAACTCCCTCTGTATTTATAGCGCACATTGTATTGGGTGTCTCCTCTAAAGCCATAACTTCCATTGGTGTAATAATCAGCGATAAGGGTAAAATCAAAATAATCTGATAAGGCAAGATAATAGCCCCCATTTTGAATATAAAACCCCCTTAAGTTACTTTCACCCACTGAGGGAATGATGAATCCTGATTCTTTAGTCTGCGATGAGGGAAAGTAGGCAAAGGGGACCCCGACGGGTGTGGGAACATCCGCAATAAACATATTTGTTACTCCTGAAATAATTTTCCCCCCAGGAATAATTTTTCCTTTCCGCACTTTAAAATAGTAATCGATTCCTTCGCCTTCTTCCCCGCCAACCAGCTTACCCGCCGTACTCACACGTGCGTCTTTGATATAATAAACCGAATCATTTTGTTTTTTGGTAAGCGCGGCAAAAATATCCATCCCATTTTGTCCCGATTTTGAATTCCAAATCAACGCTTTTTGGGTATCGAAATTAAATCTTATCGAATCCGGATAGACTTCATTACCTCCTTGTTTGAAATAAGGGTATTGGACAAGAGTGGAATCTTGTAGAATACGACCTGCATTAACTTCACTTGTTTGATAGTCTAAAATAATTATCCCAGCGCGTAGTTGTAT
>WTIP01000011.1:13776-20089 GCA_011525195.1 Flavobacteriales bacterium | reverse complement strand
GTTTTAAATCCCAATTGAGATGCACGAATTGCAGTGACGTATCCTCCCGGTCCACTTCCTAAAACTATAATGTCATATGCTGTCATGAAAAACGGTTTAAATTCTGTGCAAAGTTACAAAACTGAGGTCAATATTGCCATTTATTTTTCCCTCGGTTGAAAACGAATGCTGGCAGAATTGACACAATAACGTTCTCCAGTAGGTGTCGGACCATCTTGAAAAACATGACCCTGATGTCCCCCGCATTGCGCACAGACAATTTCAGTTCGAATCATGCCGTGGCTTGTATCTCGTATAAATTCTAAAGCCCCCTCTAGCGCAGTGTCATAGCTTGGCCATCCACAGCTGCTGTCAAATTTACTACTGGAATCGTAAAGGGGAGTGTCACAGCCTTTACAGCAGTATACTCCCTCTTCAAAATGAGAATTATATACCCCAGAAAAAGGGTACTCAGTTCCCTTTTCTCTCAGAATACGATAAGATTCTTTATCGAGCTCTGCTTTCCATTCCGCTTCTGTCTTGTGAATGGGATAGGATTTAGGGGGTTTCATCAGCAGGGATAAAATTCAGCGCTGCTGAATTAATACAATGTCGCATTCCCGTGGTCTCTCGCGGCCCGTCATTAAAAGCGTGCCCGAGGTGACCTCCGCATTTATTGCACTTGAGTTCTGTGCGTGGGTAACCGATTTTGTAGTCCACATCGTATTCCAGGTTGTCATCGATACCACGGTCAAAAGAGGGCCATCCTGATCCGGAGTCGTATTTGTATTCCGATTGATACAAGGGTGCTTGACAACCAGCGCACACATAGGTACCCGCTTTTTTGTTATCATTCAGTGGACCTGAAAAGGCACGTTCAGTCCCTGCTTTTCGAAGCACATAATAGGCCATTTCGGGTAATTCAGCTTTCCATTCCGCATCCGATTTTTGTACTGCGTAGGTTTTGGTTTCTTTCGCTTTTTGTGCATTTCCTTGGCAGGAAACCAAGGAAACCAACAGGCAAATAAGGAGTAGGTTTTTCATTTTTCAGTTTTTTCAAAATTAACCAAACTTTTTTTAGCTGTGAAATGCAATAAGCTGACGCCTCAAAATTTTTAAATTTTGTGAAGACTTCTTAGAAACTCATCAAACAGAGTATATTAAGTCATTGATTATAAGCATTTTATATCCTTTTATGCTTGATAAATTTGGGGTTTTATAAAATCAAATAGAGCTTACTGACAAAAATCCTCTTATTTTGTTTACAGATTAGATTTATGCTTACACTTAAAATACCCTTAAAAAAAGGAAGTAAAAAGCTCATCAATGCTTGGGCATTTTATGATTGGGCCAATTCTGTTTACGCACTTGTCATTTCTTCTGCCATTTTTCCCATCTATTTTGGGGCGTTATTCTCGGAGATTAATACCATCTCCTTTTTTGATTATGAAATTAAAAATACAGCAGTAATCAGTTTTGTTACCGCATTTGCTTTTGTCATTGTTGCACTGATTTCACCTATTTTATCTGGCATTGCAGATTATATTGGCAATAAAAAGAAGTTTATGAAGCTCTTTGTTTACTTGGGTTCACTTTCCTGTATTGGACTTTATTTCTTCGAACTTGATACAATTTATTTGGGGTTGTTTTTTTACTTCATGGCACTTATTGGATTATGGGCAAGCTTGGTTTTTTATAATTCTTATCTTCCTGATATTGCCTATCCAGAACAGCAAGACCGCGCCAGCGCTCGTGGGTTTTCAATGGGCTATATCGGGAGTGTTTTGCTCTTGCTCTTTAATTTGGCAATGGTTATGGAACCCCAATGGTTTGGTATTAGCGGGACTCCTGCTGAAGCTTCTATGAAGGCCATGCGGTATTCTTTTATCTCGGTCGGAATATGGTGGTCTTTTTTTAGTCAATTTTCTTTTTATTACTTACCAAAAGGAAACAGAGAAGTGAAAGTAACCCAAGATATTTTTTGGAATGGGTATAAGGAGCTAAAACTGGTTTGGAAGCAACTCGATCAATACAACAGCTTAAAACGATTTTTACCTGCTTTTTTCTTGTACAGCATGGCCCTGCAAACTGTATTATTGGTAGCAGCTTATTTTGGCGAAGAAGAAATTGCTTGGGCCGATTCAAGTGAAAAGACAGTAGGGCTTATTGTTAGTATTCTCTTAATTCAGTTGGTTGCAATTTTTGGAGCCATATTAACTGCTCGTGCTTCTGAACGCTTTGGAAATATCCCTGTGCTGATTGCTATAAACGCAATTTGGGCAATCCTGTGTGTGGTTGCCTACTATACGCGAACCCCGCTACAATTTTATGTGGTTGCCGGTTTTGTAGGTATGGTCATGGGGGGGATGCAATCGCTTTCTCGTTCGACCTATTCAAAATTATTGCCTGAAACCCAAGACACGACCTCTTTTTTTAGTTTTTATGATGTAACAGAAAAAATTGGAATTGTAATCGGAATGGTTTGCTTTGGCTTAATTGATCATATATCTGGCAGTATGCGCAACAGTATCTTATTCTTTATTGTCTTTTTTATACTAGGGGGAATGATGTTGTTACGGATTCCTTTTAAACGTTCCTAATTTCGGATCAGTACATCTCCTGAACCTGTAGTTTTGATTCTTCTTTTTACACGCTTTTATTAAGGCTTCTGTATGTAAATCTTGATATTTCAATCGAGGACGTCTTCACTTATAAAGAAAGTATTTTTTTCAAATTGTTACACTTCAGCTACACTTTTATGGCACAACTATTGAACCTTATTAGTAAGCAATCATTTGTAGGCTTTAAAACCCTAATTTTTTTTTATAAAAAGAGGTTTTGAGCTAAACAAATGACAAGATGACCTAAAAAAAGACTATGGCGCGATCCTTATTTAATACTATTGACAACTTGTCACTGCAAGATATTGAATCCGATGCAGATCTTATCCCACTGATGTCTACAGAAGATGAGGAAGCTTTGGAGAATGAAGCTTTACCAGAGATAGTCCCTATTTTACCCTTGCGAAATACAGTGCTTTTTCCTGGCGTAGTTATCCCGATTACTGCGGGGCGAGACAAGTCTATTAAGCTTATTAAAGACGCTAATAATGCTGATAAAGTCATCGGAGTAGTTGCCCAACAAAACAAAGAAATTGAAAATCCGGGAGCAAAGGATATTTATTCTATGGGTACGGTGGCTCAAATTCTTAGGGTCTTGAAAATGCCCGACGGCAATACTACGATTATTATACAGGGAAAAAAACGTTTCCAAATCAAGTCTATCGTTGAAGAGCAACCTTATTTAAAAGCTGAGATTGAATCTGTTCAGGATATCCTTCCTGAAAAAGATGACAAAGAATTTTTAGCTACCATCGACTCAATCAAAGATTTGGCTTTACAGATTATTCAAGAGAACCCTAATATACCCACAGAAGCTGCCTTTGCAATTAAAAATATTCAAACTCCTTCCTTTTTGATCAATTTTGTGGCTTCGAATATGAATGTTTCTGTAAAAGAGAAGCAGAGCATTCTCAAAGAAGTGAGTTTACATCAGCGTGCATTGCGTTGTCTTAAACACATGAATGAAGAATATCAAAAGTTGGCTTTAAAAAACGATATTCAATCTCGAGTACGAAGTGAAATGGACTCCCAGCAACGCGAATACTACCTCCATCAACAAATGAAAACTATCCAAGAAGAATTGGGAGGCGTTTCTTATGAAGAAGAAGTAGAAGAAATGCGCATGCGAGCCAAAGAAAAAAAATGGACTGAAGAGGTAGGACAACACTTTGATAAAGAATTGATGAAACTCCAACGAATGAATCCACAAGTTGCCGAATATTCGGTACAACGCAATTATTTGGATTTATTTCTTGATTTGCCTTGGGAAACCTACTCGAAAGATAATTTTGATCTGAAAAGAGCCCAAAAAATTCTGGATCGCGATCATTTTGGTCTCGAGGAAGTAAAAAAAAGAGTCATCGAGTATTTGGCAGTTTTAAAGTTGAGAAACGATATGAAGTCGCCTATACTTTGTATACACGGACCTCCTGGTGTGGGAAAAACCTCTCTAGGCAAATCGATTGCTGAAGCTTTAGGAAGAGAATATGTAAGAATTTCCCTGGGAGGGATGCGTGACGAAGCCGAAATTCGCGGCCATCGAAAAACTTATATCGGTGCATTACCGGGGCGTATTATACAAAGTTTAAAAAAAGCAGGTAACTCTAATCCCGTATTTGTATTGGATGAGATAGATAAATTGGCTACAGGGGCACAAGGTGATCCCGCCTCTGCGCTCTTAGAGGTTTTGGATCCTGAGCAGAATACTCGTTTTTACGACAATTTTTTAGAAATGGGTTACGACCTTTCCAAAGTCATGTTCATTGCCACGGCGAATAGTTTAGCGCCTATACATCGTGCATTGAGGGACCGTATGGAAATGATTGCAGTAAGTGGGTATACAATAGAAGAAAAAACGGCGATTGGACAAAAGTTTTTACTTCCTAAGCAGCTTAAAGAGCACGGGATGAAAAAAACACAATTAAATCTAAAAAAAGCAGTACTTGAAAAAATAGTTGAAGGCTATACCCGAGAGTCTGGAGTTCGCGGTTTGGAAAAACAGGTTGCTAAAGCGGTTCGTTATGCTGCGAAATCACTTGCGATGGAAGAAGCTTATAAAGTAACACCAGAGGTAGCTGATCTTGTAACTATTCTCGGTCCAGAAAAAGTGCACCGTGATATGTATGAAAACAACTTGGTAGCAGGGGTAGTGACTGGTCTGGCTTGGACTGCTGTGGGGGGAGATATTTTATTTATTGAATCAGCCATTTCTAAAGGAAAGGGAAGTTTGAGTATAACCGGTAATTTGGGTAAAATCATGAAGGAATCGGCCACAATTGCTACGGAATACATCAAAGCCAATGCTGATTTGTTGGGACTTTCAGGATTTAACTTTGACGCCTACAATATACATATACATGTACCCGAAGGGGCTACCCCTAAAGATGGACCCAGTGCGGGAATCACTATGCTGACATCTTTGGTCTCTCTTTTTACTCAAAAACGCGTTAAGAAAAACTTAGCGATGACGGGTGAAATTACTTTAAGAGGAAAAGTGCTGCCTGTAGGAGGAATAAAGGAAAAGATATTGGCCGCAAAACGATCAAAAATTAAAGAAATTATTTTGTGTTATGAAAATAAAAAAGATATAGAGGAAATCAATGCAAAGTACCTCAAAGGGCTTAAATTTCATTATGTTGCTGAAATGCACGAAGTCATTTCTATTGCTATAACTGCCCAAAAAGCAGTCCATGCAAAAGATTTAATCTCATCCTAAAATTTATAGTAAATTGAGGGAATGAAGAAATTGATAATTACCATAGATGGTCATGCCGCAACAGGTAAAAGCACACAAGCCAAACGCCTGGCTAAAAAACTGGGGTATGTCTATGTAGATACGGGTGCTATGTACCGCGCAATTACACTTTTTGCCTACCAGCAAGAACCTATAGGAGAAATAGATTACAACTTATTACAACAGTCTCTAGATCAGATTCAAATTCACTTTGAAGGAAAAGCGGATGCCCAACAAATTTTTTTAAATGGAACTGAGGTAACCACGGCTATTAGAAAGCCAGAAATTAATAATCTGGTTAGTCAAGTGGCTGCTAAAGAACCCATTCGTTTTTTTCTTAAAAAATTACAGCGTGAATTAGGAGCCAATAAGGGAATTGTAATGGATGGGCGTGATATAGGAACCGTCGTATTTCCTGAAGCCGCTTGTAAATTTTTTCTTACTGCTAATGTGTCTGTAAGAGCACAAAGACGCTATGAAGAACAATTAGCTCAGGGACATGAAGAGTCCCTTGAAGCAGTACTAACGAATCTTAAAAGCAGAGATGCGCTAGATGAAACTCGCTCGGTAGCCCCCTTAAAAAAAGCTGCTGATGCTATAGAAATTGATGTCAGTGATCAGACCATAGAGGAGGTTTTTGAACGCCTCTATGCCCAAGTCCTAGAAAAGTTAGCACTATAGCGGCATAAAAATCTTTTAAATTATTTGTTTCTCAACTCTTTAGCCCTATATTTGCACGCTTTTTGTTGGGAGGAAAATCCGAAAAGCAGCTTAATTTTTTAAAACAACTTCTGGAGTCGCAACTAAGGATTTCCCGATTACAGAATACAAAACCCCTCGGAAATGGCTAAAAAACCAACCGAAAATTCAGCAGCTGAAGAAAGCGCTGAAACAAAAAAAACCGCAGCAAAGAAAGCTCCAGCTAAAAAAGCGGCTCCAAAAAAAACAACTACTAAAAAAGCGACTGCTGAAGCAAAAG